>JAJZDA010000022.1 GCA_021851525.1 Actinomycetes bacterium | reverse complement strand
GGGCGCCAGCGCGCCGCGCGGCGGCCCGGCGCGGGCACCGCTGAGCCGCCCACCGGCTCCGGGGCTAATGTCGGCGTGCTCCGCTGCCGTTAAGAGCGCTGTGAGAATCATTCCTTCGCCCCTTGGCCCAGCCCGCGCGCTCGGCACCGCGCTGCTTCTGAGCGCTGCGGGCAGCGCCCTGCTCAGCGGTCCCGCCGCTGCAGCGCAGCCGATCCTGCCGCCGCTGAACGTGCAGGTCGCGGCTCCCAACCAGACTCCCGCCGGTCAGCTGCCGCTCGTGCAGGGAACGCTCTACGCGGTCAGCTACGTGATCACCGACACGGCCAACGCGAAGCTGACGAACGTGAGCTTCTCTGACCAGCTTCCGGCAGGCCTGACGGTCGCTCCCGGCAGCTCCGTCAGCGCCATGAACTGCGGAAACTTCACGCCCAGCAGCGACTCCGGCGCGAGCACCATCACGGAATCGGGATTCACGGTCTACGGGAACTCTCCCAACCACTGCGAGATGGAGTTCTTCGTGGTGGCCGGCACCCCGGAGGGCAGCACGGCCGACACGCCGGGGACCATCTCCTGGACTGACAACGGCACCCCTGAGCCGAGCTCTGACGTCGTCTTCCCGTCGTGGAGCGTGTCCGTCACGACGCCGCCCACGATGACGATCGTGACCCCCGTGAACGGCTCTACCTACGCCTTCAACCAGCGCGTCGCGCTGGCGCTGGCGGCCACGCCCGGCAGCGGGGACACGATCCCGGCAGGTGACCTCTACGCCGTCGATGAGAACGGTCGTGAGGTGGCCGACGGCCAGTACCTGCCCACCCAGATCCCCGGCACGCACACGCTCCAGATCTGGGCCCAGACCGCGGACGGCTTCAGCGGCTCGGGCGAGACCGTCAGCTACACCGTGCAGTCGCCCAGCCCGGTGCACATGATCTCCCACCGCTACGGGTCGCTCAGCTACTCCATCAGGTACCTGGCGACGGGACGCGTGACCGCGACGCTGCGCTACGGCACGACCGTGATCGGCGCGGTGCGCATGTGGGTGCACGTCGGCAAGGAGATGCCGATGTGGATCAGCCCCAACGCGACCGCCAAGCGGATCCTCGCGCGCCACCGTGGCGGCATCCGGGCAACGCTCACGCTGGAGTACCAGGCGTGGAACTACCACGCCTTCACCAACACTCCGCCGACCGTGATCAAGAACGTGCGGATCAACTGACGCGACGTGCGCGCGTCGGGCTCGGGGCCGGCTCCTCAGCGTCGGCGCGCGCCGGAACGGGCCCCTGAGCGCGCCCACGCGCGCCTGTGGCTCCTACGTCAACTCTTACGCAAGCTTAGGGAAGCGGTGCAGTCACCGGCTACCATTTCTCGGAGCAGTCGGACGGCGGGTGAGTGCCGATCGGCGAGCCAACTGGAGATGAGCGTTTTGCAGATCAATGAACCGGGGCGGACGCGCGGGCACGGCGCGGCGTTGCGCACCGCCACCCCAGCCGTGATCCTCGTCACCCTCGCTGCGATGTTGCTCGGCGCCTCCGGCGCGGCGGCCTCGGTGCGCCACGCCGCCCACGGCGGCTCGTCGCTGACCTCGGTTGTGGCGACGCCCGCCCCGGGCTCGCAGATCACCCCCAGCACGGACATCACGCTGACCTTCTCCAGGCCGGTGAGCCAGGTGCTCGGATCGAGCCGGCCGCCGGTGAACCCGATCACACCCGGCGTCTGGCACAACGTCAACGCGCGCACGATCGTCTTTCGCCCGCTCGGCTACGGCTACGGGTTGGGGGCCTCCGTGCAGGTGCTGCTGCCCGGCAACGTGCGGCTCGTGGGCGCGACCGGCCCGCAGCCCGGCACGGGCGCTTACCCGGTGGCCGGCAACTGGAGCGTGCCGCAGGCCTCGACCTACGCGCTGCAGCAGCTGCTCGCGCAGCTGGGCTACCTGCCGGTGACGTTCACGCCGGCGGGGGTCAGGCACAAGCCGACCAAGCCGGTCACCACCACGCATCGCAAGCGCCCGCCGCGCACGGGCACGACCACAACCGGCGCCACGACCACGACCACAACCGGCGCCACGACCACCACCACCGGCGCCACGACCACCACCACCGGCACGCAGAGCACCACCACGCCGGCCACCGGCGCCAGCGCCGCCCGTGCCAGCGCGCGCGGGATCGCGCGCAGCGTCGCCGCCGAGGAAGCGGCGATCGCCAACCCGGTGAAGGGGACCTTCCGCTGGCGCTACCCGCACACCCCGGCGCTGCTCAAGCACCTCTGGTCGCCCACCAAGTGGACCGAGGTGACCAAGGGCGCGGTGATGGCGTTTGAGGAGAACGTCGGCCTGACTCCCGACGGGATCCCCGGGCCGGCCGTCTGGAAGGCGCTGATCAACGCGGCCGTGGCCGGCAAGGGCACCAACTTCGGCTACACGTTCGTGATGGTCAGTGAGCACCTGCCGGAGACCGTCACCGTGTGGCACAACGGCAAGGTCGTGGTGCACGGGCTGGCCAACACCGGAATCGCGGTGTCGCCGACCGAGATCGGCACGTTTGCGGTCTATGAGCACCTGCGCGTCACGACGATGAGCGGCACCAACCCGAACGGCACGCATTACCACGACACCGGGATCCCGTGGACCAGCTATTTCTACGGCGGCGACGCGCTGCACGGCTTCATCCGCGCCTCCTACGGGTACCCGCAGAGCCTCGGCTGCGTCGAGATGCCGTTCGCGGAGGCCGGCCAGGTTTGGCCGTACACGCCGATCGGCACGCTCGTGAACGTCTCCGTCAGCTGAGCGGCGCGCAGGGGCGGGCGCGGTTTTGGCGAACCTTCTCTCGATGAGCGCCAATGCCGCCCCAGAGCCCGCAGCCGCAGCGCCCCCAGCCCCGGTCTCCCAGGGCTGGGAGCGCGTGCTGCGTGAGTTCGAGGCGGATCTCCGGCGCCGGGCGCTGTCCGCGCACACGCTGCACGCCTACCTGGGGGACTGCCGGCAGCTCTGCGGCTGGTGTGAGGCACACGGAATCGAGCCGGCGGCGCTCGACGCGCGGGCGCTGCGGCGTTACGTCGCGGGCCTCTCCGCGCAGGGACATGCCGCCACCACGGTGGCTCGCAAGCTGGCGGCGGTGCGGGCGCTGTTGCGCGTGCAGGTGGAGCTCGGCGAGCGCGCTGAGAACCCGGCCGACCTGCTGAGCGCGCCGCGGCGGCCCAAGAACCTGCCGCACGTGCTCAGGCCCGCGGACGTCGTCACGCTGCTGGAGCGCGTTCCGGCCGGCGGCCCGCTGGAGCAGCGCGACCGTGCGCTTCTGGAGCTCGCCTACTCATCTGGCCTGCGCGCGGAGGAGCTGGTCAAGCTGGAGCTGGGCTCGCTCGACTTTGACTCGGAATCTGTGCGGGTCGAGGGCAAGGGCGGCAAGACCCGGGTGGTGCCGGTCGGCGAGCACGCGCTGGCGGCGATCAACCGCTACCTGCAGGGCGGGCGCAGGGCGCTGCTGGCCAGCGGGCGCGACGATCCGCGCCAGCCGCTGTTCCTCTCAAAATCCGGTCGCAGGCTCAGCACCTCAGACGTGCGGCGGCGGCTGCGCATCTGGGCCCGTGCGGCACAGGGCACCTCCCCGGCGCTGGCGCAGGCGCACCCGCACGCGCTGCGCCACTCGTTCGCCACGCACCTGCTGGACGGCGGCGCCGACCTGCGCTCGATCCAGGAGCTGCTGGGCCACGCCACGATCTCAACTACCCAGGTTTACACTCGGGTAGAGTCCGTCCGCCTGAGGTCCGCGTATGCTCGCGCCCATCCCAGGGCGTAAGAGGCAAGACACGGTTCACAGTGGAAACGAACGTCAAAGCGATAGAGCTGAAGGATCTCTGGAAGCGCTACAAGGCTTCCGCGGATGAGCGCGCCCGTGAGCGCCTGGTGGTCGCCTACGCGCCGCTGGTGAAGTACGTCGCCGGGCGCATGAGCGTGAACCTGCCGGGGCACGTGGATGAGGCCGACCTGGTCTCCTACGGGCTCACCGGCCTGATCTCCGCGATCGAACGCTTCGATCTGAGCCGCGAGATCAAGTTCGAGACCTACGCCATCACCCGGATCCGCGGCGCGATCATCGATGAGCTGCGCACGCTCGACTGGGTTCCGCGCTCGGTGCGCGCGCGGGCACGGGAGATCGAGCGCGCCAACCAGAAGCTCGAGGCGCGCCTGCAGCGCGCCCCCACGGACGAGGAGATGGCGGCTGAGCTGGGCATCTCCGTGTCCGACTTCAACGACTCGCTGGTGCAGATCTCGACCTCGACGCTGGTCGCGCTCGATGAGCTGTGGAACACCAATGACAGCGGCGGCGATCAGGTCTCGCTGCTGGACACGATCGCCGACCGCGGCGCCGCCGACCCGGAGGCGCTCGTCGACCAGGGTGAGCTGCGCGACCGGATCGCGGACGCGATCGCGGCGCTGCCGGAGCGTGAGAAGCTCGTGATCGCGCTCTATTACTACGAGAACCTGACGCTGCGGGAGATCGGAGAGGTGCTCGGCGTGACCGAGTCGCGCGTCTCCCAGCTGCACACCAAGGCGGTGCTGCGGCTGCGCTCCAAGCTCAGCACCGAACTCGAGTAGAAGACCCGCTCGACGGCCGCGCCGCCCGGGTGTAGGGTCGCCTCATCCGAGTGCTCTGGCGCACTCGCAGCGCCAGCGCACTCACTTCAAGTGAGAGGAGGCAGCATGCACAAGGCCGCGGATCGCATTCGCAACGTGGCGCTGGTCGGCCACCGCGCAAGCGGGAAGACCTCGCTGAACGAAGCGCTGCTCTACCAGGCCGGCGCGATCAACCGCATGGGGATTGTGGCGGAGGGCACCACGGTGTCTGACAGCGAGCCCGATGAGCGTGCGCGCCGCATGTCACTGTCGGCCTCGCTGGCCTCCTTTGAGTGGCAGCAGCGCCGCGTCAACCTGATCGACACCCCCGGCGATCCCAGCTTCGTGGCCGACGCGCTCGGGGCGCTGCGCGTCTGTGAGTCGGCGATCTTCGTGGTCAACGCCGTCATGGGAGTCGAGATCCAGACCGCGCGGCTCTGGCAGCGCGCCGCCGAGCTGGACCTCGCCCGGCTGCTGTTCGTGAACATGCTCGACCGTGAGCGCGCGGACTTCTTCCGCACGCTTGACGCGCTGAAGACGGCGTTCGGTCCGCACGTGGTCGCGACCGAGATCCCGATCGGAGTCGAGCACGAGGTCAGCGGCGTGATCGACCTGATCGACATGCGCGCCTACCGCTACGACGGCGCCGGGCGCGAGAACTGCGTGGAGATCCCGATCCCTGAGCGGCAGCTGGAGCAGGCTCGCGAGTACCGCGAACGGCTGATGGACGAGGTGGCCGAGAACTCCGACGCGCTGATGGAGCGCTACCTGGACGGTGAGGAGATCGCCCACGATGAGATCGTCGCCGCGCTCAAGGAGGGCACCAACCACGGTGCGCTGTTCCCCGTCACCTGCGGGATCGCCACCGCCAACCTCGCCACCAACCGGCTGCTCGACGCGATCGTCGAGGACCTGCCCTCGCCGGTCAAGCACGGCGGGCTGCAGTGCGGACCGGTGACGCTCGAGGCGACCGAGGACCGCGAGCTCTTCGCCTACGTGTTCAAGACGCGAGCCGACCCGTTCGCGGGGCGCGTCAACATCTTCCGCGTATTCCAGGGGGTGTTGCGGCACGACTCGCAGCTGCTCAACACCCGCACCCACACCAAGGAGCGGATCGGTCAGCTGATCAGCTTCGACGGCTCACAGTCCGGTCACGTCGATGAGTTCGGGCCGGGTGACATCGGCGCCGTGGCCAAGCTCAAGGAGACCAGGTCCGGAGATTGGCTGGCGGCGCGTGACGAGCCGCTGCAGATGCCGAGCATCAAGCTGCCGGCACCGGTGATGGCGTTCGCGGTCAGCGCCGCCGCCTCGGGCGCCAAGGGCGATGAGGACAAGATCTTCACGGCGCTGAGGCGCCTGCAGGAGGAGGACCCGACGATCGACCTGCACCGCGACCCGCAGACCGCGGAGCAGATCGTCGCCGGGCTCTCGCAGATGCACGTGGAGGTGATCCTCGACCGCCTGCGCAGCCGCTTCGGGGTGGAGGTCTCGCTGAAGCCGCCGCGCGTCCCCTACCAGGAGACGATCCGTGGCTCCGCCAAGGCTCACGGGCGCCACAAGAAGCAGACCGGCGGCCGCGGGCAGTTCGGCGACTGCCACATCTCGATCGAGCCGCTGCCCGCTGGCAGCGGCTTTGAGTTCGTCGACGCGATCAAGGGCGGCGTGATCCCGGGGTCCTTCATCCCCGCCGTGGAGAAGGGCGTGCTGGAGGCGATGCAGTCCGGGGCCGTGGCGGGATACCCGGTCAAGGATCTGCGCGTGACCGTGTTCGACGGCTCCTACCACTCCGTCGACTCATCGGAGATGGCGTTCAAGCTGGCCGCCGCGGCGGCCATGCGCGAGGCTCTGGAGCAGGCCGGCTCGGTCCTGCTGGAGCCGATCATGCTGGTCACGCTGAGCATCCCTGAGGACGCTGTCGGGGATGTCATCGGCGATCTGAACTCGCGTCGCGGTCATCCGCTCGGGATGGAGCCGGTCGGCGGCGGGATCACGGAGGTGAAGGCCGAGGTGCCGATGGCGGAGATGCTCGCCTACGCCCCTGATCTGCGGGCCATCACCGGCGGTCAGGGTGAGTTCGCGATGGAGTTCCTGCGCTATGAGGAGGTGCCCTCGCATCTGGTTGAGCGCGTGGTCGCACAGACGCGCAGTGAGCCGGTGAAGGTCTGAGCGCAACGTTTCAGGGCCCCGGCGGCGGCGAGCCGTGCGCTACGCTCGTCTGCCGGGGCCGGCGGCATTGATGAGTACCAGGAGCATCACCACAACCTACGAGCATGAGGTCTGCGACATCTGTGAGCGGACCCTGCTGCGCGGCGAGCACCCAGAGGTGTTCGTCAATGGCGGACGCCGTTATCGCGTCTGCGAGCTCTGCAAACCCCAGGCGCTGCACGAGGGGTGGCTGCGGGAGGGCTCGCTGCCGCCCCGAGCCGATGACGGTGGCGCGCGTGAGCGCCGGCGCTCACTGTTCGGCCGCCGTCGCGGGCGCCCGGCCCGCCCCGGACGCACGGAGCGAGCGGAGCAGCAGGACGCGTTTGCGGACGCTCCGCAGACGCTCGACGACGAGCTCTCCGCCGCGCAGTGGTCGCGCCAGGCGCCGCTCTCACCGCCCGGTCCTGGACGCGGGCGCGGGCGCGCGCCGGAGCCCGAGTGGCCCCGGGAGCCGCGTCACGTGCATGCGATCCCGGCCAGCCAGGACCACAAGGTGGTCTCCGCGATCGAGGACTTCAACCGCAGTGAGCACCGCCGCACCGTGGCCGGGGTGGCGAGATCACTCGGCCAGGCAGCGGTCAACGTGACCCCCGACCCCGGCCATCAGAGCATCGTCTGGATCGTGGTCTCATGGGAGCTGTGCTGGTATCGGTATGAGGTCGATCTCGCACAGACGCATGCCAACGTGCGGCTGGCCGGTCAGGGGTATGAGCTCGATGAGCTGGAGCAGCACGAGCAGCACGCCAACGCCGTGGCCGACGACAGCGGCGCGCTGATGGTGGCCTGATCCGATGGGCAACGAGCCCGTCCTGGTGCTGAACGTCGACGGCGGCGCCCGCGGCAACCCGGGCCCGGCGGCGATCGGGGTCGTGGCCTCGCGCCCCGACGGCACGGTGGTGCGTGAGCTGGGAGAGACGATCGGCGTCGCCACCAACAACGTGGCCGAGTACCGCGCGCTGCTGCGCGGCCTGCAGTGCGCCGTGGAGCTCGGCGCCCGTGAGGTGCTGGTGCTGAATGACTCGGAGCTGGTGGCCCGTCAGGTCACCGGCGCCTACCGCGTCAAGCAGCCCGCCATGCAGGCCCTGCACGCGGAGGCGCTGGCGGCGCTCTCGCGGTTCGATGCCTGGCGGGTTGAGTCGGTCCCCAGGGAGCGCAACGCGGCGGCTGACGCGCTCGTCAACGGTGCCCTCGACGCGGCCGGGGGCCGCTAGTCTTCGCCGCGTGAGCGACGCCCTGGAAGAGCTGCGCGTGAGGCTCGACGAGGCTGCCGACGGGCTGCGTTCCGGCGAGGCGGCGCCGGAGGCGACGCTGGCGCTGATCGAGCAGTGCGCGCGGCTGGCCTCGGAGGCTGCGGCCGCGGTGGACGGCGAGGTGCGCGCCGCGCTGGAGCCGCTCCCCGACCTTCCCGGTCAGCTGCCGCTGCCCGCAGGGCAGTGAGCTATCCGGAGCACCTGCGTGAGCAGGTGGAGCGGTACCTGGAGCTGCTGCGCTTCTCCCAGGAGGCGGCAACCGCGGGGCTGGAGCAGGCGATGCGCTACTCGCTGCTGGCCGGCGGCAAGCGCGTGCGCCCGGTGCTGGCGCTGGCCACAGCCGCCGCCGTGGGCCTGCAGCCGGAGACCGTGCTGCCGTTCGCGGCGGCGCTCGAGCTGATCCACACCTATTCACTGATCCACGACGACCTGCCCGCGATGGATGACGACGAGCTGCGTCGCGGGCGCCCGACATGCCATGTCGCGTTTGGTGAGGACGTCGCGATCCTGGCCGGTGACGGCCTCTACGCGGAGGCCTTTGCGCACCTGCTGGAGCGCCAGTCCGGTGATCCCCAGAACGTGATGCGCGCGGCCGCGGAGCTGGCCCGGGCGACCGGCGTCAGCGGCATGGTCGGCGGGCAGTACCTGGATGTCGCTGCGTCCGCGCCAGCGGGCGCGGACGGGCTCAGGCGCCTGCATGCGCTCAAGACCGGCAGGCTGATCCGCGTGAGCGTCGAGGGCGTGCTTCTGCTGGAGGGCCATCAGGAACCTGCCACAATCAGTCACTTCACAAATTTCGCCAGTGAGCTGGGCGTCCTGTTTCAGATCGTCGACGACATCCTCGACGTGACCGGATCGCAGGAGGCGCTGGGCAAGCCAAGCGGCAGTGACGAGCGCCTCGGCAAACGGACCTACGTGACGGAGTTCGGTCTTGACGGCGCGCGCGAGCTGGCAAGGACATCACACGAGCGCACGCTCGAAGCGCTGCGCGGCGCCGCTCCACGAGACCCGGGGCTGCTGCGCGAGATCACCGACTTCATCGCCAACCGCAGTTACTGAACATATGCCAGAGCTCCTCAACAGCATCGACAGCCCGCAGAATCTGCACTCGCTCAGCGAGGAGCAGTTGGCGCAGGTGGCCCAGGAGGTGCGCGAGCACATCATCGACACGGTCGGTGAGATCGGCGGGCACTTTGGGGCGAACCTCGGAACCTGTGAGATCGCGGTCGCGGTGCATTCGGTGCTCGACTCCCCGCGCGACAAGATCATCTGGGACGTCGGGCACCAGGCGTACCCGCACAAGGTGCTGACCGGCAGGCGTGATCAGCTGCACACGATCCGCAGCTACGGCGGGCTGGCGCCGTTCTGCGCGATCGGCGAGTCCGAGCACGACGTGATGGGCGCCGGGCACGCTTCGACCTCGATCGGCTACGCCGTCGGCATCAAGGAGGCGATGCGCCGCGGGCACGGTCAGGACGGGCACGTGGTGGCGGTGATCGGCGACGGCTCGATGACCGGCGGGGTCGCGTTCGAGGCGGTCGCCCAGGCCGGCGGGCTGGGGACGCCGATCGTGGTGATCCTCAACGACAACGGCATGTCGATCTCGCCCAACGTCGGTGCGCTGAGCCGCTACTTCAACCGTGTGCGGCTCAACCCGAAGCTCTGGCATGCGCGTGAGGACGTGGAGAGCGGGCTGACCAAGCTGCCCGCGCTGGGTCACGCGTTTGAGAAGCTCGGACCGCACTTCAAGGAGTCGATCAAGGCGTTCTGGGCGCCGGGCCTGTGGTGGGAGGAGCTCGACTGGGCCTACATGGGGGTGATCGACGGGCACAACACGCGTGCGATCCGCTCCGCGCTGCGTGAGGCGCTGGCCGCGCAGCGTCCGGTCGTGATCCACTGCGCGACCATCAAGGGCAAGGGCTTCGCGCCGGCCGAGGACGGCGGGCTGGAGGGGATGGAGAAGTGGCACGCCGCCAAGCCGATGTCGATCGTCTCCGGCGAGCCGGTCACGATCCCGCCCAAGAACCGCCCCGGGGCGGGCGGCGCGCCGCTGCCCTACACGCAGGTCTTCGGTGAGGCGCTGCTGAGCGAGGCGCGCGCTGATGAGCGGGTGCTGGGGATCACCGCGGCGATGAACTCCGGCACGGGCCTGAGCATCCTGCAACGGGAGCTCCCCGACCGTTACTTCGATGTCGGGATCGCCGAGCAGCAGGCGGTGCTGCTCGCCTGCGGACTGGCGCTGCAGGGCTGCAAGCCGGTGGTGGCGATCTACTCGACCTTCCTGCAGCGCGCCTATGACCAGATCGTGCACGACGTCTGCCTGCAGAAGCTCAACGTCGTGTTTGCGATGGATCGCGCCGGCCTGGTCGGCGACGACGGGCCGACGCATCACGGAGCGTTTGACATCGCCTACCTGCGCTGCCTGCCCAACATCGTGCTGATGGCCCCGCGCGACGAGGCGATGCTGGTGCACATGCTGCACACCGCGCTGGCCTACGACGACGGCCCGGTGGCGCTGCGCTACCCGCGCGGTGAGGGGCTCGGGGTGGCGCTGCCGCAGACCCCCGAGGAGATCCCGATCGGGACCGGTGAGATCCTCTGCGAGGCACGCCCGGGCAGCGGGCCGCGGGTTGCGCTGCTGGCCTATGGCAGCGGCGTGGCCAAGGCGCTGGACGCGGCTGAGATCCTGACCGAGCATGAGATCGCGGTGACCGTCGCCGACGCGCGGTTCGCCAAGCCGCTGGACGCCGGGCTGGCGGCGCAGCTGGCTGCCGAGCATGACCTGCTGGTGACCGTTGAGGAGGGGGTGCTCGCGGGCGGATTTGGCTCGGCTGTCTGGGAGACGCTCTCAGATGCCGGTCTCGCGGCGCGGATCCTGCGGGTCGGGCTGCCCGACGCGTTTGTCACCCACGGGGCGCCGAGGCTGCTGCACGAGGAGATCGGCTTCACTGCGCAGCGGATCGCCGAACGTGTGCTGGGGGCTGTGGCAGAGCGGCACGAGGTGGCGTAGTGGCCCGGCTGCCGTGGCGCCGGGCGGCGCATCCGCCGGCCGTCAGTGAGCCGGGGCACGAGACCCGCGCGCGTCGCGTGCGCCGCCGCCACGCTTAACGAGAGCGGCCCGCGCAGGGCGGGCCGATCGCGAGGGAGAGAGATGTGTCGTTTGACTGGACCAATTATCCGGGCGTGAGCGTCGCCTGACTGTGATGTGGCGCACCGACCGATGAGCAAGACCCGCCTCGATGTGCTGCTCGCGCAGCGTGGGCTGTATGAGTCCCGGGCCCGCGCCGCCGCGGCGGTGCTGGCCGGGGACGTGCTGCTCCTGCCCGGCCGCGAGCGTGCCGCCAAGCCCGGCCAGATGGTCGGCGCCGACGTTGAGCTGGAGCTGGCGGCGGTGCCGCAGTTCGTGTCGCGCGGCGGCGTGAAGCTCGCCAACGCGCTTGACGGCCTCGGGCTGGACGTGGACGGTGCGCTGGCGCTGGACGTCGGTGCTTCGACCGGCGGGTTCAGCGACTGCCTGCTGCAGCGCGGCGCCCGTCACGTGGTGGCGCTGGACGTCGCCTACGGCGAGCTCAGCTGGAAGCTGCGCGAGGATCCTCGCGTGACCGTGATCGAGCGCACCAACGCGCGTGCGCTTGCCGCCGGGCAGCTGCCGTACGCTCCGACGCTGATCGTGATCGACGTCTCCTTCATCTCACTGACCAAGGTCCTGCCCGCGGTGCTGGGCTGTGCGGCCGCGCGCTTTGACTGCCTGGCGATGATCAAGCCGCAGTTTGAGGTCGGGCGGGAGCGCCTGGGCAAGGGCGGGGTCGTGCGCGATCAGGAGGACCGGCGGGAGGTGCTGCTGCGCCTCGGACAGTTCGCCCAGCAGCAGCCGGGCGTCGCGGTCTGCGGCTACGTGCCCTCGGGGCTGCCTGGCCCCAAGGGCAACCGTGAGACGTTCGTCTGGCTGGCGGAGGCGGGGCGCGCGGGCGCCCTGGCCGACGCGAGCGCGCTGGCGGATGCGGTAGCGGCGGTGGCGGCGTGAGGCGCTGGCGGCACACGGCGGTGGCGGCCGGCGCATGGGCTGATTGCGGCGCTGGCGGGATGGGGTGGTCGCCGCATGAGCGTTGAGGGGCGCGTGCGCGTCGCCACGGTGGTCACCCACCGCCGGCCGAAGGAGACCGGCCCGGCGCTGGAGGTGCTGATGGCCGTGGCGCGCGCCGCCGGCGCGCGGCTGCGCTTCGACCAGACCGAGGTGGACAAGCACGGGCTGGTGCCCGCGGAGGGCCTAGAGCTCTGCACCGTGGACTCGCCAGCCGCCAACTTCGGCGCTGATGACGTGGACATCTGCTTCGCGCTCGGTGGGGACGGCACGATCCTGCGGGCGCTGCGCACCTACGCGGGCAAGGGGGTGCCGGTGTTCGCCGTGAACTTCGGGGAGATCGGTTTTCTCGCCACGGTCGAGCGCGACCAGGCGCGGCTGGGGTTTGAGCGCGCTTTCGCGCGCAAGTTCGACGTGCTGGCGCTGCCGGGGATCGCGGTGCGGGCCGGGGGCGGATCCTGGATCGCGATCAACGACGTGTCGGTGCAGCGTCAGCACGGCAAGCGGGTGGCGTCGCTGGCGTACTCCGTGGGCCGCGATGAGATCGGGCGCGTGCGCTGCGACGGTCTGGTGGTCGCCACGCCCGCCGGCTCGACCGGCTACAACCTCGCCAACGGCGGGCCGGTGATGGCCTGGGGCGTGGAGGGGATGGCGGTCTCATTCATCGCCCCGCACTCACTGACCGCCCGCGCCCTGGTGGTGGCCCCGGGGGACACGTTGAGGATTGAGAACCAATCGACTGAGGACGACGAGGTGGACGTCGAGGTGGACGGCCGGCCGGTGCTGACGATCGGACCGGGCGGGCGCCTGGAGGCGGAGTTCGTCGACGCGCAGGGGATGCTCGCGCAGCTGGAGGGGGTCAACTTCTACCAGCGCCTGCACGAGAAGTTCGGGCGGCTGGCGACGCTTCCCTGAGGGCCGGGGGCGGGCGCGCAGGAGCGCCACCGCGGTTGGCGAACACCTGTTCGTGTTGTTCTGTCCGGCGGTGGCGATACAAGTTCGGCAGTGCTGTACGAGCTGCGCGTAGAGAACCTGTTGCTCCTGGAGCGGGCTGAGCTCAGGCTCGGGCCTGGGCTGAACGTGCTCACCGGCGAGACCGGTGCCGGCAAGACGCTGCTCGCCCACGCGCTCGACCTCTTGCTGGGAGGCAAGGCCCGCAGCGGCATCGTCCGCAGCGGCGCGGCGGAGGCGTACGTGGAGGGTGTGTTCGAGCTGCCGCCTGAGCTGGGCGCCGGTGCCGATGAGCGGATTCCGGCCGACGCACAGGAGCTGGTGCTGGCCCGTCGGGTTTGGCCCGACGGGCGCACGCGCGCCTACGTCTGCGGGCGCTCCGCGACGGTCGCCGACCTGCGCGAGCTGGGCAGCCGCCTGCTGGCCTTCTACGGGCAGCACGAGCATCGCAAGCTGATGCTGGCCACCGCTCAGCTGGACGCGCTCGACGCGTTCTGCGGAGCGCCGCAGCGCCAGCTCGGTGAGCGGCTGTCGCTGTCGCACCGGCGGGTGCTGGAGCTGGAGCAGCGGCTGCGCGAGCTTGACGGCCTGGTGGGGGCGCGTGACCGTGAGCTTGATCTGCTCGGCTTCGAGCTGCGTGAGATCGAGGCGGTCGATCCCAGTGAGGAGGAGGAGCGCGAGCTGCTGGTGGAGCGCGACCGCCTGCGCCACCAGGAGCTGTTGCAGCGCGGCGCGCTGACCGGCGCCGATGCGCTCGCCCCCGAGGACGGGGATGGCGTGCGTGAGCTGCTCAGCCGCGCCGCCGCGGAGCTGGAGGCGGCCGGCGCCTTTGACCCTGCGCTGGGCGGTCTGGCGGAGCGTGTGGAGGCGCTGCGCTATGAGGCCGGCGACATCGCCCAGGAGCTGCGGCGCTACCTCGACCGGCTGGAGGCGGAGCCGGGGCGGCTGGAGGAGGTTGAGCTGCGGCTCGGTGAGTTCTCGCGTCTGGCCCGCAAGCACGGCGGCTCAATCGCGGAGGTGCTGGCGCATGCGCAGCGCTGCAGGGATCGCCAGCTGGAGCTGGAGCAGGCCGACCTCAGCTTCGCGGAGCTCAGCGCGCAGCTCGAGTCGGCGCGCGCCCAGCGTGAGGAGCTTGGCGGTGCGCTGAGCGCGGCTCGCCACGCCGCGGCGCCGAGGCTCGCGGCCGCCGTGCGGGAGCGGCTCTCCGAGCTGGCCATGGCGGAGGCCCAGTTCGAGGTGGTCGTCAGTGCGCGTGAGGACGGCTACGGTCCACGCGGGCGTGACAACGTTGAGTTCCTGATCGCCAGCAACGCCGGCTTGCCGTTCGGGCCGCTGCGCGACGTCGCCTCCGGCGGTGAGCTCTCGCGCGTGATGCTCGCGCTGCTCAGCATCGCCCACGGCGAGCACGCGGCCGGTGGCGGCCTGCTGGTCTTCGACGAGATCGACGCCGGCATCGGCGGGCTGACCGCGCGGGCGGTGGGCGCGCAGCTGCGTGAGCTTGCCGCCGGCCGCCAGCTTCTGTGCATCACGCACCTGCCGCAGGTCGCGGCGATGGCGGCCACGCACTTCACGATCGTCAAGGACGCCTCCTCGACACCGGCGCGCACGGTGCTCACGGCGCTCGACGGCGACGGCGTCGTCGCCGAGCTGGTGCGGATGCTGGGCGCGGAGGCCGGTGACCGGGCCGCCAGGGGTCACGCGCGCGAATTGCTGAGGGCGGCGTAGTGCAGTGACTACTCTCTTTATGTACACCGGGGTGTCGGTGCTCCTGTCCGGTTGTGGCGGTAGCGTGAGCCTCTGACGCCCACAGGAATGAGGATCGCCACATGAACCACGCTGAAACCCGATTCATCTTCATCACCGGCGGGGTCGTCTCCTCACTGGGCAAGGGGATCGCGGCGGCGTCCATCGGACGCCTGCTGCGGGCGCGCGGGTTCTCGGTTCAGATTCAGAAGTTCGACCCCTACATCAACGTCGACCCGGGGACGATGTCGCCCTACCAGCACGGCGAGGTGTTCGTCACCGAGGACGGCGCTGAGACGGACCTGGACCTCGGCCACTACGAGCGCTTCACCGACGCCAACGCCAGCCGCGCGTCGAACGTCACGGCCGGCGGGATCTACAACACCGTGATCCGTCGGGAGCGCCGCGGCGACTACCTGGGGGCGACCGTGCAGGTCGTCCCGCACATCACCGACGAGATCAAGCACCGCATCCGGGTGATCGCGGAATCGGCCGACGTGGACTTCGTGATCACCGAGATCGGCGGGACCGTCGGTGACATCGAGTCGCTGCCGTTCCTGGAGGCGATCCGCCAGTTCCCGGTTGAGGTCGGCAGGCGGCGCTGCATGTTCATCCATCTCACGCTGGTGCCGTACATCGGCCATGCCGGGGAGCTCAAGACCAAGCCCACCCAGCACTCGGTCAATGAGCTGCGACGCATCGGCATCAACGCCGACATGGTGATGTGCCGCTCGGAGTCCGAGCTCTCGCACGACATCCGCAAGAAGATCGCGCTGTTCGCGAGCCTGCCGGTCGACGCGGTGGTCTCCGCCTACGACGTCAGCGACGTCTACAGCGTGCCGCTTGCGTTCAACCAGCAGGGTGTCGACGACTTCATCCTGCGCGAGCACTTCGGGCTCAGCGCGCCGGAGCCTGACCTGGCGGGCTGGAAGGCGATCATCGACCGGGCGGCGTCGCTGACCGATCAGATCCGCATCGCCCTGGTCGGCAAGTACGTGAAGCTCGAGGACGCCTACCTCTCGGTGGTCGAGGCGCTGCGCCACAGCGGCGTGCACCACGGCTGCCGGGTGCAGGTGGAGTGGGTCGACTCCGAGACCGTCGGTGAGCCGGAGGTCGACTCGCTGCTGCGCGGGGTCGACGGCATCCTGATCCCGGGCGGCTTCGGCGGGCGCGGCTTCGAGGGCAAGATCGCGGCGGCTCGGATCGCCAGGGAGGCGGGGATCCCGTACCTGGGCGTGTGCCTCGGGATGCATGTGGCGGTCAGTGAGTTCGCGCGCCACGTGGCGGACATGCCGGGTGCCAACTCGACAGAGATGGACCCCGAGACGCCCTACCCGGTGATTGACCTGCTGCCCGAGCAGCGTGAGATCGCGGACATGGGCGGGACGATGCGGCTGGGCGCTGACCCGGTCAAGGTGATCGAGGGGACACGTGCCTTCGACGCGTACGGGGAGAGCGTGGTCTATGAGCGCCACCGCCACCGTTACGAGGTCAACAACCACCTGCGCGGACAGCTCGAGGCGGCGGGCATGGTGTTCTCCGGGACCACGCCCGACGGGCGCCTGGTGGAGATCTCCGAGCTGCCGCGGGAGCTGCATCCCTTCTACGTGGCCTCGCAGTTCCACCCGGAGTTCAAGTCGCGGCCGGATCGCCCGGCGCCGCTGTTCAGGGAGTTCGTCGGCGCGGCCTACGCCCGCCGTCACGGCGCCGCGCACGCCGCCGGCACCCAGGCACACGCCGAGGAGGATCTCACGGCAACCCGGCTGTCCCTGCCGTGAGCCTGCCGCTCGGCGACGCCCAGCGCCGCCGCCTGCACGAGAGCTTCGCGGCGCTGTGCGCGATCCCGAGCGTCACCGGCGATGAACGAGCCTGCGCGGACTGGATCAGCGGCCAGCTGCGGGCCATGGGTCTCGAGGTCAGCGAGGATCTGGCGGGCCAGAGCCTCGGTGGCAACGCCGGCAACCTGCTGGCGCGGATCCCGGGCACCGGTAATCGCATGCTGCTGCTCTGCGCGCACATGGACACGGTCCCGCTGAGCGCGGAGCTCGAGCCCGTGCGCGAGGCCGGCGGTTGGACCAACGCCGGCGACGGCATCCTCGGCGCCGACAACAAGAGCGCCGTTGCCGCGCTGGTGGAGCTCGCCCGCATCCTGTGCGCTGCGCCGGCCCCGCCGAACGTCGGCGTCGAGCTGCTGTTCACGGTTGCCGAGGAGACCGGCCTGCAGGGAGCCTCGCAGTTTGACGCGAGCCAGCTGCAAAGCGGCTTCGGGTACGTCTTTGACCACGCCTCCCCGTGGGGTGAGATCATCGCCGCCTCACCGACGCACGTGCGCCTCGACGCGGAGTTCCGCGGTTGCGCCGCCCACGCCGGGATGGCGCCCGAGCAGGGGGTCAGCGCGGTGATGGCGGCCGCCCGCGGCGTGGCCGCGCTGCCACAGGGAAGGCTCGACCCGCAGACCACCGCCAACGTCGGCGTGATCCACGGTGGCGTGGCGACCAACGTGGTGGCCGACCGCTGCAGCGTCGCGGCGGAGCTGCGCAGCGTCGACGAGCAGCGCGTGCAGGAGCTGGTCACGCAGGCGCTGGACGCGCTGCAGGACGCCGCCGACAGCGGTGGCTGCGACCTCGACGTGAGCGTCGAGCGGCTCTTCAGCGGCTACCGCCTGGACGCGCGGGAGCCCTCCGTGGCGCTCGCCGAGCGGGCCCTGCGCAGGCTCGGCCTCAACCCACGGATGGTCAGCACGGGCGGCGGCTCGGACGCCAACGCGCTGCGCGCCATGGGCTTTCAGTGCACGAACATCGCCAACGGCACCGAGCGTCCCCACGAGCGCACGGAGCGGGTCAGCGACGAGGCGCTGGAGACCGGGCTGGCGATGCTCCTGGCACTGATCGAGGAGGCGGCCGATGCGCCGTCGGGCGCCTCAGGGAGCGCCGGCCGGTGACCGAGTTTGAGGTCGTGGATCAGCAGGTCCAGTGGCACGGGCGCCTGATCCGGGCGGGGCGCGAGACCTACCGCTACCCGGACGGCAGCGAGAGCACCTTTGACCGGGTCTGGCATCCCGGAGCGGTGGCGGTGATCGCGCGCGACGCGCAGAGCGTCTGGCTCGTGCGCCAGCCGCGCGAGGCCGCCGGCCTGCCTGACTCACTGGAGATCCCGGCCGGCAAGCGCGACCGTCCCGGTGAGCCGCTGCTCGAACTGGCGCAGCGTGAGCTTGCCGAGGAGATCGGCAAGCGAGGCGCGCGCTGGCGGGAGCTCTTCAGCTTCTTCCCGACCCCGGGATTCTGCGATGAGCGCATGTGGATCTTCCTGGCGGAGGGCCTGCAGGACGTCGACGGTGGGCCCGCCCCGGAGGAGGATGAGCACATTGAGGTGGTGCCGTGGCCGCTGGCCAAGCTCGACGACGCCATCTCCCAGGTGCGGGACGCAAAGACGCTGATTGCGCTGCACTGGCTGGCGCGAGAGCTGCAGGCCGGCTGAGGTCTGGGCGGGCCGGCGCGATGCTGAGGTTCATCCACTCCGCGGACTGGCACCTGGGGATGCCGGCGTACTTCCTGCCAGAGCAGCAGCGCGCCGCCTTCGCCCGCGACCGCCTCGACGCGATCGCCGCGCTGGCTGAGCAGGCCGCCGCCAACGCCTGTGAGTTCGTCGTGGTCGCCGGCGACGTGTTTGACTCAAACGACGTCAGCCCGGCGGTGATCCGCCAGGCGCTGGAGGCGCTGCGCGGATTCCAGGTCCCCGTCTTCCTGCTGCCCGGCAACCACGACCGGCTCAACCCGGGGTCGGTGTACGCGGCGACTGACTTCGTGCGCTCCTGCCCGGATCACGTGCAAGTGATCCGCGAAGCGCAGCCGCTCGCGCTGCCCGGCCGCGCTGAGGTGGAGATCGTCGGTGTGCCGGTGCGCACCAGGCATCCGACGGAGGACCCGTTGCTGGAAGCGCACGCACTGCCCGATCCGCCGCCCGGGGTGACGCGCGTGCTGGTGGGACACGGCGTGATCGATGAGCTCGATCCCGCCAGCGCAGCCGGCGTGATCGTCGCCTCGCGGCTGCGGGAGTCGCTCGCGGCCGGCCGCTTCGCCTACGCCGCGCTCGGGGATCGTCACTCCGTCACCGAGCTGCCGGGCGCCGGCGGGCGCGCCTGGTACGCGGGCACGCCGCTCAGCACCGGCTACCGCGAGCAGCGGCCCAACCACGCGCTGATGGTCACGCTCACCGGCGAGGGCTGTGAGGTCGCGCAGCTGCAGACCGGTGCCTGGCGCTTCATCGACCTGGTCGACAGGCGCCTGGGCGGCGAGGAAGACGTGCGCGCGCTGGCGGCTGAGCTCGACGCCATTGAGAACAAGGCGCGGGCCGTGGTGCGGCTCGGCCTGCAGGGCGTGCTCAGCATCGCCGCCCACGCTGAGCTGGCGGCGATGCTGGAGCGCCACGGCGATCTCTTCGCCTCGATCCGCGTCTGGGAGCGCCACAGCGACCTGGTGGTGGAGCCGCGCGAGGATGATCTCGACCGGATAGCCGCCTCCGGCTACGTGCGCGACGCGCTGCGTGAGCTGCGCGACCGCTCACAGGCCGGTGGTGAGGACGCGCAGGACGCGCGTGAGGCGCTGAACCTGCTCTACAGGCTGGCGGGCTGAGCGGCACATGCGCCTGGAACGGCTCAAGCTGACCGACTTCCGCGGTGTCCAGGAGCGTGAGATCGAGTTCTCCAGCTCCGGGGTGACGGTCGTTGAGGGCCGCAATGAGGTTGGCAAGACCTCAATTGCGGACGCCCTCGGGATGCTCCTGAACCCTAGTCTGAAGGCCACCAGCCGCAGCCAGCTGGTGCGTGAGTGCCAGCCCGTCGGCAGGCACGTCGGCCCGCAGGTCGAGGCGACGCTGAGGATCGGGCAGACGCGGCTGACCTACCGCAAGCGCTGGCTGGTGGAGCCGCTGACGGAGCTGGCGATCCACGCCCCGGCGCCGCAGCAGCTGGTCGGCGACGCCGCCCACGAGCGGGTCGTCGAGCTCCTGGAGGAGCACGCCGTCACCAGCCTGCTGGAGAGCCTCTGGTACCGGCAGGGGGAGGCCGTGCGCCAGCCGGCGGTGGCGCAGGACCCCCAGCTGCTGGGCGCGCTCGACGGCATCGCCGGTGACGAGCAGGCCGCGCGCCCGCAGACACAGGACGCGCTGCTCGAGCTCGTCCGCCGTGAACGCGAGCGCTACTGGACAGGGACGACCGGCAGGCCGGTGGCGGCGCGGGTGGCCCGCCGTGAGGCGTTGGAGCAGGCGCGCGCCCAGGTCCAGGAGCTGCGCGAGCGGGTTGCCGGGCTCGAGCTGCTGGCGGAGCGCCACCACACTGATGAGGCCGCGCTGCGTGAGCTGCAACAGCGCGAGCAGCAGATTGAGCAGCAGATCTCAGAGGCCCAGCACGCGGTCGACGCGCTGGCTGAGCTGGAGCGTGGCTGCAGCGACGCCCGCAGCCGCGCACAGGGCGCCGAGTATGAGCTGCGTGAGGCCCAGCAACGCCACCAGGCGCGCGCTGATCTGCGCCTGCGTGCACAGGGCGCAGAGACGACGCTGCTGGCGCTGGCCGAGCGCGAGCAGACGCTGGCTGCGGAGCTGGAGACGGCCAGCGAGCAGGCGCGCTCGGCCGAGCAGCGCCGCGACCAGGCCCAGGAGGCGCTCACCGCGGCGCAGCGCGAGCTGAGCGGCCATCAGGCTGCCTTTGAGCTGCTCGATCTGCGCGAGCGTCACACGCGGCTTGCCGAGCGCATGCGTCGCGTGCGCAGCGCCGAGACGGAGATTGAGCGCGCCGCCGCGGCGCTCGCGCGGATCTCCGTGACGGTCGAGCTGATGCGCGAGCTCGAGCAGGCGCAGCGGGCGTTGGACACGGCCAGCGCGCGCGTGCAGGCCGGGCAGCCGCGCGTTGAGCTGCACGCCCAGGCGCCGCTGAGCCTGACGCTCGACGGGCGCCCCGCAAAGCTGGCCGCGGGAGAGACGCTGGAGCGCAACGTCGCGGCGCCGCTGCGGCTGCAGCTCGACAGCCTGCTGGAGCTGGTGATCAGCCCCCCGCCCGCCGGTGAGGCGCAGCTCTCGGCGCTTGAGCGCCAGCAGCGTGAGTTCGACGCGCTGCTGGCCGGCGCCGGCGTCGCGGAGCTCTCCGAGGCCGCGGACCAGCTGGAGACCCGGCGAGAGCTCGAGCGTACGCTCGAGCTCTCGCGTGAGCGCCTGCAAACGGCGCTGGAGGGGGAGGAGCGAGCCGCGTTGGCCGCCGCGCATGACCACGCCGAGGAGCAGCTCCAGGAGCTGCCCGCGGCCACCCAGCAGGTGGCCGCGCAGACCACGCTGGAGCAGGTGCGGGGCGCGCTGCGCGCTGCGCAGTCGGAGGCGGAGCAGCGCCGCCAGGCGCTGGAGCTGGCGCGCACGGCACTGGAGGAGGTGGGCCGGTCGTTGCAGGAGCAGCGTCAGCAGGCGGCCGTGCTCTCCGCCGAGCTCTCACGCGCCGGTGAGGAGCGCGAGCGTGCGCGCGCTGCGCTGCAGGCCGCACGCGCGCAGCTTGACGACCGGTCGCTGGATGATGGCCTGGCGGCGGCGCAGCTCGAGCTGGAGCAGGCGCAGCAGCAGCTGGCGCTGGCGCTGGCGCAGCTTGCGCAGGCCGACCCTGAGACGGCCCGCGCCAGCCTCGAGAACGCCCTGGCGCTGCGGGCCCGCAACGCCAGGGAGGTGGCTGAGCTGCGTGAGCGGCTGGCGGCTGACCGCGCGGTGCTGGAGCGCGACGGGCACAGCGGCCTGGAGGACCGCCTCGCCGCCGCCGAGGCCGAGCATGAGGAGCGCGAGCGGGCGGATGCCGCGGAGGAGCGCCAGGCGCGTGCCGCGGCGCTGCTGTATGAGACGCTCAGCGCCCGACGCCGGGCCGCGCACGCACGCTACGCGGCGCCGTTCCTGGAACAGCTGAGCAGCTATGCGCGCATCGTCTACGGCCCCGAGGTGACGCTCGAGATCGACCCTGACAGCCTCAAGATCACAAGCCGCACGCTGAACGGCGCCACCGTCGCGTTTGCCAACCTCTCCGGTGGGACGCAGGAGCAGCTGGCGGTCCTCGCCCGCCTCGCGGTCGCCTCGATCGTCGCCTCCGCCGGCGGTGAGGGTGGGCCGACGGGAGCGCCGGTGATGATCGACGACGCGCTTGGCTACTCTGACCCGGCCCGCCTGCAGCGCCTGGGCACCGCGTTCAGCGTCGCCGCCCGCCAGAGCCAGGTGATCGTTCTCACCTGTTTCCCCGAGCGCTACCGGGCGATCGGCGACGCCACGGTCGTGCGCCTGGGCTGAGCTGCGCTGTCTGCCCCGACAGCCCTGGCAGCCCTGGCAGCCCTGGCAGCCCTGGCAGCCCCGGCAGCCCTGAGCAGCCCCGGCAGCCCTGAGCAGCCCCGGCAGCCCTGCGCAGCCCACGTTGCCTGCGCAGGAGCACGCGCGCGCAGCGCGAATCAACCCTCATGGCAGTTCTCGCCGCGGCTCCCTCCCGCCAGCTGAGCGAGCTCATGCTGGACTTCCTGGCCTACCTCGAGCTCGAGCGCGGGCTGTCGCGCAACACGCTGGAGGCCTACCGCTCCGACCTGCAGCAGTTCGGGGAGTTCCTCGAGCGCGCCGGCGTGGCGCCGCTGGCGGTCGACGGCAGGCTGCTCGGCGGCTTCGTCAGCGAGCTTGCGCAGGGCCAAGGTGAGCGACGGCCGGCAGCGCCCGCGACGCTGCAGCGCAAGGTCGCGTGCCTGCGCTCCTTCTACCGCTACCTGCGCCGTGAGGGGCAGCTGGAGAGCGATCCGACCGTGGAGCTGCGTCCACCGCGCTCCAGCGCCCGCCTGCCGCGCGTGCTCAGCCGCGACCAGGTCAACAGCCTGCTCTCCCAGCCGAGCGGCGCCGGCGGCGCTGCGCTGCGTGACCGCGCGCTGCTGGAGACGATGTACGCGTGCGGGCTGCGGGCCTCGGAGGCGATCAACCTGCAGGTGGGCGACCTGGACCTGGAGGCGGGGGTGCTGATCGCGCGCGGCAAGGGCGCAAAGGAGCGCCTGGTGCCGGTCGGCAGCCAGGCGCGCGCGGCGCTCAGCGCCTACATCCAGACGGCTCGCCCGAAGCTCGTCGGCCTGCGCGACGAGCCGCACCTGTTCCTCAACATGCGCGGGCACCAGCTCTCGCGCCAGGGGCTCTACAAGATCGTGCAGCGCCACGCCCGCGCGGCCGGCCTGGACTCGCGGATGAGCCCGCACACGCTGCGCCACACCTTCGCCACGCACCTGCTGGCCGGCGGCTGCGACCTGCGCTCGCTGCAGGAGATGCTCGGCCATGCTGACATCGGCACCACCCAGATCTACACGCACCTCTCCACCGAGCGGCTGCGCGAGGTCTACTTCGACGCCCACCCGCGAGCGCGAATCGAGTGAGCGCGATTGGCCGTGCGCAGGAGGGCGTTCGTGGTGGTGATCGATGCCTGTGGCATCGGCGCGCTGCCGGACTCCGGTCTCTACGGTGACAGCGGCGCAAACACGCTGCTGCACCTGGCGCAGCGCGTGGGCGGGTTGCGCCTGCCGGTGATGGCGCGGCTCGGGCTGGGCTCGATCCTCGCGCTGCCGGGTGTGGCGCCCGCCGAGCGGCCCGTGATCCACGGGCGCCTGCACCCGCTCGGTTACGGCAAGGACTCGACGGCCGGACACCGCGAGCTGATGGGGGTGGTCGCGCACGAGCCGCCGCCGACCTATCCGGACGGGTTCCCGCCGGCGGTGATCGGCGTGATCACCGCCGCCGCAGGCGGGCGTGAGGTGCTCTGCAACCGGCCGTTCAACGGCATCGACGCGATCACGCAGTTCGGGGAACCCAGCCTGCGGGCGGGGGCGCTGATCGTCTACACCAGCCAGGACTCGGTCCTGCAGGTGGCGGCGCATGAGCAGGTCATGCCCGTCTCAGAGCTTCAGGAGACCTGCCGGCGTGTGCGCGCGGCGCTGCCGCCGGAGCACCCGGTCGGGCGCGTGATCGCACGGCCCTTCAGGGGTGAGCCCGGCGCCTTTGAGCGCTCCCCGGGGCGCCTTGACCTGGCGCTCGAGCCGGCCATGCGCTCGCAGCTCGAGGTCCTGCAGGCCGCGGGCGTGCCCGTGCACACCGTCGGCAAGGCCGGCCAGCTCTTCTGCGGGCGCGGGGTGGACGTTGAGCATCCCGGGGCGACCAACGCGCAGGCGCTGGAGCAGACCGCGCAGCTGATAGCTGAGCTCGATCACGGCCTCGTGTTCACCAACCTGATCGAGACCGACCAGCTCTACGGGCACCGGCATGACGCCGCCGGGTTCCACGCGGCGCTGATGGCGATCGACACGGAGATTGGACGCTGGCTGCAACTGCTCGGAGCGCAGGACCTGCTGGTGATCACCGCGGATCACGGGGTGGACGTGACCGCCGGGCACACCGACCACACGCGTGAGCACGTGCCGCTGCTGGCGGTTGCCCGGGGTGCTGCCGGTGCTCGCCACGACGGACCGATGGCGGATGTCGGTGCGAGCGTGGCGCAGTGGCTGACGGGCGCCGCCGACCCCGGCCTTCCGGGGACGCCGTTCCTATAGTCAGCGGCATGCCCGAGCTTCCGGAGGTGGAGACGATCCGGCGCCAGCTGGCGCCCCACCTGGAGGGCAGGACGCTCGCGCAGGTTGAGATCCGTGACCACCGCTGGACGCTGCCGGAGGCGCCCGAGGTGGTGGCGGCGCAGCTCACCGGTGCGCGCGTGCTGCGGCTCGAGCGCATGGGGAAGTACATGATCTGGGAGCTCGACGGGGACCGCCATCTGCTGGTGCACCTGCGCATGACCGGAGCGCTGCTGCTCGACGCCGGCGGCGAGCCGCCGCACGCGCGCGTGCGCTTCGGGCTCGATGACGGTCATGTGCTGCACTACGTGGATCCGCGCCGCTTCGGGACCGGGACGCTGCTGGACTCGCGCGCGGAGCGCGACGCGTACTTCACCAGGCGGCTCGGCGCAGAGCCGTTCACCGCGGCGTTCACCGCGCACTACCTGCGCGAGCAGGCGCGCGGGCGCAGCGCGCCGGTCAAGAGCTTCATCCTCGACCAGCGGCGGATCGCCGGTGTGGGCAACATCTACGCGGACGAGGCGCTGCACCGCGCCGGCGTCCACCCGCTGCGGGCCGCGGGGGAGCTGAGCCTCGCGCAGTGGCGGGCGCTCAAGCAGGCGATCGAGGCGGCCCTGGCCGACGGCATCGACGCGAAGGGCGCCTCGATCGATGATTACCGCCACGTCGACGGCGCCCGCGGCAGCTTCCAGGATCGCTTCCTGGTCCACACCCGCGCCGGCGAGCCCTGCCTGAGCTGCGGCCGGGAGATCCGCAAGCTCGTGGTCGGCGGGCGCGGCACTTATGTCTGCGAGCACTGCCAGCCGCGCCCGCGGCCGCGACGCCCGGGCCGTGCCGCGCCGCGCTGAGGGTTCGCTGCGGCGCCGCGGGCTCCCGCCCGTCAGCCGAGTGGTGCGTGCGGGCAGACCGTCAGCCGCTGACTGACGTTCTTCGGTGAGCTCTGCAACTGCGCGTCGATCGTCAAGAGCTCACCGGAGTAACGCTCGGTCTCGATCGGGTTGTGGTCGCGCAGCCCCTTGAGCACGCCGGCCACCGCCCGCGTCGCGCTGCCGACCTCGTCGAGCTTGCGCTTTGACATGCCTATCACCAGCACGCATGCCTGCGGCAGCCGGCGCGCCAGCAGCGCGCGGTTGACAGCCAAGTAGTCCCCGTAGACCGCCCTGAAGGCGCGGGAGAAGCCCGCGTAGCCCGCGACCAGGCAGCTGAGCCTGCCCACGTCGCTCCTGACCTTCGCGCAGCGCCGCTCGCGCAGCGCCAGGTCGAGCTCCGAGTGCACCAGGGCCATGTCACCCAGGCAGGACCGCAGCACCGAGTCGATCAGCACGCTCACGTGGGCGGCCCGCCTGCACGATCGCTGGGTGGCGGCGATCACCTGCAGGCTCGGCGTGGTGGCCACGACCTTCTGCTTGATCACGCCGATCTCCTGGAACTCGGTGGCCGTCAGGCTGCCGGTCGACGCCGCGGCACTGGTTGCGAAAGAAAGGCACAACAAACAGATGACGGCGACAATCAGGCGCTTTGGCGTATCCATGGCTGCGATCTTACCTTCCGGCTCAGACCCCGGGCAGCTGCGCATCAGCGCAGAGGGCGGGCGCTGCGGTGGGGATGCGGCCGGCCGCAGCGGCAACGCTCAGGCGGCCGGTGGTTCGCGTCGCGCCCGCGGCAGCCGCGGCTCAGGCCTGCAGCAGCGCCGGCAGCCTGCCTGCGCGGTCGGCGGCCAGCAGCTGGTCAAAGCCGCCGATCGACTTGCCGTCGATCACAATCTGCGGGAAGGTCGACATGCCGGTGAGCTCGATCAGCTGGTTGCGGCTGTCCGCATCGCGTGCGAGATTGATCTCGTCAAAGGCGACGCCGCGCTTCTTCAGCAGCGCCTTGGCGCTGTTGCAGAAGGGACACATGTCGGTGGTGTAGACGGTGACAGGCTTCATAGCTTCACAAAATATAGCGACACCTTCGGCCGGTGCGTCGTGCCCGGCTCGCTGAAGACCGAGGCGATTGTGCTGCGCTCGATCCGCTACGGCGAGGCTGACCGGATCCTGCATCTCTACACCCCGCAGCACGGGAGGATCGGCGCCATCGCCAAGGGCGCGCGTCGCGCGCGCAGCCGCTTCGGCGCACGGCTCGAGCCGTTCATGCAGGTCGATCTGGTGCTGCACCAGGGTCGCGGTGACCTGCTCACGGTGACCGCCGTGGACACCGTCGAGGCGCGTCCCGGACTGCGCCGCAGCGCCGCCGCCCTGGATGCCGCCGCACGCGCCTGTGACGCCGTCGCGCGGCTCTTTGAGACCGATGACCCACACCCCGAGGTCTATGCGCTGCTGGCCAACGAGCTGACGCTGCTGGCCGGCGGCGAGCCTGCGGCGGGAGGGGAGCCTGCGGCGGGAGGGGAGCCTGCGGCGGGAGGGGA
>JAJZDA010000221.1 GCA_021851525.1 Actinomycetes bacterium | reverse complement strand
GCCACGGCCGCGACCGCCGCGGCGACCACGGCGGCGCCGGTCACCGGCCGGCGCCTCATCCTCGGCACCGGCGGGCGCCGCTTCATCCGCGCCCTGGTGGGCGAGCAACGTGTCGATCAGGTCGGCCTTGCGCAGACGGCGGTAACCGTCGATGCCGATCTCCGACGCGATGGCGTGCAGATCCGCGAGCGTGCTGCCTTCGAGCGTCGCTCGATCAAGTACTGACATGGTGGTTCTCCTTTTGTGGCTGGATCGGTTGGCTCCGGCGGCGTTGGGACAGCCGCCGGCAATCACTTCTCGGCTCAATCTAGCGCTTCGCGGCGCGGGGCCCCGGAACCGGGTCAGCGGACGGCGTCGGCGTCCGCGCCCCGCGACAGCCGGCCGTCAGCCTCCAGGCGCCGCTGCGCGAGCGTCCGCAGGCGCTCACGCACCTCCGCCGGCAGGTGCTTGATCTCCCAGTGGCTGACACGGATCACGCACATCCTCGTCGCCGCCACCACGTCCGCGGTGCGCTGCTGCTTGCCGACCACGCCGATCTCACCGACCACCGCACCGGCCCCGGCCTCACCGATGCGCTGTCCCGCACGGATCACGTGCGCCACGCCATCCTCGATCAGAAAGAGGTCCGTGGCGAACTCACCCTCGCGCACCAGCAGCGCCCCCGGCTCGAGCACCTGCTCCTGCGCGAATGCGCAGAGGCGCTCCAGATCCTGCGGGCCGAGGTCCGCCAGCAGCTCGAAGCGAGCCAGCCGCTGTCCTTCGATCAAAGCGCCTGAACCTCTGAGGTGAGCTCGCTCACCGAGGCCTTGGCATCACCGAAGAGCATCGAGGTCTTGGGGTCGTAGAACAGCGGGTTGTCGATCCCGGCGAACCCCGAGGCCATCGAGCGCTTGAGCACCACCACGGCACCGGACTTGTCCACCTCGAGGATCGGCATCCCGTAGATCGGTGAGCTCGGATCGGTGTTGGCCGCCGGGTTGGTGACGTCGTTGGCGCCGATCACCAGCGTCACGTCGGTGCGCGAGAACTCCGGGTTGATGTCGTCCATCTCCTTGAGCAGGTCATACGGGACATCCGCCTCGGCCAGCAGCACGTTCATGTGACCCGGCATGCGACCGGCAACCGGATGGATCGCGTACTTGACCTCCACGCCCTTGGCCTCCAGCGCCCGCTCCAGCTCACGCACCGCGTGCTGGGCCTGAGCCACCGCCATCCCGTAGCCGGGGGCGATCACCACCTGGCGAGCGTACGCCAGCTGGATGGCGACGTCCTGAGCGCTGGTCGAGCGGACCGTGCCGCCGCTCTCCCCCCCGCCGCCGGCCGGAGCCGCGACCGCGCCGCCGAAGCCGCCGGCGACGATCGAGGGCACCGTGCGGTTCATCGCCTTGGCCATCTCATTGGTCAGGATCGTGCCGGAGGCGCCGACGATCATGCCCGCGACGATCATCACCGGGTTGGCCAGCGCCAGGCCGGTGGCGGCCGCGGAGAGCCCGGTGAAGGCGTTCAGCAGTGAGATCACGACCGGCATGTCCGCGCCGCCGATCGGCAGCACGAGCATGTTGCCGAGCACCGCCGCGGCCACCAGGATGCCGAGGATGAAGAGCGCCTGGGAGTGCGTCCCGGCGGCCAGCACCACCGCGCTCACAACCGTGACCGCGAACAGCAGGAAGTTGATCCCGGCCTGCCCAGGGAGCTTGATCGGACGTCCGGGAAGGATCTCCTGGAGCTTGCCGAAGGCGATGTTGGAGCCCCAGAAGGAGACCGAGCCGACGATCGCGCCGAACAGCTCAAAGATCTCCACCCGCAGCGGGAAGCCACCACCGAAGCCGTGCCGGTACTCCACCCAGGCGATCAGCGCCACCGCGCCGCCACCGACGCCGTTGAAGATCGCGACCATCTGCGGCATCGCGGTCATCTTCACCCGCAGCGCCGCGGGAATCCCGATCACCGTGCCGATCACGACCCCCAGCAGGATCAGCCAGACGGTGCCGCTGCCGGAGAACTCGTGCTGGCGCAACAGCGTGGCCACCACCGCGATGGCCATCCCGACGGCCGCGATCTTGTTGCCGCGCACAGCGGTGCGCGGCCCGGTGAGGCCGGTCATGCCGTAGATCAGCAGCATGAACGCGACGATGTACGCCGAGTCGATGAAGTTCGATGACTGCAGGAAGACGGTGCCCAGCGCGCTCACGGCTTGCTCTCCCCGTCCTTGGCCGCCGGGCGGTCCTTGGTCTTGAACATGCCGAGCATCCGGTCGGTCACCAGGAAGCCGCCGACGACGTTGATCGTGCCGAAGGCGACGGCGATCACCAGCAGCAGCTTCTCGAGGAAGCCGCTGGACTCCGCCATCAGCAGCAGACCGCCAAGCACGACGATCCCGTGGATCGCGTTCGTGCCCGACATCAGCGGGGTGTGCAGCGTGTTCGGGACCTTCGAGATCACCGTGTACCCCACGAACCCCGCAAGCACCAGCACGGCGATGTCAATCACCAGTGTGTTCATCTGAGTTCCTCTCTCAGCCCGCCGCCGCTGCGGCGGCCTTCGCACCGTCGTGCACGATCTCACCGCCGCGCGTGATGCACGCGCCGGCAATCACCTCGTCCTCGAAGTCGAGCTTGAGCTCGCCCTCCCCGCTCATCAGCTCGAGCAGCGCCTGGATGTTGCGCGCGTAGAGCGCCGAGGCGTGCTCCGCCAGGGTCGATGGCAGGTTCAACGGCGCCACGATCTTCACGCCGTGGCGGATCACCGTCTCACCGGGCTGCGTCAGCTCGCAGTTGCCGCCCTGCTCACCGGCGAGGTCGACGATCACGGAGCCGGGCTTCATCAGCCGCACGGCCTGCTCGGTGACGAGGATCGGCGCCCTGCGGCCGGGCACCAGCGCCGTGGTGATCACGACGTCGCACTTGCCGATCGCCTCGGCCATCAGCTCCTGCTGGCGGGCCTGCTGCTCGGCTGTCAGCTCGCGGGCGTAGCCGCCCGCACCCTCCAGGTCGCCGCCGAGATCGAACTCCAGGAACTTCGCGCCCAGCGACTCCACCTGCTCCTTGACCGCCGCGCGCACGTCGAAGCCCTGGACGACGGCGCCCAGGCGCCGCGCCGTGGCGATCGCCTGCAGCCCGGCGACACCGGCGCCCAGCACCAGCACCGTCGCCGGCCGGATCGTGCCGGCCGCGGTCATCAGCATCGGGAAGAAGCGCCCCAGCTCCTGCGCGCCGATCAGCGTCGCCCGGTACCCGGCGATGTTCGCCTGGCTGGAGAGCGCGTCCATCGACTGCGCGCGGCTGATCCGCGGGACCGCCTCCATCGCGAAGCTGGTCACCCCACGCTTGGCGATCGCGCTCACACCTGCGCCGTTGGTGAGCGGCGCCAGGAAGCCGATCAGCACCGCGGACTGCGCCAGCAGCGCGGTCTCCTGCTCAGTCGGCGGGGCGACCTTCACCACCACGTCAGCGCCGAACACCTCATCCGGCGTTGCGGCCAGCTGCGCGCCGGCCTCCACGAACTGCTCATCGGGGATCAGCGCTCCGTCCCCTGCGCCGGGCGCCACGAGCACCTGATGCCCGGCCCGCGTCAACTTGCCGACGACCTCCGGCACGAGCGCCACCCGCCGCTCGCCCTCGACCGTCTCCTTCGGAACCCCGATTCTCATAGGCGGGGCAGCCTACAGCGTGGACAGGCGAACAGGGTGTGCTTAGTCACACAATCACAAACCTTTGCAGTCGCGCTTCACAACCTCGCGCCGGTCAGCGCCAGCAGCGCCTGGGCGGTTACCCAGACCGGCGTCTGTGCGTCCGCGTGAGCGTAATCCACTGAACCATCCGGCTGAATCAGTGTTTTCAGGTATTTCAGCGGGGATCTCCCCCGCAGTCGCCAGACGCGGGCCGGTGCCACACCGGCTGCAAGCAATCCCTGCACGGCCAGCGCCGTTGACTGGGCGTTGGAGCTGCCGCCTGGCTGCGAGGGGAAGCCGCCGTCACGGTTCTGCGCAGCGCGCAGGAAGCGCACGCCCCGCTGCATCACCGCGGCGTGGCCGCTGCCGGCCAGCGCCGCCAGCACCGCGCCGGTGTCATCGACGTCGCTGCCACCGCCGCGCGTGGCGTAGTTGAAACCGCCGTCGTCGTCCTGCTGGCGTGCCAGCCAGGCGAGGCTGCGGGCCGGCACCGGCCTGCCGGCTGCGCGCAGCGCCAGGATCGCGAAGGCCGTCAGGTTGCAGAGCTGCTCCACGGAGCCGTCACGGCCGATGTCACGCTCGAGCCGGGCCACCAGATCCTCTCCCGCCAGCTCGGCGGGGTTGGCGCCGGCCGCGTGCAGCGCGAGGATCGTGCGCTCCACGGAGCCGGGATCCCCGTCCTGGCGCAGCGTCCGCGCCAGGTAGCCCACGGCCCGCTGCCCGCCGACCCCGGCGATCAGCGCCCAGCCTGTGAACATCGGGCTCGAGGCCTGCCCGCGCGCGAAACCGAAGCCGCCGTCACGGTTCTGCGCGGAGCGCAGGTACTGCAGCGGCGAGGGTCGCGCGGATGCGGCGCGGGCGCTCCGCGCGGCCGGGGTGGCGCGCGCGGC
>JAJZDA010000220.1 GCA_021851525.1 Actinomycetes bacterium | reverse complement strand
CCAGGCGCGCTCGCTGGGGCCGCCCTGCGCGGCGGCCGCCTGCAGCCGCTCCAGGTGGATGCGCGCGCGCGTGAGCGCGTCGGCCTCGGCCTCGGCCTCGCGCAGGTCACGGGCGCGCAGCGCGCGGTCGGCCTCAACCGCCATGCCGACGGCGCTCACGCGCGCGATCCAGGTGACGTCGTCGGTGCACAGCTCGAGCTCGTCCAGCGCGCGCGCCACCGCCGCCTGGGCCGCCTCCAGCTCGCCGGCGCGGCGCTGGGACTCCGCCCGCAGCGAGCCGAACAGCCCGTGCCACTCAGCCTCGCCGCTGGCGCGCACCAGCGGCTCGACCGCGCACAGACGCTCATCGACAAGCTCCGGGTGACCCTCGCCCAGTGCCAGCTCCGCGTCGCGCAGCAGCCGGAACATCAGTCCCACACCCTCGAGCGTCGCGGCCGGCGGCCCCTCGTTGGCCCGCGCCGTGTCCCAGTCACCGGCCTCAAAGGCCAGTGCGGAGAGCGTCAGCTGCATCCAGCCGAACGCCCGGCGCAGGCGCGTGGTGACCTCCTGCTGGCCTGCCTGGATCACCGCCAGGCCGTCATCGATGCGCCCGGCGACACTCAGCATCGTGGCGAGGTTGCTGTAGGCGGTGGCGAGGTCATCCATGTCATCCTGCTCACGCGCCAGCCGGATCGCGTCGCGCAGCATCGACTCCCCGGCCTCCACGTCGCCCAGCGCGATCCGTGCCATGCCAAGCGTGTTGAGCACCTCGCCGGTGACCGCCGGGAGGCCGACCTGCTGGGTCATCTGCAGGGCCAGCTCACCCTGCGTGATCGCCTCGCGGTAATGGCCGCGCAGGGATTCCGTGCGGGCCAGCCAGGAGAGCAGCCGTGCGCGCTCGGCACTCGGCTGCGGGGGCAGCATCGCCAGCGCCTGCTGGCCGTCCGCCATCGCCTCGCGTGGGCGGTTCAGCCGCCAGCGCGTGCGCCCGCGGCGCATCAGCATGCGCCCGTAGCGCACCGCCTCGCGCTGCGGGTCGATCTCCGCCAGCGCGTGGTGGGCGAGCGTCTCGCTGCGCTTCAGGTTGCCCGCCAGCGCGTAGGCGGTGCAGGCCGACTCCAGCAGGTCCAGGCGGTCGATCTGCGCCACCTGATCGGCGGCCGCCACCCGTGGCCACAGCGCCAGCGCGCGGTCACAGAGGTCGGCGGCCTCGCTGTAGGCGTGCACCCGCCTGGCGGCCTGGCTGGCCAGCACGGTCGCGCGCAGCGCCTGCGCCTGATCACCCGCGGCCGCGTAGTGGGTGGCGATCTCCGCGATCCGCGCCAGCTCGTCGTCGGCCGCCTGGCAGCTGCCGACGCGCTCCAGCACGGCGGCCAGCTCGAGGTGCAGGGCGCCGCGCTCCCCCGGCAGCAGGTCCTCGTAAACCGCCTCGCGCAGCAGCGCGTGGCGGAAGCGGAACTCGTCGCCGTCGCCGCTGATGAGGATGTTCTCGGCGACCGCCTCCCGCAGCGCCTCGCGCAGCGCCTGGGGCTCCAGCCCGCAGACGGCGGCGAGCGTCGGCTCGTCGAGCGAGCGCCCGACGGCCACCGCGCGCGCCGCCTGGCCGGCGTCCGCGCAGAGCCGCTCGAAGCGCAGCATGAAGGCCTCACGCAGGCTCTGCGGTGGCGCGCCGCGCCCGTCCGGCGCGGCCGCCAGCAGCTCCTCGGCAAACAGCGGGTTGCCGTCGGTGCGGCTCAGCAGCAGGTCGATCAGCGCCGCCTGCGGCTCGCTCCCGAGGATGTCCGCCAGCGCCTCGGTGAGCTCGTCGCGGTCAAATGGCGCCAGCTCCAGCAGCCGGCAGCCGTCCAGCCGGCCCAGCTCCGCCAGCAGCGGTCGCAGCGGGTGGCGGCGGTGCAGCTCATCGCTGCGGTGGGTGAGCAGCAGCAGGATCCGCTCGCTGCCGAGGCTGCGCGCGAGGAACGCCGTGAACGTGCGCGTCGAGCTGTCGGCCCAGTGCATGTCCTCGAGCGCCACCACCAGCGGCCGGCGCTCGCTGAGCAGGTGCAGGAGCTCGAACAGGCTCTCGAACAGGCGCAGCTGGCCGGTGCCCTCGTTGGCGCCGGCCGGCGCCGCCGCGCCGCCATCCCCGATGCTCGGCAGGAGCGTCGCGAGGCTCGCCCGCGCCCCCGCGCTGAGCGCCTCCAGCAGCGGCTCGCGCTCACGTACGAGCGGGCGCAGCAGACCCAGCAGCGGGGCGTAGGGGAGCTCTATCTCACCCTGTTCAAGGCACTCACCGCGCAGCACCAGCGCGCCCTCGAAGCTGAGCGCGGCCTCCGCCAGCAGGCGGGTCTTGCCCACGCCGGAGTCACCGCTGAGCATGACCACCCCGGCGTGGCCCTCACGCGCCTCCTGATATGCGCGCGCCAGCTCCAGCAGCTGAGGCTCGCGCCCCACGAAGTGGCTGCTGGTCAGTCTTCCGCGCACCGCTGAAGTATCGCCGCTGGCGGCGCTGGGTCCCGCCGCGTGCCGCGTCGTGGAGCTCACTGATCCGCGCCTTGGCGAGCGCGTATGAGATGTCGGGGTGCATTGCCGGCTCCTCTGGTCGAAGTCATTCATCCGCAGCACAGAGCTTCGGCTAAGAGCGCGGCGCTGACATCGGGCATTCGCTGCCTGATGCTCAGCCGCGGGCCTTACCCGCCCGGCGCGCCCCCTTACCCCGGTGTCGGGCGCCGCGCGCGGGCGCCCGTGGCGCTGCGTTCAGCGCTCCCAGCGAAACAGCCTGGCGGCGGCGGTGCAGAGGATCGCCACGTAGGCCAGCAGCACCAGGATGTGTCCGGTGCCGGGCCACTGCCCGGCGATCGCGCTCTGCAGCGCCGGATCACCCGCGCCCAGCGGCGTGAAGCGGCTGATCGTGCGCAGCGCCGGGCTCATCGCGGCCTGCGGCACCCAGAGCCCGGCAAAGAACATCAGCGGGAAGAACAGCAGCGAGCCGATCACGCCCGCCATCCGCTGGGTCGGCGCCACCGCGGCGATCAGCGTGCCCAGCGAGAGCATCGCCGCGGCCACCAGCAGGATCGCCAGCGCGAAGGACAGCGGCGCCTGCGGGAACGCCACAGAGAAGGCCAGGCGAGCCACCACCAGCAGCAGGATCACGACACAGACGGTCAGCGTCAGCGTGATCACCAGCTGCGCCGCCAGCAGCCGCACGGCCCCGACCGGCGTGGTCGAGAGGCGGCGCAGGTAGCCCTTGTCGCGGTAGGAGGAGAGCGCCGCCGGCAGTGCGCTGATCGAGGTCATGGTGAGCGTGAAGAGGATCACGACCGGGGTGTAGACGACGATCAGCCGCAGTCCGCCCAGCGCCTTGTCGGGTTTGCCCGAGCTGGCCGCGCCGAGGATCACCAGCAGCGCGACTGGGAACACGAGCCCCCAGAAGACCAGCATCGGCTCCCGCAGGAAGAGCCGCAGCTCAGTCAGCAGCAGGCGCCGGAACGGGTGGTTGCGCGCGGCGCCGCTGCGGTGCTCAGACACCGTCGTCATCGCATCGCCGCCGCGTCCGCGGGCGCGCGCAGCGCGCCGGAGGTCTCGTCTGCGTCGGCGTCGGCCATCAGCGCCAGGAAGGCGTCGTCAAGCGTGGACTGGTTGATCCGCGTCTCATGCGGAACCACGCCCTCGCGCACCAGCAGCTCCATCAGCGCGGCCGTCAGGTCGCCGTCGCCGCTGACGCTCAGGCGCTCGCCGTCAAAGCTGACGCTGCGCACCTGCGGCAGTGCTCCCAGCCGTTCGGGGTTGAGTGGCGCCGAGGGTCTGAAGCTGATCCTGGTGCCGGAGCCGGCCGCCAGCCTGCCCGGTGCGTCTATCGCAATCACGCGCCCGTGGTGCAGCAGCGCCACACGGTCACAGAGGTACTCCGCCTCCTCCATGAAGTGCGTCACGAGGATCACCGTCACGCCGCGGTCACGGATGCCCTGGATCAGCTTCCAGGTCTCGCGCCGTGACTGCGGGTCAAGCCCGGTGGTGAGCTCGTCGAGGATCGCCAGCCGCGGCCGGCCGATCAGCGCCAGCGCGATCGAGAGCCGTTGGCGCTGGCCGCCGGAGAGGTTGGAGAAGCGGGTTTCGCGCTTCTCACTGAGGCCCAGGTGATCCATCAGCCACTCAGGGCTCTCAGGGTCCTCGTAGAAGGCGGCGAACAGCTCCAGCGCCTCGCGCACGCGCAGCTTCTCAGGGAGCTCTGAGTGCTGCAGCTGGATTCCGACCTGCTGGCGCAGCTCGCGGCGCCCCCGGCGGGCGTCCAGCCCCAGCACCTGGATCTCTCCCGCGTCGGCCTCCCGCAGGCCGCCGATGCACTCGACGGTCGTGGTCTTGCCGGCGCCGTTGGGGCCGAGGATCCCGAAGATCTCGCCCTGGGCGATGCTCAGCGAGACGCCGTCCACCGCCAGCGTGCTGCCGTAGTGGACGCTCAGCTGCCTGACGCCTACCACCTCATCCGCGCCCGGCGCTGTGGCTGTCTGGGAGTCCGTGCTCACCTGACACAGGCTCGCACGTCTGCCGCGCGCTCGCGCCGGTGTGCGGACCGGGAGCCGTGCCACCCCGGGGCGCGCGGGCGTCGGGAGGGTGCGC
>JAJZDA010000219.1 GCA_021851525.1 Actinomycetes bacterium | reverse complement strand
CGGCCCCGGAGCGCGCCCATCGGCCGGGGCCGGCGTGCGCCCATCAGCCGGGCCGGCGCGCGCCCATCAGCCGGGCCGGCGCGCGCGGGCGGGTGTCACCGGTCAATCAGGGTGAGTCACCGCACACAGGCGCCGAATGGCTTGACAGGGCGGCGGCGCGACGGCAGACTCACTTAAAACATGTGGGGGCCGGTTCTGGCAGGAACCGACCCCCGGGTCACAATTCACATGTGTGTAAGTCAGGTCTCACGTGGTGAGGCTGGTGGCCACAGTCGACAGAGCGCTCTGGACCTTGCCGCCAAGCAGCGTCAGGGCGGCGATCGCCACGATCGCGATCAGCGCGAGGATCAGGGCGTACTCGGTGAGGCCCTGGCCCTCTTCCTCCTCCATCGCACGAGCGATGGCGAGCTTCAGGTTGATGAAGAGCTTGAGCATTTGATTGTTCACCTCCCTCCATCGCTGGAGAGGAATGTTGTTGTCGACTGACGACACGCGCCAGCCCCCCGGAAGCTTGTGTGTGTTACTTCCCTCGATGCGCTTCCCTGCATCGCTGGGCAAGTCATCGGTGTCAAAGCTACGAGCCTTGAGACGAGGGGGCATCCAGCTTGGACGTTTGTTTTACCGGGCCCGCTGAGAGAGTCTAAAAAGCCCTGGAAAAACACTAAAAACAGGGTGCATGGGGCGGTGTCCACCTCAGGTGGCCGGCTCTGGACACGGCTGGACGGGGAGTGCGGCCGGGGCGCCGGAAGCCGGTTCACCTCAGCGGCTGCGGCCGCGCGGCGCTGGACGTTCGTCCGCTGGCGCCGCGCCGGCTTGAGTCAGCTGCGGTCCGCCGACGACACCACTCACATGTCAGCCAACGCTCCTGCCGTGACCATCCCCGCGGACACCCGCTCCCGCGCGCGTGCGGCGCGCGCCGGTGAGTGGCTGCAGCGCCGGGCGCTGTTCGTAGTCGCAATCTGCGCCGTGGCGGTGCTCTGTGCCGCCGGCATCCCGGCTCACCTCGCGCAGGACGGCTGGCTCTCGCTGCTGGCCGGGCGCCTGGTGGCAGCGCACGGGATCCCGCATCAGGACCTCTTCACACAGATGGCGCACGGCGCGCAGTGGACAGATCAGCAGTGGCTCTCCCAGCTGTTGATGTACGGCCTCTACGCGCTTGGCGGCCTGCAGCTGCTGACGGTCAGCGCGGTGCTCGTGATCGGTGGCTCCTTCGGTGCGGCGGTGTTCGCCGCGCGGCGCCTGGGGGCACAGGATCTGCACGTGCTCGCGGTGCTGCCGGTGGGCGCCTTCTTCTACCTCAGCACCGCGGTCTCGATCCGCACCCAGGAGCTCGCCTACCCGCTGTTCATGGCTGTGATCTACCTGTTGGCCAGCGACGCCCGCTCCGTGCAGCCGCTGCGCCGCACCTGGCTGGTGCTGCCGCTGCTGGTGCTCTGGTCAAACCTGCACGGGTCGGTGACGATGGGCGTCGGGCTGGTGACCGTGCACTGCTTTGCGCTGGCGCTGCGCGAGTTCCGAAAGCACGGCGTCACCGGTGCGCTGCTCAACCTCCGCCGGCGCGGCTCCCGCTCGAGGCAGGCGCTGGGGCTGGCCCTGTCGGCGCCACTGACGCTGCTCGCGACGCCCTACGGCGGCGGCATGATCCACTACTACAGCGTCACGCTCGGCAACTCTGAGTTCGGGAAGCTGGTCAGCGAATGGAAGCCGACCAGCGCCACGCCGGTGCTGGCCGTGCCGCTCTTCCTGCTGATCGCCGCGGTGGGCTACGCGCTGGCCCGCAGCAACCGCCGCACGCCGCTCTTTGACCACCTGGTGCTGGCGATGCTGGCGCTGGGGGCGATCATCGCGGTGCGCAACATCACCTGGTTCGGCCTGGCCGTGGTCGCGCTGCTGCCGCCGTCGATCAGCCACGCCCGCGGCGACCGGCCCGCGCCGCTGCGCAACGCGCGCGTGAACAGGGTGCTGGCGCTGGCGATGCTGGCGCTCACGGTGCTGGCCTTCGGAACCGTGCTCGCGCAGCCGAGCGGCTGGTTCACGAGCACCTACCCTGCGGGCGCGCTGAGCACGCTTGACCGCCTCGTCGCGCGCAACCCGTCGGTCCGGATCTTCGCCGATGTCCGCTACGCGGACTGGCTGATCTGGCGCCAGCCTCAGGTCTTCTCCGGGCGTGTCGCCTACGACACCAGCCTGGAGCTGCTCTCCGACAGCCAGCTGCGCCAGATCGCGCTGCTCACCGCCAACCACCAGCGTGGCTTCCCGAAGCTGCTGCGCGGCTACGGGATCTGGGTGCTCAACCCCGCCAACAAGCTCGGCGACCGGCGGCTGCTGAGACTCCCCGGGGTGCGTCCCGTGCTGCGCAGCAAGCGGGTGATCATCGCCGCCTACGGCGCGACCCGCGGAGGGGCGCGCGGATGAGCTCCGTCACCGCGCCGGCCGCGGTCGGGGACCGCTCCGGCGGGCTGAGCGCGACCATCCAGGAGGGCATCGCCGCGGCCCGCGCCGGTGACCGCCTCGGCACCGTCCGGATCGCACTGCAGCAGGTGGGCTTCGGACTGATCCCGCTGATCGTGCTGTGTGCGCTCCTGGCCTCCGTGCTCGCCAGCCACAGCGAGGCCGTCGACTTCCGCAACGCCTACTACGTCGCGGCCCACCGGCTGCTGCACGGCGCCAACCCCTACGCCTGGTCGCCGGCGCAGCTGCGGGCCGGCATCGCCTTCGTCTACCCGGCCTTCTCGGCGCTGGCATTCACGCCCTTCGCGCTGCTCTCCAAGACCACTGCGAGCGTCATCTTCACGCTGATCTGCGTCGCCCTGGCGCCACTGAGCCTCAGCGTGCTGGGCGTCAGGGACTGGCGGATCTACGGGATCACGCTGATCTGGCTGCCGGTGTTTGGCGCCTGGCAGACGGCCAACGAGACGATCCTGCTGGTGCTGGCCACGGCCCTGGTCTGGCGCCACCGCGAGCGGCCGCTGGTCGCCGGGGTCATCACCGCGGCGGCGATCTCACTGAAGCCGTTCGTCTGGCCGCTCGCGCTCTGGCTGCTGGCGACGCGCCGCTGGCGCGCCGCCGGGGTCGCCGCCGTGGCGGGCCTGACGATCAACCTGCTCAGCTGGTGGCTGCTCGGCTTCGGCAACATCGCCACGTTCCTGCACGACTCCGCGCTTGACGCGAGCTTCGCCTGGCGGGCCGGCTACAGCATCGTCGCGGCCGCCGGTCACCTCGGCCTGGGGCGCGGCGCAGGTGAGATCCTGATGGTGCTGAGCGCGCTGGCGCTGGCGCTGGCGGTGCTCCATGCCGGCCTCGTGCAGGCCGATCAGCGGCGGGCGCTGATCCTCGCGGTGGCGCTGATGCTGGCCGCCTCGCCGCTGGTCTGGAGCCACTACTTTGCGCTGCTGCTGGTGCCGATGGCGCTGATGCGCCCACGCGTCGGCGCGCTCTGGGCGCTGCCGCTGCTGATGTGGGTCTGCCCGCCGTCGTTCAGCGTCTCCGCCTGGCAGGCGGCGGTCGCCTGGGCGGTCTCGCTCACGATCTTCGCCCAGACGCTGCGCCGCGCGGGCGGATGAGCGCCCTGGCCCCCGCAGAGGCGACCGCCGGCACCCGCGCCGGTGGCCCGCTGGCCACCGGCCGGGCACGCGCGCTTGCGCAGGAGCACGGCTGGATCGCGGTGACCGTGCTGCTGGTCTGCGCGATCGTCGGCAGGCTCGCGCTGGTCGGCGGTGACGCTCGCTGGCTGGCGGCGCTCGGGCGTGTGATCGTGCAGCGCGGGTCGATTCCGGCGGGGGTGCCGTTCGCCGCGGCCTCCACGGCTCACTGGCACAACACGCTGGTGCTCTCGGAGCTGGCGTTCTACTGGCTGCAGCGCAGCTTCGGCGACGCGGGCCTGCTGGCCGCCCAGACGCTCGCCGTTGGCTTGGCGCTGACGATCCTGGCCCGCGACGCGCGCGCCGGGGGCGCGCGCGTCGCGGGCATCTCCCAGGCCCTGCTGCTGTTCTCAGTCGGAGCCTTCACGAGCCTCACGCTCGCGCGCGTCCAGCTCTTCTCGCTGGTCCTCTACCCGCTGCTGCTGGCGGTCCTGCGGGCTGACCGCCGCTCCCCTTCGCGCCGCGTGTGGCTCGCCGTGCCACTGCTGGCGCTGTGGGCGAACCTCCACGGGGTGGTGCTGGCCGGCCTCGCGATCCTCTACCTCTACCTGACGCTGAGCCTTGTCCGGGTGAACCGTGGCCGCGCCGTCCTGCTCGCGCTCGCCGCGCTGCTGGCCGTCTGTGCGACGCCCGCCGGGCTGCGGAGCGTCGACTATTACTACGGCCTCGCCACGAACCTCGCGGCGCAGCGCGGCAGCGGCATGTGGGCGCCGCTGGGCACCGGCCTGTTTGACGTGCTGCTGGTGGTCTGCGCGCTGTGGCTGGGGTTGCGGGCGTGGCGCTGCGCGCGGCCGCCGCTCTGGGAGCTGGCGGCGCTCGGCCTGCTCGCGCTGATGACGGTGAGGGCCTCCCGTGACGGCGTCTGGCTGCTGCTGCTGCTGGTCGCCCCGGCGGCGCACGCCAGCCGCGCCAGGCGCGACTGGCTCGGGCTGCTGGTGCCGCT
>JAJZDA010000021.1 GCA_021851525.1 Actinomycetes bacterium | reverse complement strand
GCCAGCTCTCGCGCGTGGTCGAGGCTGCGGGTCGCCTCGACGCGATGCTCGAGCCCGAGCCGCCCGAGCCGCTCGCGCACGGCCGGCAGCAGGCGTCCGGCACGGCCGCCGCCGGCGACCGGGTTGAAGATCAGTGAGAGCATCAACGCGAGAGTACGAGTGCCGCGAGGTTCTCCGCGATCGCGACCGGTGTCGGATCGCTGGCGGCGTGGGCGGCGTCGCTGTCGGTGATCCCGCTGAGCACCACCGCCGCCTCCAGCCCGGCGGCGTGGGCACCGCCGAGATCAGATTCCAGATGGTCCCCGATCACCAGCGTGCGCCCACCCCCAAGCCGCTCGAGGGCTACCTGGAAGACCTGCGGGTCGGGTTTGCCGACGCTGCGCGCGCGCCGGCCGGTGGCGTACTCCAGCGCCACCGTGACAGCGCCGGTTCCCGGCGCGATCCCGCCATGGGTGGGGAAGTTGCGGTCCATGCCGCCGCTGATGAAGTCAGCTCCGGCGCTGAGCGCGCGGGTGGCGATCAGCAGCTCCCGGTAGTGCAGCTCGGCGTGGGCGACCACCACCACCACATCGGCCTGCTCAGCCTCCGGTTGGCCGTTGACCACCCGGTGCCCGGCATCCGTGACGTGCTTGAAGACCGGCGCGCTGCCGATCACAAAGACCGTCGCTCCGGGAGCCCGACCGCCAAGCAGATACTGGATGGCCGAGCCGACGCTGACGATCTCCTCGACCGCAGCGGTGCAGCCGATCGACCAGAGCTTGCGGACGTACTCCTCGGGCGTCAGCGAGCCGTCGTTTGTGACGAACGCGATCCGCTTGCCGGCCGCGCGGATCGCCGCGATCGCCTCCGGCGCGCGCGGGGTGGCCGTTGAGCCCAGCCAGACGGTGCCGTCGAGATCGAGGATCACGTTGTCATAGCCCGCCAGCAGGGGGGAGAGTTCGGCTGCGTTCATCCGCCGCTCACCCGATCTTGAAGAGCGATCCCTGGTCCGGCGGCGTACCGGCGGGCGTAACGGCGGGCGTGTCGACGGGCACCGCGGGCAGCGGGTCGGCAAGGCACTGCGGCCCGTCGAAGCGCGCGTTGTTGACCGCGGTGCCGACCGGGCGCAGCGCCGTGTCCTCAGCACTGAGGCCGTGCAGCAGCTCCCGCAGGGCTGCCGGGGTGGCCGCCGGGTCAAGCCACAGCGCCTCCGCGTCCCGGTCGAGGATCACCGGCATGCGCGCGTGGACCGTGGCCATCAGCGGGTTGGCGGCGGTGGTGATGATCGTCAGCGTGCGCAGCTCATCCTCCTCGCCGCGATGCCATACCGACCACAGCCCGGCGAACGCGAACAGCCGATGGTCGGCGCAGGTGATGTGAAACGGCTGTTTGGGCGCGCCCTCGCGCGCCTGCCACTCGTAGAAGCCGTCAGCCGGCACCAGGCAGCGCATGCGCGCGAACGGAGCGCGGTAGGCGGGACGCTCGCTCAGCGTCTCAGCGCGCGCGTTGATCATCTTGAAGCCCACGGACGGATCCTTGGCCCACGCGGGAACCAGTCCCCAGCGCAGCAGCTCGCCGCGCGGCGTGCCGTCGCGGTCGGTGTTGACCGCGATCACACGGCTGCCTGGAGCGATGTTGAAACGCGGTTGCGTGGGGGCGGCGTCGCCGACCGCAAAGCGCTCCCGCAGTTGCGCGGGCGTGGTGGCGAGCGAGTAGCGCCCGCACATCTATCGCTCAGCGTCCCGCGCGCGCGGCGAGTTGCGCGTCGCGCTTGGCGACGGCCGCTCTCTGCCTGCGCCTGCCCCAGAAGGCCAGTGCGCCGATCACCACGAACACCAGCACCACGCCGTAGAAGATCGAGAGGTCGAGGCTCAGGCCGCCGAACGGCAGCGCCACGAGCTTCACGATCCCGAAGCCGAGCAGCAGGATCGCCACGACCGTTGCGATCGCCACGAGGATTCCGCGCACGCGCGCCACCAGGCCGGCGCTCTTGGGGGGCGCGACCAGACCCATCACGCGCAGCCCGAACAGCTGGCGGCCGCTGGGGGCCTCCACGCCAAGCCGTTGCGCGGCGACCTTCAGGTCGCCGGCGCGGCGCTCAGCCAGGGCCAGCGAGGCGTCCGCCATGCGCCGCAGCTGCATGCGCTCCTGCGGCCTTGCCGCGGTCAGCGCCCGCTTGAAGTGGGCGCGCGCGGCCTCCGCGTCGTAACGCTCCGCGGCGCGGGCGCCGAGGATCGCCTGTGCCGCCGCGCGAAAGCGCGTCTCGGCCTCCAGCTCCTCGTCGCTCTTTGACTCCAGCTGCTGCATCGCCGCAAGCTGGCTCTTGCTCTCCATGCGCACGGTGCGCTGCTGCTTGGCCATGGGCTGGAGTTTAGTGTCAGCTCGAGCTGGATGAGCGCGCCGTGCCGACGCCGACCAGTGTGGAGAAGAGGTGCTCCAGGACCTGCTCGGGCGCCTCGCACAGTCCGCTGTGCACGGCGGAGGTCTGGATCACGGTGCTGGAGGGCGCCACCAGCCAGTGAAAGCGCTCGGATTGGGGCAGCGCGGCGACGGCGCCGGCGTCCGCCTCGCCATGGGCGACGCGCACGCGCGCCTGCAGCTGGCGCTCCAGCTCGACGCTGTCGGTTCCGGGAGCGAGCGCCGCCAGCCGGCGCGGGTCGAGCGCGACCCGCGCCCGCAGGAACCCGCGGGTGCGGCAGAAGACGATCACGCCGACGTTCAGGAACTCCTCGCGCTCGATCCGCGGGACCACGCGGATCACCGCGTACTGAAAGGGCTCAGGCGCCACGCGCGGCCTCCGCGTCGGTCAGGAACACGCGTCCCTCCAGGCGGTCCAGCAGATACTCGACGTAGACGGCGCGCTCCGCAGGCGGATCCTCGCCGAGCCACTCCGACGGGACCGCCGCCACCGCCGCCTGCACCGCCGCGGGCGTGAGGCGCTGCGCCAGGCGGGTGTCGGCGTCGCGCAGCCGCGTGGCGAGCGGCAGCAGCACGTGATCGCGGATCAGCGGGAAGGGCTCGCGCGCACGCGCTGCCAGCTCTCGCGCGGCGTGGTGCTGGTAGATCGCGGCGCCGTGGTCGATCAGCCAGACCTGGTGGTGCCAGACCAGCAGGTTGGGGTTGCGGGCGGTGCGGTCGACGTTGGTGGTGAGCGCGTCGAACCAGACGATCTCCGAGGCGCGCAGCGCGTCGAGCTCGCCGGACACAGCCGGGTTGTAGTCAAACGCGCCCGGCAGAAAGTCCAAACCGCAGTTGATCCCGCCGCTGCCTGTGATGAGCTCGTTGATCTCCGGGTCCGGCTCCGTGCGTCCCAGCAGCGGATCTATCGCCACCAGCACCAGCTCCGGCACCGGCAGCCCACAGGCACGGGCAAGCTCGCCAACCAGCATCTCCGCCACCAGCGCCTTGCGGCCCTGGCCGGCGGCGCGGAACTTGACCACGTAGAGGCCGTCATCGTCAGCCTCCACCAGACCGGGCAGCGAACCGCCCTCACGCAGCGGCGTGACGTAGCGGGTGGCCGTCACCGTGCGGATCATGCGTAGGATCATGTCAACAAGCTCACCGCGCAAACGACCGAGGAGAACGACAGCATGTCGATGGCGGACTTCAACCAGCAGGTGATCAGCGAGTTCCGTGAGAACGACGGCGCCGTCGGCGGGATGTTCGAGGGCATGCCGCTGCTGCTGCTGCACCATGTCGGAGCGCGCTCCGGCACCGCGCGGATCGCGCCGCTGGTGTACCTCGCCGACGGGGACCGCTACGTGATCTTCGCCTCCAAGGGCGGCGCGCCTGAGCACCCGGCCTGGTACCACAACCTGCTGGCCAACCCGCGCACGCGGATCGAGGTGGGCGACCGCGAGCTGGACGTGGTCGCCGCGGAGGTCAGCGGGGCGGAGCGTGACGAGCTCTACACGCGCCAGGTGCAGGCCGCGCCCCAGTTCGGTGAGTACCAGGAGAAGACCACTCGCAAGATCCCGGTGGTCGTGCTCGAGCCGGCCGCCTGAGTCGCGGCGGGGACCGGCAGCCGGAGCCGCAGACGGATCCAACAGCATGGCTGAGTTCGACTACGACTGGCTTGTGATCGGCTCCGGCTTCGGGGGCAGCGTGAGCGCGCTGCGCCTGGCGCAGAAGGGGTACCGCGTCTGCGTGCTCGAGTGCGGGCGGCGCTTTGAGGACCATGAGTTCGCGCGTGAGACGCTTGACTGGCGCCGTTACCTGTGGGTGCCCCACATCGGGTTGCGCGGGATTCTGCGGATGACGCTGTTCCGGGACATCTTCATCGTCTCCGGGTGCGGGGTCGGGGGCGGCAGCCTGGGGTATGCAAACACGCTCTACCGCGCGCGCCCGGCGTTCTACGCCAACCCCCAGTGGGCGGGCCTGGCCGATTGGGAGCGTGAGCTCGCGCCGTTCTACGCGGAGGCCGAGCGGATGCTCGGCGTGGTGCCCTACGACCGCGACGGGGTGGCTGACCGGCTGCTGCACGAGTACGGGCAGACGATCGGCGTGGGGGACACCTACACGCGCACCCCGGTCGGCGTGTTCCTGGGGGAGCCCGGGGTCACGGTCGAGGATCCGTTCTTTGCCGGCGAGGGACCGCCGCGCACCGGCTGCATGCGCTGCGGCCAGTGCATGATCGGCTGCCGTTACGGGGCCAAGAACACGCTCGTCAAGAACTACCTGTGGTTTGCCGAGCGGCTCGGGGTGGCGATCGTGCCCGGGCGCAGCGCTGTCGACATCACGCCACTGGGCGACGGCAGCGGCGCGGACGGGTATGCCGTCACGCACGAGCGTTCGGGTGCAGTCGTGCGGCGCGGGCGCGAGACGCTGCGCGCTCGCGGCGTGGTGGTGGCGGCCGGCGCACTGGGGACCAACAGGCTGCTGGCGCGCTGCAAGCTCAACGGCTCGCTGGGGCGGATCTCAGACCGCCTCGGCTATGTGGTGAGGACCAACAGCGAGTCGATCATGTCGGTGCAGGCGCCGGAGGGCTCGGAGTGGGATTTCAGCGACTCGGTGGCGATCACCTCATCGATCCACACCGACGAGTCCACGCACATCGAGGTCTGCACCTACGGGGCGGGCGGGGACTCCCAGTCGCTGCTGGCGACGGTCATGGTGCAGGCCGGCCGGCGCGGCACCAAGCCGCTGCACTTCTTGCTGGCGCTGGCCCGCCAGCCGCGCACGGCCTGGCGGGTGATCCGTTTCAGGGGCACCTCACGCCGCACCATCATCCTGCTGGTCATGCAGTCGCTCGAGAACTCGATCCGCCTGAGGGTGCGCCGCCGCCTGCCGGGCGGCGGCGTGGCGCTGACCACTGAGCAGGACCCGTTGCATCCCAACCCGGATCAGATACCTGCCGCCTACGCGGCCGCCCGGTGGTTCGCGCAGCGGGTCGGCGGCAGCGCCTACAGCTCCGTGCCGGAGGCGGTGCTGGGGATCCCGATGACCGCCCACATCCTCGGCGGCGCGGTGATCGGCGCGGATCCCGCCAGCGGCGTGATCGACGAGCGCCATCGCGTCTTCGGCTACGAGAACCTGATGGTGACCGACGGGGCCGCGGTGCCCGCCAACGTCGGCGCCAACCCGAGCCTCACGATCACCGCGCTGGCGGAGCGCGCAATGAGCTTCGTGGCGCCGCGCGACTGAGCGCCGCTCAGAGCAGCGCCGGGATCTGGGTCAGGTCGCTGACCGCGCCGGCCTGCTCGGGGTCGCCGGGCTGCACCCAGATCGTGCGGATCCCGAGCGCCTGCGCACCGGCGATGTCACGCTCCTGGTCGTTGCCGACCATCACCGCCTGATCACTCGAGACGTCCAGGGCGCGCAGCGCCGCCAGGAACGGATCGGGGTGCGGCTTGCCCGCCCCGAGATCCCCGGAGACGATGATCGCGTCGAAGTACCCGGCAAGCTCGGCCGCGTCGATCTTGCGACGCTGGAAGTCCGAGGCACCGTTGGTGACCATCGCCAGGCGGAAGTCGCCGCGCAACCGCGCCAGCAGCTCACGTGCGCCCTCGAACACGGTCGGCGTGCCGATCCTCGCCGCCCACCAGATGTCGCGCAGCCGCCCGGGGTTGGGGGTGCCGGGCGGCAGCGCCGCGTCGAAGGCGTGCGCATGAAACTCGGGGACGAAGGCGCGCAGCTGCTCGAGCTCAGGGCCCTCGCCGGGGAAGAAGGAGCTGAGCCCGTCGCTGGGGCCGAGGTGCACTCGCACACGGTATTCCGGACATGGCGCGTAGGCCTCCCAGTAGCGACGCGCGGCCTGGCGCAGCTCGGCGACCTGCGCCTCCGTGGGATCGTCGCCGAAGACCGCGGCCGCGGTGGCCCGGTAGGCGTTGACGATCGGCTGATGCTCGGGGATCAGCGTCTCATCCAGATCGAAGAGGACCGCCACGGTGCCGGCGCGGATGCTCACTGAGCGGATTATGCTGCACGGCGGCCGCGGGGTGTGCATCTCCGTGCCCGTGTCCCGCCGGCGCAGCGGGCGCGTCCCGGAGAGCGTTCACTGCGCCATGACCGCGTAGCGCACCAGCAGCACGCCCGTCGTGGTCGGGGTGCAGTCCAGCAGCGTCAGGCGCTGCGGCCGCTGCGTGGCGCCAAACAGGCGCCTGCCTGAGCCGAGCAGCAGCGGATGGATGAAGACGTTGAGCTCGTCGACCAGTTCGGCGTCCAGCAGCGTCTGCGCCAGCTCGCCGCTGCCCAGCACCACGAGCGGCAGCGGGCTCTGGCGCCTGAGCTCGGCGACGCTCTGGCGGGGGTTGCCGCGCAGCACGGTCGTACCGCGCCAATCGACACGCTCGAGGGTGGCGGAGACGACGTACTTGGGCGCGGAGTTGAGCGACGCGGCAACCGGGTTTGAGTCCGGCTCGTGCGGCCAATGCGCCGCCATCCGCTCGTAGGTGCGTCGGCCAAAGAGGTAGGCGCACGGCGTGGCGAGCCCGCGCCCCGCGTTCTGCGTGAGCACGGGGTCCGCGTATGGCGGGCCCCAGCCGCCGTGCTCGAAGCCGCCGGAGCGGTCCTCATCGGCTGAGCCGAAGCCCTGCATCACCCCGTCGAGGGTCAGGAATTCGATCAAAGAGAGCGTTGCCATCTGGTCTCCCGCCTTGGTGAGGGGACGCGGGGCACGGAGGGGCAAGGTCGTGTGCCAACCGCCACGGAACTGGACCGTACAGTACTATCGGTGGCAGTGATGCGCAAGCTTCGTCAATCGCAGCGCATGGTTTCGGGAAGGCTGGGGTGAGCAGCCCGAGCGACGCTGACCGTGCGGCTGGGAGTGCCCCGGCCGGGGCGAGCGGCGATGAGCCCGGCGTGGCCGGCGTGGCCGGCGTGGCCGGCGGCAGCCCGCGAGCTTCCGTGCCGGAGGCTCGCGGCGATCAGCCCGACGCCCGCACCACCGCGCCGCGCGGTGGCCGCCGGCGCGACGCGATCCTCGTGGCGGCCACCGGGCTGTTTCTGGAGCGTGGTTACCTCGGAGCCTCGATGGATGAGATAGCGACGCTCGCGCGTGTCTCCAAGCAGACGCTCTACAAGCACTTTCGGGACAAGGAGAGCCTCTTCCGGGAGGTGGTCGTGGCCGCTGTGAGCAGCGTCAGTGACCCGGTGCACGCCGAGGTCATGCGGCTGCGTGACAGCGGCGAGCTGGAGCGGGACCTGCTTGACCTGGCGACGCGCCAGCTGCGCAGCGTGATGCAGCCGCGCCTGCTGGAGCTGCGGCGCCTGGCGATCGCCGAGGCCAACCGCTTCCCGGAGCTGGGCCGGGCGTTCTGGGACGCTGGGCCGGCGCGCACGATGCAGGCGCTGGCCGAGGCGTTCAGCACGCTGGCCGAGCGCGGTCAGCTGCAGACCGCGGCACCGGCCACGGCCGCCGCCCAGTTCAACTGGCTGCTGATGGCTGAGCCGCTCAACCGCGTGATGATGCTCGGGGTGAGCGCGGCACCGTCACCGGCCGAGCTCGAGGCCTACGCCGCCGCCGCCGTGCGCGCCTTTCTCGCGGTCTACGCCGGCGTCTGATCGGGCGTGACCGCAGCGCCTCAGGCGCAGCCGGCCGGCCGGCGTGTGGGCACGCGGCCACAGGCGTGCCCGTGCCCGGCTCCCGGTAGAGTTCCAGCAACCGAGACGCACCCCCTTCAACTCTCCTCGAGGAGGCGCTGGCCGGATGATCTCCCTTGCACGTTGGTGCACCAGGCACCGCCGGACCGTTGTGATCGGCTGGCTGCTGCTGGCGGTCGCCGTGACCGTGATCGCGTCTGCCGTGGGACGCCACTACGCGACTGACTTCTCGCTGCCCGGAACCCAGTCCCAGCACGTGGCGGACCTGCTGAGCAGCCGCTTTCCGGCGCAGAGCGGCGACGTCGACACGATCGTCTTCCACTACTCGCGCGGGGCCTACGACGCACCGCAGGTGAAGGCCGCCATCGAGCCACTGCTCTCTCGAGTGGCGAAGGCCCCGCACGTGGTCAGCGTGCTCAGCCCGTACGGTCGCGCGGGCGCGCTGGAGGTGTCCAAGGACAGGCACACGGCGTTCATCACGATCAACTACGACAGGCGCGCCAACCTGCTGCCCAACAGCACCGGCACGCCGGTGCTCAACGCCATCAACCGGATCCACGTGCCCGGCCTGCAGGTGGCCGCGGGCGGGCAGGTGATCGAGCAGGCTGAGGGCTTCAACGTCGGCCCGGCGACCGGCGTGGGCGTGGTGGCGGCGCTGGTCATCCTGCTGATCACCTTCGGCTCGCTGGTGACCGCCGGACTGCCGCTGATCACCGCCGGGATCGGTCTGATCGCGGGACTGGCGCTGGTGGGGCTGGCCACGCAGGTCTTCAACGTCGACAGCGTCGCTCCGGACCTCGCGCTGATGATCGGCCTCGGCGTCGGCGTGGATTACGCGCTGTTCATCGTCACGCGCTTCCGCGAGGCCTACAGGCGGGTCGGTGACGTGGATGCCGCTGTGCTGGAGGCGATGGACACCTCCGGGCGCGCGATCCTGCTCGCCGGCTGCACCGTGATCATCGCGCTGCTGGGCATGTTCGCGACCGGCGTGAGCTTCATGTACGGGCTCTCCATCGCCTCTGTGCTGGCGGTCCTGATGGTGCTGCTGACCTCACTCACGGTGCTGCCGGCGCTGCTGTCGAGGTTCGGGCAGCGGGTCGTGCGCCCATCGCGCGCGGCCCGCAGGCGGGAGCGGTCCGGCACGCCCGCGGGCGTCTCCGGCTGGCGGCGCTGGAGCCTCACCGTCCAGGCCCGGCCACGGACGCTGGCGGTCGCCTCACTGCTGCTGATGGTGATCTTCGTGGTCCCGTTCTTCAGCCTGCGGCTGCTGAGCAGCGACGCCGGCAACGACCCCACCAGCACCAGCACCTACCACGCCTACAACCTGCTCTCGCGCGGCTTCGGGGCCGGCTTCAACGGCCCGCTGCTGATCGCCGTGCAGTCGCCGGAGCCGTTGCACGCCGCGCAGCTGCGCGGCGTGCGCGCCAGCCTGCTCGGCAGCCGCGACGTTGTCGCGGTGACGGCGCCGCGCGTGGCACCTGACCACACGGTCGCGGTGATGGAGGTCTATCCCAGCTCAGACCCGCAGTCTGTGGCGACCACTAACCTCGTCAACCGGCTGCGCGCCAGGACCTTCCCGGCGCTCTCCAGGAGTCTCGGCGTGACCGTCTTTGCGGGCGGCTTCACGGCCGGCTCGATTGACTTCGCGCACGTGCTGTCCAACAAGCTGCCGCTGTTCATCGGGATCGTGGTGGTGCTCTCGGCGCTGCTGCTGTTCGTGATCTTCCGCTCGCTGATCATTCCGCTGCAGGCGGCGATCATGAACCTGCTGAGCATCGGCGGCGCGATCGGCGCGACCGTCGCGGTCTTCCAGTGGGGCTGGCTGGCGGGGATCTTCGGTGTCTCCAAGGCCCCGATCGAGCCGTGGATCCCGGTGATCATGTTCGCTGTCGTGTTCGGCCTCTCGATGGACTATGAGGTCTTCCTGATCTCGCGCGTGCGGGAGGAGTGGGTGCACAAGGGCGATGCCTCGCAGGCTGTGGCCGACGGCATCGCCTTCACCGGGCGGGTGATCACCGCGGCCGCGGCGATCATGGTCTGCGTGTTCCTCTCCTTCATGCTCGGTGACCAGCGCTCAATCAAGGAGTTCGGCTTCGGCCTGGCGGCGGCGGTCTTCCTCGACGCCGTGATTGTGCGCTGCGTGATGCTGCCCGCGGTGCTGGAGCTGCTCGGCTCCGCCACCTGGAAGCTGCCGGCGGCGCTCGACCGCGCGCTCCCGCAGATCAACATCGAGGGGGATTCCCCGGCTCACCACGCCGCTGATGACGACCGCGCGCAGGACCCGGTCAGCGTGCCGTAGGCGCACCGCTGCTGGCGATGGATCTCACAACCACCTACCTGGGCCTGCAACTCAGCAATCCGCTGGTGGCCTCGGCCTCTCCGCTTTCAGGAACGCTGGCCGGCATCCAGCGCCTGGCGGCCACCGGAGTCTCCGCGATCGTGCTGCCGTCGCTGTTTGAGGAGCAGGTGGACGAGCAGGTCCGCAGAGCCGCCACCTGTTCAGGCACGCCGCGCAGGCCGTTGAGATCCCGCTGATCGCCAGCATCAACGAGAGCAAGACGCGCGGCTGGACGGAGTTCGCGCGGACCGCCCAGGATGCCGGGCCCGCGGCGATCGAGCTGGACGTCCTTGCGCAGGTGCGACAGACGGTCCCGCTGGCGGTCGCGGTGAAGCTCAGCCAGGAGCTCAGCTCGCCCGGGGTGATCGGCGCCTCACTGGCCGCCACCACAGGGGTGGAGCAGGGGACCGATGTGGCCGCTTACCTGCTGGCGGGCGCCGACGTTGTGATGAGCGCCTCCGCGCTGCTGCGTCACGGCCCGGAGTACGCGCAGGTGCTGCTCGACCAGCTCTCGCAGTGGATGCGCCGCAAGCACTTCTATGCGCTGGCTGAGTTCCGCGGCACGCTGGCGCTGGATGCGGGGGTGGACCGGACCGCTATTGAGCGTGATCGTTACGTGCATGCGATGCGCGTCGCCAACGTGCGACCGATACCGGCTGCGCAGGCGGCTGGCGCCAGCTCCGCGGCGCGCCCCGGAGCGCCGCGGAGCTGACCGTTCGATCACACTGCGCAAACGCCGGCCGGCCCGTAGAATCCGCGCGCGCGGGTGCTTGGTGCGGTCCTCGCCGCGCGTGCCCGGCGCTGTGTGACGTCTCACTGCGCTCTGCGGGCCTCCGCGGGCGCCGATCGGTATGGTGCCCGACGTGATCGAATCCCTACCTGAGATCCGGGAGCGCCGCACCCCCATCGCGGGGGTGCTGGAGGGCCGTCTGTGGATGCTCGTCAGCGGCACGCTGCTGACGCTCGTAATCCTCGAACGCTGGGTGCTGTCGGTGCACAGCTTCGGCTTCGATGTCTGGGCGGCGCACGTGGGCATGTCACACAAGGCCTGGCCGATCTGGGACATCACGCGCGTCTACCAGCAGGTCGGCCGGCCACTGGTGGCGATCGGTGAGGTGCTGGTGATGTTCGCTTGGCTGTGGCGCAGAGCGGGGCGGCTCACCGCCCTGGGTCTCGGGATCGTGCTGGTCGCCTCGGTGATCAACGGCGTGATCAAGATCATCTGCGGTCCCACGCCGCTGTGGCAGGTGCTTCCGCACCACGTCGGCACCAACTTCCCCAGCGGTGTCGTGACCTTCATGACCGCCTCCGTCGGCTATGTCGCGCTGGTGGCCCTGCGTCTGGGCCGGCGCAGGATGGGTGTGCTGCTGGCAATCGCCATCGTCGGGGCCGGGCCGGCACGCGTGGTTGGCGGGCAGCACCTGATCAGCGACGTGTTCGGCGCCTACATGCTCGGCAGCGCCTGGCTGATAGTCGGCCACGCATACCTCAGGAAGCTCAGCCAGACGGTCGAGGGAGAGCCTGCGTGGCAGGTCGCCGCGGTCGAGGCGACTGCCTGAGGCGCAGCCGGCCGGCGACGCTCTGACGTGCGGCTGGCGGGCGCCGCTCAGGAGGCGGGATTCGCCCCGGCGGACAGCGCCGCCAGCAGCAGCTCGAGGGTCGGGAGGATCGCACCGCCGGACTCCACGATGAAGGTCTGAACCTGCAGGTTCACAAGCGCACCGGGCTCGCCGGCGTCGCGCAGGTCGGTGCGCAGACCGAAGCAGCGCAGCCCGCGGGCTGACGCGTAGCCAACCTCCGCTGCCGTTCCGGAATCGAGCTCCTGACCGTCCAGGTGCGCCACCAGCAGCGCACAGGAGTCGATTGCGGCGATGTTCCGTCGGCCGATCTCCAGCGCCATCTGGGCCTGGCGACCGGCGGCCGCCGCCTGCACAACCTCCGCGGCGCTGGTCAGGGCCCAGGGATCGACAGGCTCCACGACCGTGCGCAGCGCCGGCAGGTAGACCGTCGCGTAGTAGTGGCGCCCAGCTTCCCCAAAGCCCAGCGGGCTCGCGACGTAGCAGCGCGGCGGCTGCGGCGCGGAGGGTGGGGGCGCGCCGGTGCCGGACATGGGCCCAGGATATAGGGACCGGTGGGCGTGGCTGTGAGGGCGGTGGGGTGGCTGTGAGGGCGCGCAGGAACTGGCAACGGCGCTGCGGCTTGCACGCGATGGCGCCGGCGCGCGCTGTGCCTATCGTCCACTCATGCGCCGGCACGTACACGGCCCCGCACACGCTCCCACCGGACAGCCCGGCAGGGAGGCTGGGTGCGGGCGCAGGGGTGTGCCGAGGTGAGCAACCTGGGGCGCATCGCGGCGGTGCTGGCGCTGGTCGGCGCCAACGCGTTCTTCGTGGTCGGTGAGTACGCGGTGGTGACCGCGCGGCGCGCGGCGCTGCGCGAGCACTCTGGCAGGCGTCGGCGCGGCTGCGAGGCGGCGCTGCGGCTGATGGACAACCCGGTCCGCGTGATCTCCACCGTGCAGGTGGGGATCACCGCCGTAGGGATCCTCACCGGCGCCGTGGGTGAGCCGCTGGTGCGCGACGTGCTCGGTGCGCGCATCTCCGCGTGGCTGGGGGCGCTGATCGCGTTCGGCACTGTGACCTACCTGTCGGTTGTCTTCGGTGAGCTGGTCCCCAAGGCGCTGACGCTGGCGCGGGCGGAGCGTGTGGCGATGGCGGTGGCGCCGGCAATCGAGCTGATCTCGATCGTGCTGCGCCCGGCGGTCTGGCTGCTGGAGCACTCTGCGCGGCTCGTGCTCGCCCCGTTCGGCGTGGGCTCCGTCGTGGCCGGCGACTCGATCCGCAGCGTCGAGGAGCTGCGTTCGGTGATCGACGAGGCGGAGCGTGCCGGCGTCATCGCCGGCGCGCAGGAGGAGCTGCTCTACAACGTCGTGGACTTCGCCGGACGGGAGGCGCGCGACGTGATGCGCCCGGCGCTCAGCGTGCAGTGGCTGGACGCCTCGCTGAGCGTTGGGGAAGCGCTGGAGCGGGTGGCCGCAAACCCGCATGAGCGCTACCCGGTGGCCAGCGGGAGCATCGACCGGATTGTCGGCGTGGTTCACATCCGGGATCTGCTGGGGGCCAGCCGCGAGGATCCCTGCAAGCTCGTGGGTGAGCTTGCCCGCGAGGTCTACATGATTCCGGAAACCAAGGATCTGGGGGCCCTGCTGGCGCACTGGCGCAGGCAGTCGGAGCAGTTTGCGGTGGTGCTCGATGAGTACGGTGACGTCGCCGGCATCGTCACGCTGCATGACGTCGCGGATGAGCTGATCGGTGAGTTCGGTGATGAGTTCGGCCTCCCGGACGACCGTGTCAGCTGGATCGACGAGCGCACGCTCCGCGTCTCCGGGTCGATCACCATCGCGGACTTCAACGACGCCGCTGGAACGCAGCTGCCGCGCGACGGCGCCCGCACGCTGGCCGGGCTCGTGCTGGACAGGCTCGGCCACCGCCCCAGCGAGGGTGAGCGGGTCGCGGTGGATGGCGTCAGCATCGAGGTCAGCGGGCTTGACGCGCTGCGGATCACGCAGCTTCTGGTCAGGGTGCCCGAGCGCCCACGGCAGTGAGCACTGAGCCTCGCGAGGCGATGTTCCTCTAAACTCTGGAGCTGTCACTAATGCCGCACCGCGATGATGTTGCGCCCTCGGTCGGAGGGGCGCTCGGTCGGTCGGAGCGCTTGGAGTCTGTCGAAGCGCTCGCGGTCTCGTTCCATGGTGCTGTGTTCGAGCCGGCCTGGTGGCCCGCAGGCGTGGCGCAACCGATGTACTACCTCGATGTACTCCCGGCTCGGGTTAGCTATCGCATTACCGCGACGCACGCCAGTGGGGTCGACCTACACGTCGTCGGCGTTGCTGAAAATCCAAGAGCTCGGCCCCCATACGAACGGGAGTGGCGGGCACTGCCTGAGCTCGCGGCGGTACGGGGAGTCGTGAGAACGAAGGGGTCTTACGTACAAGCGAGCCTGACCAAGGAAGGGCAGACGATCGCATTGGTGGGATTTGCCTGTGAACAGGACATCATCAAAGTCGTATCGAGCTTAAATCGAGTGACACCGACGGTCGGACCCTGACGAGATCGGAGCCCGTCAAGCCGTGTGAGACGGCAGGTCGACGAGTCTAGTGTTCGCCCTCCGGACTGTTGGGCTTGTTGATCCACGCCGCGGCTGGTAGCGCCGGTGGTCGCGGGGGCTGGTTGATGAATCGCTCGGGCGTGGCGGCGTAGGCGGCGTTGAGCACCTTGGCGCGAGCGTCGTGGGTCGCCTGGGCGTGGCCGTGGTGGACGGTGCTCGGTGTGAGCAGCCCGATTCCGGAGGATGCCCCGGGAGGATGTCCCGGTCGTCGTGGCATTTCGGTGACGGCTCTCCGGGATTTGATCGTGTCAGGCGGTGACCATATCGGTCTGGGGTGAGCGGCTGGTTGTTGGTTGGGGCGGGTTGAGGTGACGCTCCACCGCCACGGCTAGTGGTCTGTCCCGCAAATAGCTGGCGACCGAGAGGCGTCACAGGCGGATGGCGGGCAAGAACGCAGGAGCCGTGGCGTGGCAGCGCCACGCGAGGCGACGAGGACGCCGCCAGCCGCCGCCAGGGGCGGCTCAAATCGACAGATATTTCGGAGACAGACCACTAGGTCGGCGAGTTCGGTGTGGCCCTTCACGCGCCGGAACTGTTTCTCGGCTTCGAGCATTCCGGCTGCGGTCCAGCGCATCGCCATCTCCCCGCTGGACCAGTTCTTCACGTTCCGGGACGTGCGGCGCACGCACTCGATCATCGACTCGCACGGGTTCGTGGACTCGATCGTCTGCTTCAGCTTCCCGGTGATCCCAAGCTTGATCACCGTGAGCGTCTCTTCCATGCCTTCGCGCAGGGACGCGGCCGCCCCGGGATAGGGCTGCTCGAGATCACCGGCGAGCCTCCGGAGCCGCTCCAGCGCCTGGTCATAGCTGGTCAGCGCCCACGCGCGGCGGAGCCTGCGCTCGACGGTCTCGCGCATCTCCTCGGGTAGGTGATCGAGCACGTTTCTCTCCTTGTGGCGGTTATGCGGATGCACCGCTGCACCGGGGTTCTGGCACCGAGCACCTTGTTGACCGCCGCGCGCAACGCCTTCGCTCCATCGAGAACGACGAGCACACCCTGTTCGGTATCGAGGCCGCGGTCAACGAGGTCAGCCAGCAGCGCGCTGGCGACGGTCTTGTTCTCCGAAGACCCCTCCCACAGGCCGAGCGGGATCTTCACCCCGTCCGTGCTGATCCCCAGAGCCACGATGTTCGTGCGGCCTTTCAGATCGATCCCGTCGAGCATCAACACCGCCAGGCGAACGTCATCGAGGCGGCGGCTCATCAACTCGCCCAATGTCTGCTTGGTCCGGGCCACGAACGTGCGCGACACCGAGCTCGTCGATGTCGACTTCGCGGTCTCCTGGACCTCGGTCCCGACCGGTTCCTGCAGACGCCGATAGCGTCGGGTCGAGACCCCGGCGAGCATCCGCTCCAGCACCACTGCCGTGAGCGGATCGCGGGCAGCGAAGTGCTGGTAGCTGGCCAACGGCACCTCGGCGCTGTCGTTCTTGGCCCGCACCCGCGGTTTGTTGACTGGCACCCGCCGACCGCCGAGCGTGACGCTCCCAGGCTCGCTGCCATGCCGATACGCGCCCCGATCCGGGTCATGGCGGCCCCTCGGGCCGCACAGCTCATCGACCTCCTCAGCCGTCAACGTCTCCAACACGCCGAGACCGACACCAACGCTCAACGCGAGCAGCCCTCCCTTCGCTGCCCCGACCAGATCGCCGAGCGCCTCCTGCACACGCGGCGACAACCCTGCCTCAGCGGCCTCGGATGCGGTGACGACCCGGCCGGGCGATACGGTTCTCATGCGGTTCTCCTGTCCCCGTCCCGGAGCGCCAACTCCGCGAACGGCTTCTTGGTTTCACCCCCGCACGCTGCCAACGGCAGTGGACGCAGACGGGAGCACCGCCACCCCAATTTCTACGGAACCCGGGGCATCCTCAACGCCAGATTTGCCAATGTGCGCCGTTGCTACTGGAAGGCCCTGAGGGCGGCGCCAGGCGCTGCGGCTGTGATGCAGTCGGCGCTGCATCAAGCGTGCGCGGGGGGCGCGGGGTAAAGCGGATGCCAACCTGGGGGCGCGGTGCAAGGATCGCTGTGATTGGCAGCGCCAACCGTGAGGCCGATGGCCTTCGACCCGAGGAGGGTGAGTCTCATGCAAGCGAGCTTCACGCCGGCCAGCCCATACCCGGTCCGACTCGACGGGCAGCTAGAGCAGCCATCGCGCTGGCTGTGGCTGATCAAGTGGCTGCTGGTGATCCCGCACTACCTCGTGCTGTTCTTCCTGTGGATCGGCTTCATGGTGAGCGCCGTGAGCGCGTTCATCGTCGTGCTCTTCAGCGGCCGCTACCCGCAGGCCCTGTTCCGCTTCAACGTCGGTGTGCTGCAGTGGACATGGCGCGTCGGCTTCTACGCGTTTGCGGCCAACGGCACCGACCGCTACCCGCCGTTCACGCTCGCCGACGTCCCGGACTACCCCGCGCGGCTGATGATCGACTACCCGCAGCGCCAGAGGCGCGGGCTGCCGCTGATCGGGTGGTGGCTCGCCGGGGTCCCGCAGTACATCGTCGCCGGCGTGTTCCTCGGCGGCTCCGGGGCCGCCTGGTGGGGGACCGACGCGCACGTCTGGACGCGGTCGACCATGGGGCTGATCGACCTGCTGGTGCTGGTCGCGATGCTCGTGCTGCTGTTCCGCGGTCAGTACCCGCGCTCGATCTTTGACTTCGTCCTGGGGCTTGACCGCTGGGTGCTGCGGGTCGTCGCCTACGCGTCGGTGATGACCAGCGAGTACCCGCCGTTCCGGCTTGACCCAGGTGAGCATGAGCCGAGCGGGATGTTCGCGGTCACCTCGCCGCAGAGCACCGAAGCTCCCCGGCAGCAGGTGCCTGAGGCCGCCGAGCAGAACCCGCCCGAGGGGCCGCCCGCCGCACAGGCGTCGATCCCGCGCTCCCCGCTGACCGAGCACGCGACCGCGCGGCGCCGGGGATGGGGGCCGGGACCGGTCATCGGAGTCGTGCTGGCGGGCCTGCTTGGGCTTATCGCACTCGGCCTGGTGGCCGCCGGCGGCGCCGGGATCGTGCTGGACCAGACCCAGCGTGACGCGGCCGGCTACCTGATGACGCCGTCACGCACCTACACCACCAGCGGGCATGCGCTGGTCTCGGCCAGCTACCGCGCCGGGGCGTCCAACGACTGGGTGATAGCGCGTGACCTCCTGGGGACCGTCCGCATCCGCGTGAGCGGCGACCGCCCGCTGTTTGTCGGCATCGCACCGGCGGCCGGCGTTGAGCGCTACCTGGCGGGCAGTTCCTACGGTGAGCTCAACCGCTTCGGCAGTGGCGCCGGCGGGCTGCGGATGCATGCCGGCGGCGCGACACCCGGGGCCCCGGGCGCGCAGCGGCTGTGGAGCGCGAGCGTCAGCGGCAACGGGCAGCTGACGCTCGACTGGACCCCGCAGCCCGGGAGTTGGCGCGTGGTGGTGATGAACCTGGACGGCAGCACGGCGCTGCTGGCCCGGGTCAGCGTCGGCGCGAGCATCCCGGACCTGCTCTGGATCTCCGTGGCGGTGCTCGCCACCGGCGTGGTTCTGCTGCTGGTCAGTGGTGCGGTGATCTACGCGATAGCGGCCCGCAGATGAGCGCTACGGCCGGCGCAGCTGCACAGCTGCAAGGGCTCAGCGAGCAGGAGGCGGCCCGGCGCCTGAGCGAGCGACCGCCGGTCGACGCCGGCGGCACGAGCCGCTCCTACTCGAGCATCGTGCGGGCGAACGTGCTGACGGTGTTCAACGTGATCCTGTTCGCGTTCGGGATCGTCACGCTGATCTTCGGGGACGTGCGCGACGCGCTCTTTCTGGGGATCATCGTCGCCAACTCAGGGATCGGGATCACCCAGGAGGTTCGCGCCAAGCGGGCGCTCGACCGGCTCTCGCTGCTGGTGGCGCCGCGCGCCACCGTGCAGCGCGACGGCCGCCGCCGGCAGGTGCCGGTCGCGGAACTGGTGGTTGACGACGTGATGCTGCTGGCGCCCGGAGATCAGGTGGTGGCCGACGGCACGCTGCTGGCCGTCGATGAGCTGGCGCTCGACGAGTCGATCCTCACGGGGGAGAGCGAGCCCGCGCGCCACTCCGAGGGCGACCCGGTTCACTCGGGCGCCTTTGTCGTGGAGGGCAGCGCCGCCTGCCTGGTGACCGCGATCGGACAGGACAGCTTCGCCGCGCGCCTGACCGGGGAGGCGCGCTCCTTCCGCCACCCGCGCTCACCGCTGGAGCTGGCTGTCAACCGGATGCTGTACGTGCTCGTGGGGCTGGTCGTGGCCCTCGGCGCGATCCTCGGATACTCGCTGTATCACCGCCAGGCCCCGGTTCACCAGGCGGTCTCGACAGCCACCGCGGGCGTGGTGACGCTGATCCCGGAGGGGCTGATGGTGCTGGTCAGCCTCACCTACGCGGCGGCGGCGGTGCGGATGTCGCGGCGCGGAGTGCTCGCGCAGCAGCTCAACGCGATCGAGTCACTGGCCTCCGTGGACACGATCTGCATCGACAAGACCGGCACGCTGACGGAGTCGGGGTTGCGTGTTGTGGAGCTGCTGCCGGTGGAGGGACACGGACCGCAGGAGCTGGATGCGGCGCTCAGCGCGCTGGCCGCGAGCTCACCTGTACGCAATGCGACGCTCGAGGCGATCGCGGAGCGCTACGACGCGCCGCCGCGCCCGGCGCTGGCCAGCGTCCCGTTCTCGAGCAGCCGCCGCTGGAGCTCGGTCTCGCTGCCGGAGGGAACTTTCTACCTCGGCGCCCCGGAGCGCCTACCGATCGGTGAGCTGGTCTCCACAGTGCGTGAGCGCCAGAGCCAGGGACGGCGCGTGCTGGCCGTGGCCGCCGGTGACCGGCCAGCTGCAGAGGGTGGCTCCACCGAGCCGCCGGCCGGCCTGAAGGCGCTCGGCGTGGTGGTGATCGCGGAGCAGCTGCGGCCCAACATCCGCGAGGCGATCGCATTCCTGCGCGACCAGCAGGTCGAGATCAAGGTGCTCTCCGGGGACGCTCCGCAGACCGTTGCCGCGATCGCCCGTGACGTGGGCATCGACGTGCGGCGCGTGGAGCAGGGGGACGCGATCCCCGCCGAGCGCGCTGAGCGGGAGCGCTTCGCCTCTCAGGTGACAGTCGTGGGGCGGATCTCGCCGCAGGGCAAGCGTGATCTCGTGCAGGCGCTGCATGACTCCGGGCGCTACGTGGCGATGCTCGGGGACGGCGTCAACGACGTGCCCGCTCTGAAGAGCTCGCGGCTGGCGATCGCGCAGGGCAGCGGCACACAGATGGCGCGGGCCGTCTCTGACCTGGTGCTGATCCACGGTGACTTCGGCAGCGTGCCGGCGCTGGTGGAGGAGGGCCGCAGGGCATTGCGCAACCTCCAGCGCGTGACCCGGCTGTACGTCACCAAGTCGGCCTTTGCGGCCTTCCTGATCCTCACGATCGGGATCAGCTCCGACGCCTACCCGCTGCTGCCTCGGCACCTCTCGCTGGCCGCCAGCCTGACGATCGGGATCCCCACGTTCTTCCTGGCGCTGGCGCCCAGCAGCGGCACCTGGAGCCCGGCCGGATTCGCTGCCCAGGCGGCGCGCTTCGCCGTCCCGGCCGGCTTCATCACCGGCTCCGGGGTGGTGGCCGCCTACCTCTTTGCGCTGCACGACCTCGACCTCTCGGTCGCGGACGCGCGCACCGTCGCGCTGACCACGCTGGTGGCCAACGGGCTCTACCTGGTGATGGCGCTGGAGGCCGGCGGCTCGCGGCGACGCTCCGCCAGTGTCGCCGCCATGTCGGCGGTGCTGGCCGCGTTCTATGTGCTCGCCCTGCTGATCCCCGCGACGCGCACGTTCTTCGCGCTGAGCGTGATCAACGTCGGCATGGTCGCCACGGCATTGCTGGCAAGCGTGTTCTCGGTCGCGGCGCTGTGGCTGTGCGGCTTCACGCTCACCGTTCAGGGGGAGCCCGCGCCCGCTGTCAGCGACGCTGGCGGCCCGTGAGCTGGGCGGAGAGAGCCGGAGACGGCGCTGGTCATTCGCTGGCGATCGCCTGCAGCGGTGTGCGCGCGGCGAACACGAGCGGAGAAGCGGGCGATGCCGATCCGATGCTCATCTGGCCGCGCTCGTGCCCGGTTTCAGGATCACGTTCGTGACCTGCGTGATCAGGCTGCGGAACGCGGCCTCGGCAAAGCCGAAGACAAACGCCACTCCCTCGTAGATGGTCGGATCGGTCCTGGTCGGGCCCGTCGTCGCGAGCTCGATGGTGACCAGCAGCAGCACGCAGCCCATCGCGCCGGTGATGGCACCCACAGCCGGCTTCAGCACATGCCAGTAGCTGTAGCTGGGATTCCAGCGGCGGCTGTAGGCGAAGATGCCGGTGAGGCTCTTCAGCAGCCCGCCGAGCGCGCCGAACCAGATGACCGCGAGCGGGATCTTGCTGCCGAGCCTTGCAGGCAGCGCCGCGCGCACCGGCTCCGAGTCGATGTAGAGGAAGAACATCGCCGCCAGCACCAGCAGCCACAGCAGCGCGATCACGAAGATCGCCGGGGGCATCCTGTTGCCCTCGAAGCTCGGTCCGGCAGGCGCCGTGCCGGCACCTGGCGCCGGGGGTGGGGGTGGGGGTGACGGGGAGGGGTCCGCTGCTGTGGCAGCACCCGGAGCTGCGGCGGTCTGTGGCGCTGCTGTGGTCTGTGGCGCTGAGGTGAGCTGAGGCGCTGCGGTGAGCTGAGGTGCTGGTGTGGGCGGCGGGGCCGTTGGGGTGGCAGCGGGCGCCGGTGGCGGCTGCGGCGCCGGCGCCTTCAGCAGCCTTCCGAGTGCTTCCAGGGCGGGGAACAGGAGACCGAACATGAACTCGATCAGGGCTCCTGCGCCGGCCACCGCAGCGGCCGCGATACGCACGTCCGGGATCCGCGAGAGCCGGCCCGGGGGGATCAGCACGACGCAGACGCCGGCCAGCAGCAGCACTATCCCGGTGTTGTAGAGCAGGCGCGTGTAATCGAGGTAGCGCTTGTGCTTGCGCAGGTCCCCAACGTAGGTCTCGCGCAGCGCGCGAAGCGACATGCTCCGCTCCTGCTCCTCGAGCTTCGCTATCTCCAGCAGCGCCACGTAGTCGTGCGGCGCCACGTAGTAGCGCCGCGCCGCAAACGCCATCTGAACCGCGTTGCTCAACATCAGCGCCGCCGAGACCAGGATCAGCAGCGCGATGTTGCGCTGGGCGACGATCAGGGTGTTTCCGATCACCAGGCCGATCAACGTGAAAGCGAAGCCTGCCAGCAGCGGCGCCGCGGTGGCGCCGACACGGTCCACGGCCGCCGAGTAGCCGACGGGCCAGGCCATGTTCGGCAGAACGCGGGTGTCAGCCTGCGGCACGGACGTGAACTCCCGGCGGGTGTGGGCGCCCGCAGGCTTCGCAGTAATCGATCCTGCCGCCGACCCAGGCGGTGATCAGACCATGGTGCAGGCCGCCTGGGGTCTGCACCGGGAGCAGCGAGCTGATCAGCTCGTCGCCGGCCTCGTTCTCACCGGCGAGTGAGAGCGGGGCATATCCCTCAACCACCTCGTTGTGCGGACGCAGCACGTCTTCAAGCAGCCCTGTGCGATCTGAGCTCACCACCAGGAAGTGGGGGCTGTCGGGGCCGGAGTCCCAGCTGCGCACGAGCACCGCACCCTGGTCCTCCAGCTGCCCGCCGATCGCTGCCAGGTCGTCGCCGAGCGTCTGCGCCGAGCCACTGAACTGAACCAGGAACACAGCCACCGACTTCTCACCCCTCGAGCGCCTGCAACGGTCACCGCACCAGCAGGACACAACCGTCGCAGATCGCATCCGCCGGTTGGGGAAAGCTCGGCGAGCGTCACCGGAGCGGCGGGCTGACGGCGAGCGTTGTAGGGTGGCCGTGAGCGTCGCTGGGGGAGAAAGCCGTTCCCACGCCGTGTTTCTCCCCCGGAGTGGCACGCGTCAACCGTCCTGTGGGCAGGCGAGACCCAGGCAGCGGGTCGGCCGGGTGGCATAGTGAGCTGGTCAGCGATGCCTGCGGCATGGCCGTCGCCTCCAAGCACGCTTGCCGGTGCGCGGCTTTCGGCACCAACGAGAGTGCTCGCTTTGAAGCTGGTGGTGTGTCACATGGATGGCTGGCCACCGGGAGGAGCCACCGGCGGATGGCGGGCCAGGATGCAGGCGAGCCGTGGCATGGCAGCGCCAGGCGGGGCGACGAAGACGCCGCCTGACTCCGCCAGGGGAATCGAAGCAACAGGTGTTTCGGCGACATACCACCAGGACTGAATGGTTCATCTACTCGGGCTGACGATTTCCGTGGGGCTGGCTGACTCGCTGACGCCCAGCACGATCGGGGCAGTCCTGTATCTGGCCGCGCGCCCGAACGGCGCTTGGCGCGTAACGCAGTTCACCGTCGGCTTCTGCACCGTGAACTTCGCGGCCGGCGCGATCCTGCTGTTCGGTCCTGGCAGGGCGCTGCTGGATCTGGTCCCGCGCCCGCAGGAGACGGTGCGAGAGGTGATCGAACTGGTGGCCGGCATGGTCCTCATCGCGGTGGCCTGGCGTCTGTGGAGGGGGCGGGGGCAACTGGCCCGCAGGGAAGTACCGGGGAGCGGCAGCGGCTCTGCCGTGATCGCCGGCGCGTCGGTTGCGGCGGTGGAGCTTCTCTCGGCCGCACCGTATCTCGCGATCATCGCGGCGATCGGGGCTTCACACCTGGCAATGGTGCAGCAGTTGGCACTCTTGACCCTCTACAACCTCGTCGTTGTGCTGCCCCTTCTGGGCGTCATCGTGCTGTTGCTCGTGAACGACGAGCGTGCCCGCCAGTGGCTGGCACGCTCGGGTTCGTGGTTTCAGCGGCGTTGGCCGGCGGCGCTGGCGGCGCTGCTGACCTTCGCCGGCGGGGCGTTGACGCTGGCCGGCGCGCGCGGCCTCATAACCTGAGTGAGCTGTCGTTGCTGACGGCGCCGATTCACACGTTCAGCGTCAGACGCGTTTCAGCGCTTCCTTTCCGACGGCTCCCGGAATGGGGACGCCCGTGTGCCAGCTCACGCAGACCGGCGAGCCCGAGCCGAGGCGGCGCGCGCTCGGATCCCACGCACGCCGGCGGGGGTGGGGAAAACCCGAACATCAGTCAGGCAGACCACGGTCGCGGCGCCACCAGCCTGTTGGGACACTGCGTGAGCGATGCCTCGCCTCGCTCACGCACCTGAGCCTGCAGGTCGCCGCACGGACCGGCGGCGGTTGGTGGCGCGAGTGCGCAGCACGCGCCGCGCAACGAGCGATCCTGTGAGCCGGCCGCCCGCCGGCATGAACCGCAGGGGTCGTTGCGCGGCGCCCCGGCATCAGCGCGGCGGCAGCGTCCGGTCGGTACGGGCTGAGCGGGCGGCGCCGACCGCCCGGCAGCGGCGGTAGTGGCATGCACCACCTGCCCGTCGACGAGGCGCTTGCGGTGCTCGAGACTGACCGCGAGCATGGTCTGAGTGATGGCGAGGCGGCGCGCCGGCTCGCGCGGCACGGGCCGAACGTGCTGCCGCGGGTCGAGCGCCGCGGTTGGGTTGTGCGGCTGCTTCTGCAGTTTCACCATCCTCTGATCTATGTGCTGATCGTTTCGGCGGTGGTGACCTACGCGATCGGGGGGACGGTTGAGGCGTCGGTGATCGTCGGCGTTGTGGTCGCGAATGCGGTGGTGGGGTTCGTGCAGGAGGCCCGCGCGGAGCGGGCGCTGGATGCGCTGGCGGCGATGCTGACCGTCGATGCCCGCGTTCTGCGTGAAGGCCGTGAGCTTGAGATCCCCGCGCGCGAACTGGTGCCGGGCGATGTTGTGCTGCTCGGGCCGGGAGACAAGGTCAGCGCAGACATGCGCCTGGTGCAGGTCGGCGAGATGCAGGTTGATGAGTCGGCGTTGACGGGGGAGTCTGTCCCCGTATCCAAGACGCAGACGGTGCTGGCCCCGGAGACGGTGCTCGCCGATCGCGCGAACATGGTCTTCTCGGGGACGCTGGTCACCGCCGGCCATGGCCAGGCGGTGGTGGTCGGCACCGCTGCGGACACCGAGCTTGGGTTGATCCACCGGCTGCTGGGCGAGACCGGGGAGCTCGAGACCCCGCTGACGCGCAAGCTGGGGCACTTCAGTCGCGTCCTGACTGTCGTGATCCTCGCGCTGGCCGGTCTCGCGTTTGCCGTCGGCGTCGCCCGCGGCGAGTCGGCCTCGCAGATGCTGGTAGCCGCGGTGGCGTTGGCGGTGGGAGCGATCCCCGAGGGCCTCCCGGCTGCGGTGACCATCGCGCTGGCGATCGGCGTCAGCCGGATGGCACGCCGCCACGCGGTGATCCGCCGGCTGCCCGCCGTCGAGACGCTCGGCAGCACGACGGTCATCTGCACCGACAAGACCGGGACGCTGACCCAGAACGCGATGACCGTGCAAACAGTGCTCGCCGGTGGCGAGCGCTACGAACTGACCGGCGGCGGCTATCGCCCGGAGGGGGCCATCTCGATCGCGGGACGTGCGGTGACGCCGGCCGCGCAGCCCGCATTGGTCGCGTGCCTGCGCGCCGGGACGCTGTGCGGTGACTCCGATGTGCGCGCGCGCAACAGCGAGTGGGAGCCCGTCGGCGATCCGATGGAGGCGGCGCTCGTGGTAGCCGCGCGCAAGGCGGGGATGACGCGTGCGGGCGAGCTGCAGCTCCAGCCGCGGATCGATGTGCTGCCGTTTGAGTCTGAGCGCCGTTACATGGCCACCGTGCACCGGACGCCCGAGGGAGGCGCGGCGCTCTACGTCAAGGGCGCCGCCGAGCAGGTGCTGGAGATGTGCGACCGCGCGCTGGGCGCAGACGGCCGCCCCGTCCGCGTGGATGCCCGCGAGATCCTGCACAGCACGGAAGAGCTCGGCCGTCAGGGACAGCGGGTGCTGGCCTTCGCCACGCGACCGGTTGATCAGGACACGATCGATCTGGAGCGACCGAGCGAACTGATCTTCCTGGGCCTACAGGGGCTGGTCGACCCGCCGCGCCCCGAGGCGCTCGCCGCTGTGCGGGCGTGCCGAGCGGCCGGGATCGCGGTCAAGATGATCACCGGCGACCACGCCGCGACCGCTGCCGCGATCGCCCAGCGCGTCGGCCTGAGCAGCGACGGCGCACCCCGCGTCATCACCGGTGCGGACCTTGCACACATCCCCGCGGAGCAGCTCGGCGCGCTCGCGGCGTCAACCGAGGTATTCGCGCGCGTGTCCGCCGAGCAGAAGCTCCGCCTGGTCAGCGCGCTGCAGGCGCGCGGAGAGGTTGTGGCGATGACCGGAGACGGGGTCAACGATGCGCCCGCGCTCAACCAGGCAGACATCGGCGTGGCCATGGGGCTCGCCGGCACGGAGGTGGCGCGTGAGGCGGCCGACATCGTCCTCAGCGACGACAACTTCGCCAGCATCGAGGCTGCAGTTGAAGAGGGCCGCCACACCTTCGACAACCTCAAGAAGTTCATCGTCTGGACACTGCCGACCAACATGGGAGAGGGACTGCTCATCCTGACCGCGATCGCTCTGGGCACCACCCTCCCGATCCTGCCCGTGCAGATCCTCTGGATCAACATGACCACCGCGGTGCTGCTCGGGCTCACACTCGCCTTTGAGCGCGTTGAGCCGGAGATCATGGCCCGCGCGCCCCGACGCCCGGCTGAGCCGCTGCTCACCCACGACGTGATCGCCCGCACGTTGCTGATCTCGCTGCTGCTCGTCTCGGCCGCCTACGCGCTCTTCGAGCACGAACTGCGCCTGGGGGCCAGCGACGCCGAGGCACGGACCGTCGCGGTCAACGTGTTCGTGCTTGTGGAAACCGGATACCTGTTCAACTGCCGGTCGCTGACCGGCCGCGCCACCGACCTTGGGCTGTTCTCCAACCGATGGATGATCGCGGGGATCACGCTGACCGTCGGGCTTCAGCTCCTGCTCACCTACTGGCCACCTATGAACACCCTCTTCGGCACAGCCGCCATCGACGCCACGACCTGGCTCAAGATCGTCGGCGTCGCCATCCTCGCCTGGGCGATCGTGGAGACAGAGAAGGCCCTCAGGCGGAGGTACACAGCCCGATGGAAGATGTCCCATGCGGCGTAGACCACCCAGGCATGGGTCGCTCGCATGGTCGAACGTGCGTTCTGATCAGCTCGTCCGGATCGCAGGCGCTCGCTCATCAGCAACGATCAGCACCGTCCTGAAACCCGCACGAGGCCTTGCGCGTGAATGCCCGGCGCTGACGCGGGCCGCGTGCCCGCTTCAGTGAGCGGCGGAGATCTACGCGAGCTCACCGTCGCCGCGAACAAGATTCCGGGCGCGAGCCAAACGCGGGGCAAGCAGGCGACCGACGGCAAGTCCAGCAGGGGGGCGACGAAGTCGGTGCGGAGCGAGTGTCGGGTCTCACGAAAACGCGACAACCTGAATCTCACCGAGATGCGCCAAGGTCTCACGAAGCCGCGACAAGGTCCGTGGATCTGAGACCCTCACGAGACGGGCAGAGAGGGGAGATGTAGCTCCTGGGTTTGGCGACCGGCAGGTTCTTCGCGGCCGTCGAACGCAGCTGGTCGCGGCCCTGCTGATGCAGCCGGACCGCACCTCGTCGTTCCGGGGCAGCAAGTCGAGATCG
>JAJZDA010000218.1 GCA_021851525.1 Actinomycetes bacterium | reverse complement strand
GGCGTCGGGGCCGTGGCCACCAAGGCCGCCGCCGGCCTCGCGGCAGCCGCCCTGGTCACCGCGGGAACCGTGGCGGTGAGCCAGACAGACCATCACCGCGCCCCCGGGCGCAGCGGCATGCAGGTGCTCAACAGCTCAGTCAACGCCGGGGTGGCCAAGACCAGTGCCGCCGCCCCGAGGCCCGCGGCGGCGGTCTCAGTGCCGCGCGCGACCCGTGTGCGGGCGACGCTGCAGCCGCGGGCGGTGGCGCGCGATCCGCGACCGGCCTCAGGGTCCGGCGCCGCATCGGGCACCGCACACGCCACCGGCGCCGGCCAGGGCCCGACGGCTGACGCCGCCGCGGTGCTCTCACCGACGGTCGCGACCACCGCCACCGCCACCACAGCCACGCTCAACGGCGCCACCGGCGGGGCGACGGTCCCCAATACCACCACCGTGCCCGCTACGAGCCCGATCTACAACACCACGCTGAAGGCGCCGTCGGGCTCCCCCACCACCACGCTCACGGGCACCACGACCACGCTCACCGGGACGACAACGACTCCGACCACCACAGAGACCGGCACCACAACCACCCCGACCGGCAGCGGAGCGACCACCACAGAGACCGGCACCACAACCACCCCGACCGGCAGCGGAGCGACCACCACAGAGACCGGCACCACAACCACCCCGACCGGCAGCGGAGCGACCACCACGCAGACCGGCACCACAACCACCCCGACCGGCACCGGAACGAGCACCACCCTCACCGACTCAAAGACCACGCTCACCGGATCGACCACAGCGCCAACCGGGACGTCCACCACGGGCGGCACCGCCGTGCTGAGCACGACGCCGACCGTCACCTCGCCGCAGCCGACCACCACCACGCCGACGCGCACCCTCAGCATCCGCATCAAGGGCGCGTCCGGGCGCGCGACCGGCGGCGCGGGCCTGATCGCGCCGACCTTCACCGCGGCGCGGCGCGGCGCCACGCCGGCGCGCTGAGCGCGGGGCGTCCCGACGCCCGCGCTCGCGAGGCGGTTCACTTGTCGGCGTGATCGACTTTGAACACTTCCTGCAGGTGGACATGCGCGTCGGGCGCGTGCTGGCGGTCGAGCCCTTTCCGCAGGCGCGCCGGCCCGCCTGGAAGCTGAGCATCGACTTCGGCCCGCAGCTCGGTGTCAAGCGCTCCTCCGCGCAGATCACCAGCTACAGCGCGGAGCAGCTGATCGACACGCTGGTGGTGGCCGTGGTCAACTTCCCGCCCCGCCAGATCGGCCCGTTCATGTCGGAGGTGCTGGTGCTGGGCGCCTACGACGAGCAGCTGGGCGTGGTGCTGCTGCGCCCCGATCAGGACGCGCAGGTGGGATCAAGGATCGGGTGAGGGGCCCGCGCGCCGCGCGGGCCCCTCACCGCCAACCACACCGCGCACTCCGCCACCCAGCGCGGCGGGCGCAGCCGTGAGCGCGGCGCTCAGTGGGTGTGCGTCTGCCCGGGGTCGAGCACCAGCACCCCGGAGCTGGTGGCGGCCTCGACGTCAGCCTTGAACGCCTGCGCGTCGGTCTCGATCGGCGGGAAGGTGTTGTAGTGGCAGGGGATCACCGTCTTGGCGGCGACCAGTCCGGCGGCGTCGATGGCGTCGAAGCGGTCCATCGTGTAGTGGCCGCCGATGCACATCAGCGCGTAGTCGATCGGATGGCGCCGGCCGACCAGCTGCAGGTCTGAGAACAGCGAGGTGTCGCCGAGGTGGTAGATGATCGTGTCCTTGAAGTTGATCAGCAGCCCCGCGGGGGTGTTGACCGTGCCCTTGGGCGTGGTCGAGGTGTGCCACGCCGGAACGAGCTTCGCCCAGCCCCAGTCGAACTTGGCGGTGCCGCCGAGGTTGGGGTCGCGGACCTCGATCCCCTCCTGACCGAGCTCGCCGGCCAGCTCCACGATCGCCAGCACCGGGGCGCCGGTGCGCTTGGCGATCGGCACCGCGTCGCCGATGTGGTCGCCGTGCCCGTGGGTCAGCAGGATCGTCGTGGCCTGCAGCTCATCGGCGCTGACCGTGGCCTTCGGGTTGCCGGTGATGAAGGGGTCGATCAGCACCGTCGTGTCGCCGTCCGAGAGGCTGAAGGCCGAGTGCCCGATGTACCTGATTTCCATGCGTCTATTCCTTCCGATCTGTGGCCGTTTGGGAACCGCTGCCATCGCCCGTGTAGCCGAGCTCACGGGCCAACTCGAAGCCCACCGCCACGCCGACCAGCATGCTGAGCCGCGTCTCCTCGGCAAACAGCGTGCGGACCGCGGTCAGGCGCTGCTCGGGGTCCTGCATCCCGAGCGCGTCGGTCACCGCCGCCTGGTGAGCGGTGTCAAACCAGCCGCCCTCTTGCAGCGCCCCGCCGAGCACGCGCTCGAGGTTGGGGGCGGTGCGCGAGACCAGCTCCTGCGCGAGGCTCAGCCGACCCGGCTGGCTGAGCGCGTTGATCGCGGCATCGAGGTCTGCGTCGGTGAAGCTCACGCTCGGAGCTTGGCAGATTCAGGCCGGGTGGATCTTCGCCAGCAGGTAACCGAGGACCAGGCCGGCGAGCACGCCGAGGCCGGCGGTGACCCAGCTCGCCTGAGGATCGACGAGCGGCATCAGCGCCAGCACCGCGCCGAGCACGGCGGTGCCCGCCAGGTCCCCTTCGTAATCGCGCTTGCCCAGCAGCGCCAGCAGGTCCGGCACCGCCCAGGCGGCCAGCAGCGTCAGCCCGGCGCCGTTGCCGCCGAGGATGATCGCGGAGCTGACGGAGCCGGCCAGCGCCATCCCCCCGACGCCGCCGATCAGCAGCAGGCCCAGCATCACCACCGGTCCGTGGCGGCGCTCCAGCAGCGACCCGAACAGCGCCACGATGCTCAGCGCTACCACCGCATAGCCGACGTTGTCATAGATGAAGGGCGCGGTGAACGGGCGCCACCACTGGCTCCGCAGGTGACCGAGGATCACGAGGTTCAGCGGGTCAAGCCCACCGAGCCTCCAGATCAGCGTGCCCAGGAAGCCGAGGGCGACCAGCGTGATCGCGGCGTAGGGGCGGGACTCGTGGCGGATCCCGGGGATCTCACCGCGGCGCAGGCGCGGCAGCGAGGGCGCCGACGGGCGCCGGCTGACGCGCTCCGTGATGCGCCCGTTGCGGTCGAGCTTCGGTGCGCGTTTGCGCAACCGGTTCCCGCAATACGGGCACTCGGTGATGTAAGGGCTCACCTCTGAACCGCAGTTCTTGCATACAACGAAGAGGTCTGGCCCACCGGCGCTCACAACGCAGAGTTTAGGCAGTTGCCAACGTCACACCAGGGGGATTCGGACGGGTCTAGACTCGCCGCAGTTTCCGTATACCCGATAGAGGTGAACCCGATGCCCCTGGGCTATGAAGGCAAGCTGTACGTACTGGCGTTCGACCATCGCGGCTCTTTCCAGAAGAAGATGTTCGGGATCGAGGGAGCGCCCAGCGCCGCGGAGACCGAGACGATCTCCGACGCCAAGCGGTTGATCTTCGAAGGCATGCTGCTGGCGGTCACGCGCGGAGCGCACCCCGATGCCCTCGGCGTGCTGGTCGATGAGCAGTTCGGCAGCGACATCCCGCTGCGCGCCCGTGACGCCGGCCTGCGCCTGGCGATGCCGGTGGAGAAGTCCGGCCAGAACGAGTTTGACTTCGAGTACGGCTCCGCCTACGGGGAGCACATCGAGCGCAGCAACCCGGACTTCGCCAAGGTGCTGGTCCGCTACAACGTCGACGACGACGCGGAGATGAACGAGCGCCAGCTGGCGCGCCTGAAGGAGCTCTCCGACTGGCTGCATGAGCACGACCGCAAGTTCCTGTTTGAGCTGCTGGTCCCCGCCACCGCGCAGCAGCTGGCCTCCGTTGACGGCAGCGACGCGCGTTACGACGCTGAGCTGCGCCCCGAGCTGATGCGCCAGTCGATGGAGGCGATGCAGCAGTACGGGATCGAGGTTGACGTCTGGAAGATCGAGGGCGTCGACCGCCGTGAGGACGCCCAGATGCTGGCCGAGCAGGCCCGTGCCGGGGCCGGGCGGGAGCACGTCACGTGCGTGCTGCTGGGCCGTGGCGCCTCCACGGAGAAGGTCGAGGAGTGGCTGCGCGCGGCGGCCCCCGTGCCCGGCTTCGTCGGCTTCGCGATCGGCCGCTCGATCTGGTGGGACGCGCTGCGCGGATTCCTCGACAGGACGCTCGATCGCGACCAGGCCGTGAGCCTCGTCGCCGAGAACTACCTGCACTTCGTGGAGGTTTACGAGGAATCTCTCTGAAGTTGCAGGAAACCGCGCGCCGGCGGCGAATCACGCCCTTCCGCCGGCGCGCGGTTTTCGCTAGGTTCTACGCTCGATGTCGACGATGAAGATGCGTCAGAGCCTCGCCGAGCTGGAGCAGGAGTTCATGCACCAGCGCAAACTGGAGGAGCAGGCGAGGGAGCGGCTGGCCCAGATCGCGGCGATGCGTTCCCGTCAGCGCCTGCACGCGCGCGAGCGCAAACGCAGCTCCAAGCGCTTCTACCTGCTGACCTTCACGCTGGTCATGACCGCCGTGCTGGTGGCCGTGGCGATGCTCGCGACGCTCTACCTGCTGCTCTCCTAGAGCGAGCGTGGCCGCCCGTGGGCGCCCGCGTCCAGCGGCGCCCACGGGTGCCTCGCGCCGAG
>JAJZDA010000217.1 GCA_021851525.1 Actinomycetes bacterium | reverse complement strand
AACACGCCGGCGTAGGCGGGAGTGCCGGTCGACTGGTTGAAGTATGCGCCCTCGATCCCGCACTGCAGGCCGATGATGAACACCAGCCCCCAGATCACGAGCGTCGAGGAGACGATCAGGATCCCCGCCTGGCGCAGCGTCTCCCCGAAGTAGCGGAAGACCCTGAGGCTGGCGATGTCACCCAGCACCGCGGCTGAGAACTTGACGATCGCCCCGAAGCTCTCGAGCCAGGCGCGCGGCGTGGCCAGCAGGTCATTCATCGGCGGCACTCGCGCGGGTCGCAGCTCATCTCACTTGATGATCGTCGTGAGTTGCGGGTGCGTGGCCAGCAGCACCTGCGTGAAGACGTAGTTGAACGCGAAGATCGCCAGGAAGGCGATCACAACCGCCTGGTTGACCGCGCGACCGACGCCCTCCGCCCCGCCGCGCGCTGTCATCCCCTTGTAACAGCAGACGATCGCGATGATCGCGCCGAACAGCGTGGTCTTGAGCACCGAGCCCCAGAGGTCGGTGGTCGAGGCGTTGTTGAAGAAGGTCGCCCAGAACGGCCCAAGCGGCGCGTGGTTGACCAGCGTCGCGAGCACCCCGCCGAAGATGCCGAACAGCAGCGCGTAGATGTCGAACAGCCCGGTGACGAGCATCAGCGCCAGGAAGCGCGGCACCACCAGGTTCTTGATCGGGTCCACGCCGAGCACCTCGAGCGCGTCGAGCTCCTCACGGATGCGGCGAGCTCCGAGGTCCGCGGTGATCGCGGTGCCCGCCACGCCGGCCAGCACGATCGCGTCGACGAACGGCGCAAACTCACGGATCGAGGCCAGCACGAAGAAGCCCCCGAGCCGGTCAAGCGCCCCGAACAGCACCAGGAAGTTGGCGGCCTGCAGACCCGGCGCCTCGTAACCGAAGGCGACCGTGGAGATCAGCAGCGGCAGCCAGCAGAGGCGCAGCGCGAAGATGAACTGGGAGACGAACTCCGCGCCGTAGGGGTAGGGCGGTCGCAGCGCCGAGACGATCGTGCGACCGGTGAGGATCACCATCTCGCCCGCCTCCTGCAACACCCCGCGGGTCGGGGTGAAGACGCGCTCTACGACTGTGGTTGCCACTCTCGAAAGTCCCTCCAGACCCAGGCGCGGCTCGCACCGCGCTCCGCGCAAGCGTACGCGACGCCCGGGCGGAGAACCACCGGAGGACGGGTTGCCCAGGCGATATCCTCGGCGCTCCGTGAGAGGGTGCAGCCCAAGCTTCCGCGGGGCGCTGGCCGCGCTGCTGACAGCGACGGCGATCTCCGCCTGCGGCGCTGCCTCCGGGAGAGCGCCGCAGAGCCCGCCTGCCGACTTCCCGGTGGCCGTATCCAGCTCATTCCCCAGCAGCCAGCGGCTGGCGCAGCGCAGCGACATGGTTGTGAGGGTCACCAACACCGGCAGGCGGACGATCCCCAACGTGGCGGTCACGGTGACGAATCCGAGCTTCGGCGACGCGGCCCAGTCCTTTGGCCTGCTGATCCCCGCGCAGGGTCAGGGTCAGCCGATCATCGCCAACCGCTCCCGGCCGATCTGGATCGTGATGCGCGAGCCCGGTCCGTGCGCCTACAGCTGCCGCAACGGCGGGCCTGGCGGGGCCGCCACCGAGTACACCGACACCTGGGCGCTGGGACGGCTGGCACCGGGTGCCACCGCGCGCTTCGACTGGCGGGTGGAGGCCGTCAGGGCCGGCCGCTTCGCGGTGCGCTGGCAGGTGGCGGCCAGCCTGAACGGGCACGCGAAGGCCGTGAACGCTGCCGGGCAAGCGGCCGCGGGACGGTTGCAGGTGAGGATCTCAAGCTCCCCGCGGCGCGCGTACGTGAAGAACGACGGGCAGGTGGTGTACTCGCCATAGGGCGATGCCGTGCCCAAGCGCGCTGCCGGGCCCCAGGGCGATCCCGGGGCCCCAACGCATCACCGCGCCCCAGGGCGATCCCGGGGCCCCAACGCGATCCCCGGGCAGCGGGTCGGTTCAAGCCCGCTGGACAACTGAGAGCCAGGCCACGACACGCGCTCGTCGCCGGTCGCGCCGGCGACGTTCGACACCCGGCGAAGCCTCTGCGGGGCGGTTTGGACATTGGGATAGTGACTCCCGGGCGCGCGTGAGATAGCTTGGCCACGTCACGTCCACGCACGAGACCGCATAATCACGCGCGCCTCGGATCAGGCCCGCCGCCCACCCCCGCCGCCGCGCAGATAGGAAGGAACAGAGACCAGCATGTCCCGAATTCGCCAGCACAACGTCCTCGCAGCGCAGTGGGCCCCGGATGGCACCAGCCTGGGCGCGCCCGATCTGACGGTCCCGGACAACCAGATCTTTGGACAGAACGTGTTCAGCGCCGCAGTCCAGCGCCAGCGCCTGCCCAAGGACGTATACAAGAAGCTCTCCCAGACGCTCGCCAAGGGCGAGGCGCTCGACACCTCGCTGGCTGACTCCGTGGCGCTGGCGATGAAGGAATGGGCGATGGAGAAGGGCGCCACGCACTACGCGCACGTGTTCCAGCCGCTGACCGGGCTGACCGCCGAGAAGCACGACAGCTTCTACGCGCCGACCGACGAGGGCACGGCGCTGGCGTCGTTCTCCGGCAAGGAGCTGATCCAGGCCGAGCCCGACGCCTCATCGTTCCCGACCGGCGGCATCCGCGCGACCTTCGAGGCCCGCGGCTACACCGCCTGGGACCCGACCAGCCCGGCGTTCATCCTCGAGAACCCCAACGGCGCGCTGCTCTGCATCCCCACGGCGTTCGTCTCCTGGACCGGCGAGGCGCTGGACGGGAAGATCCCGCTGCTGCGCTCGATGGACGCGCTCTCCAAGTCCGCGACACGCGCGCTGAAGCTGTTTGGCAAGGGCGTCGACCGCGTGTTCACCACGGTCGGACCGGAGCAGGAGTACTTCCTGATCGACGAGCAGTACTACTTTGAGCGCCCTGACCTGCTGACCACCGGGCGCACGCTGTTCGGCGCCAAGCCGCCCAAGGGGCATGAGCTCGACGACCACTACTTCGGCTCGATTCCCGAGCGGGTCCTGGCGTTCATGCTCGAGAGCGAACGAGAGCTGGCGAAGCTCGGCATCCCGATCAAGACGCGCCACAACGAGGTGGCGCCCGCGCAGTATGAGATCGCGCCGATCTTCGAGAACTCCAACGTCGGTTCAGACCACCAGCAGCTGACGATGCAGATCCTGCAGAACGTCGCTCGCAAGTACGGGCTCGTGGCGCTGCTGCACGAGAAGCCGTTCGCCGGGGTCAACGGCTCCGGCAAGCACAACAACTGGTCGATGGGAACGGATGAGGGCGAGAACCTGCTCGAGCCCGGATCGACCCCCGGAGAGAACCTGCAGTTCCTGTTCTTCTGCACCGCGGTGATCCAGGCCGTCAACAAGCACCAGGGGCTGCTGCGCGCGTCGATCGCCTCACCGGGCCAGGATCACCGCCTGGGCGCCAACGAGGCGCCACCGGCGATCATCTCGATCTTCCTGGGAGCGGAGCTGGAGAAGGTCTTTGGCGCGATCGAACAGGGTGAGGCGGCGCACTCCACCCCCGAGTCCTTCCTGGGCCTGGGGACGCCGGTGCTGCCGCCGCTGCCGCTGCACGGAGGCGACCGCAACCGCACCAGCCCGTTCGCGTTCACCGGCAACAAGTTCGAGTTCCGCGCGCTGGGCTCGAGCATGTCGCTGGCGCTGCCCAACACGGTGCTCAACACGATCGTCGCGGAGGCGATCGACTACCTGGCTGAGGAGCTCGAGACGGCGCTTGCCTCCGGCCGTTCGCTGGAGGACGCGCTCAGGCCGATCATCCAGCGCAGCTACGCCGGCAACAAGCAGGTGGTGTTCGGTGGCGACGGCTACTCCGAGGAGTGGCACGCCGAGGCGCAGCGCCGCGGGCTGCTGAACCTGCGCGCCACCCCGGATGCGCTGCCGTACCTGATCAGCGATGACACGATCACCGCGTTCTCCAACTACGGAGTGCTCTCCGAGCGCGAGCTGCACGCACGCTACGACGTGTTCCTGGAGCAGTACATCACCAAGCTCAACATCGAGGCGGAGACCACTGCCGACATCGCCCGGACGATGCTGCTGCCGGCAGCGGTCCGCTACAAGGCTGAGCTGCTGATGGCGGAGGAGCCGGAGCTGGCCAGTGACCTGGGTGAGCTGATCACGGACTTTGTTGAGGTGATCAGGGCACTGGAGCAGGTCAACCTCAAGGAGAGCCAGCCGGAGGACGACACGCTCAAGCACGCGCGCTTCATGCACGACTCCGTGTTTGCGGCGATGAGTGAGGTTCGCCGCGTGGCGGACGCGCTGGAGAAGGTCGTGGCGGACGACCTCTGGCCGCTGCCCAAGTACTCGGAGATCCTGTTCATCAAGTAGCGGCCGGCGGCAAGCCCGCCGCGGGAGATCGTGCCGCGACGCCCAGTGCGTCCGGGCACGATCCCCGGCGGCCCGTCCGGGCCGCTCAGAGCAGGGCCTCACCGCCAGGCGCAGACGGCGCCGCTGTGAGCTGCCCTGGGACCGCGGGTGCTGCGGCGGCCACCGGTGGTATCGCAGACGCGGGTGGCATGGCTGCCGCGGGCTGCGCGGACGCCGCCGGGTGTGCGGCCCCCGCGGGAGGCGCCGACGCCGCCGGGTGTGCGGCCCCCGCGGGAGGC
>JAJZDA010000216.1 GCA_021851525.1 Actinomycetes bacterium | reverse complement strand
GCACACACCAGCCAGCCCCACCCCCGGACGCCCGCTCGCCTCATTGGCGCGACCGCTCAACGACGCGAACCTCGTGCGGTACTCGCAAGACCAACGAGAGGAACAGTCATGAACGTCGCGTACCGCGCAGGGCGGTGGAGCGCAGAGCATTGGAAGACGGCGATCCTGCTGTGGCTGGCGCTGGTGGTCTGCGCCGCGATCGGCGGGCAGCTGGCCGGCACCGTGCAGCTGACCAACGCCGAGCAGAGCACCGGCCAGTCGGCGCTGGCCCAGACGATGCTGAACGCCGCCGGCTTTCACAGCCACGCCAGCGAGACGGTGCTGGTCCAGAGCGATCGCCTGACCGTCTCGAGTCCAGCCTTCCGGCATCAGATCGAGACGGTGATCAGGGCGCTTGACAGGCTGCCTGAGATCGACTCACTCAGCTCCCCGCTGACCCGCGGCCATGCCGGCCAGATCTCAAAGGACGGCCGCTCCGCGCTGATTGGGTTCAACATCCGGGGGGCTGCCGGCACCGCACAGAACCGCGTGCAACCGGTGCTCGACACGGTGGCCGCGCTGCAGCGACACGCCCCCTCCTACACGGTCACGGAGGCCGGTGACGCCAGCTCCGCGCTGGCGATGAACGGCTCCATCAACAACGGCCTGAGCCGCGCCGAGGAGCTCTCGCTGCCCATCACCTTCCTGATCCTGCTGCTGGGGTTCGGCGCGGTTGTCGCGGCCGGCATCCCGGTGCTGCTGGCGTTCTCCGCGGTGATCGGCGCCGGCGGCCTGGCGGCGCTGGCAAGCCACGCGGTCCACGCCTCCGGCGCCACCAGCTCCGTGATGTTGCTGATGGGCATGGCGGTAGGTGTGGACTACTCGCTCTTCTACCTCAAGCGTGAGCGTGAGGAGCGGCGCGCCGGACATGAGCACCGCGACGCGCTGGAGATCGCGGCCGCCACCTCCGGGCGTGCGGTGCTGGCCTCGGGGATCACCGTGATGATCGCGATGGCCGGCATGCTGCTGACCGGCAGCCGCGTGTTCACCTCGCTCGGTGTGGGCGCGATGCTCGTGGTGCTGGTGGCGATGGTGGGATCGCTGACCGTACTGCCGGCGCTGCTGGGCCGGCTGGGCGACAGGGTCGAGAAGGGCAGGATCCGCCGCGGCGGCTCGCAGTCGCGCATCTGGGCCGCGGTCCTGCGCCCGGTGCTGCGTCGCCCGCTGCCCGCGGCGCTGCTCTCCGCCGGGCTGCTGGTGTTCCTGGCGCTGCCCGCGCTGGCTCTGCACACCACGCTGCTGGGGCCGGCGGACATCCCCCACAACCTGCCGATCGCAGCCAGCTACGCGAAGATTCAGCACGCGTTCCCGGGCACCCAGGCGCCGGCGGTGGTGGTCGTCCACGACAGCCGGATGGGATCACCTCGCGCCCGCGCGGCGCTGGGCGCATTCCGGCGCATGGCGCTGGCCAGCGGTCAGGTCAAGCGACCGATCGAGATCAGCTACAACCATGACCACACGGCCGCACAGATTCTCGCGCCGCTGGTGGGCAGCGGCACCGACACACGCTCGATTGACGCTCTGCGGACGCTGCGCAAGCGGCTCCTGCCGGCGACCTTCGGGCATCTTCCAGGAGCGACGTTCGCGGTGACCGGGCAGACCGCGGGCACCCACGACTTCAACACGCTGATCGCGTCCAGCCTGCCGCTGGTGTTCGCGTTCGTCCTGGGACTGTCGTTCCTGCTGCTGCTGATGGCGTTCCGCTCGCTGGTGATCCCGCTCACCTCGATAGCCCTGAACCTGCTCTCCGTGGGCGCCGCCTACGGTGTGCTGGTCTGGATCTTCCAGCAGGGTCACCTGCAGGCGCTGCTGGGCTTCCATTCCAACGGGGCGGTGGTGACCTGGGTGCCGCTGTTCCTGTTCGCCGTCCTGTTTGGCCTGTCGATGGACTATCACGTGTTCATCGTGAGCCGGATCAGGGAGCTGCGTGACAGCGGGCTCTCGAGCTCCGACGCGGTGGCGCGCGGGATCAGCTCCACCGCCGGCACGGTCACCGCCGCGGCGGCGGTGATGGTCGCGGTGTTTGCGATCTTCGCCTGGCTCCCTACACTCGACATCAAGCAAATGGGCGTCGGCCTGGCGGTGGCCGTGCTGCTCGACGCGACAGTGATCAGGGGGATCCTGCTGCCCGCGACGATGAAGATGCTGGGCGACTGGAACTGGTATCTGCCCAGCAGCCTCGCGTGGCTGCCGCGCATCAGCCTCGACGCGGCTCACGCCGGCCGGTCAGAGGTGGTCACCGTGAGTCACGCGACCGAGGTGGTCTGAGATGAGCCACCTGATCAGGACGCTGGTTGATCCGGTCACCTACCGAAGGCTGACCTACCTGCTGCTGGGGATGCCACTGGGGTTGATCTGGTTCGTGTGCCTGGTGAGCGGCTGGAGCGTGTCGCTGGGTCTGGTTGTGACACCGCTGGTGATACCGGCGCTGCTGGCGCTCGCATACATGACACACGGCTTCACGCTCGTCGAGGCGGAGCTGGCGCGCTCACTGCTGGGGGTCCAGGTGCAGGCCCCCAGCATCGCGCCCGCGCCGGGCGGCGGCCTGCGCACCCGCCTGAGGTCGCTGTTCGGCCAGGGCTTCTGGCGTGCGCAGGCATACCTCTGGACGCGCTGGCTGCTGGGCTTCCCCACGGGGACGCTGATGCTCGCGCTGATCGGAAGCTCGATCTCAATGATCGCCGCGCCGCTCTGGATCCCGCTGGTCCCCCGCGGCGGCGATCTGGGCTTCTGGCACGTTCACACGTTCCTGCAGGCACTGGTGCTGGTCCCGGGAGGACTGATCACGCTGGCGCTGAGCGTCGCGCTGGCCGGGCCGCTGGGCGGCGCCTTCGCAGCGCTCTCAACGAGCATGCTCGGCAACGGCGGCGAAGCACCGTCCGGCATCGCCGCCCACGCTCCGGCCGGCCTTGCTGTGGCCGGCCGGTCGCGCCGCGCGCTGGCGATCCACGGCACCGTCGACGGGGCGCTCGTGGCTGTGCTGGTTGTGATCTGGGCGGCGACCTCAGGCGGCTACTTCTGGCCAATCTGGCCGGCCCTGCCGCTGGCGGCGGCGCTTGCCGTCCAGGGTTGGTTCGTGCTGCTCGGCGAGCGCCCGCAGCTCCTCAGGCGGTTCCGTGGCAGCGAGCCGCTGGCCGCCACAGCCGGCGTGGCGGCGGTGCTCTGGTCTTTCACCGTCAGTGTCTGGGCGGTCACCGGTGATGGCTACTTCTGGCCGATCTGGCCACTGATCGGGCTCGGCGTGCTGGTTGGCGCGATCGCCCTCGCGGTGCTGCTCGGGTCAGCGCCGGCGGCGGAGCTGACCGAGCGGATCGAGACCCTGACAGCGACCCGCGCGGGCGCTGTAAACGTCCAGGACAGCGAGCTGCGCAGGATCGAACGTGACCTGCATGACGGCGCTCAGGCACGCCTTGTGGCGCTCGGGATGAGCCTCGGGATGGCTGAGCAGAAGCTGGCTGAGGACCCCGAGCAGGCGGCCGCGCTGCTCGCGGAGGCGCGCGCCGGCGCCGAGCACGCACTGCGCGAGCTGCGGGACCTGGCGCGGGGGATCCACCCTCCGGTGCTGACCGATCGCGGCCTGCGGGCCGCGATCGAGGCGCTGGCCAACTCCACCCCGATGCGCATCGTGCTCGCGGTTGACGTGCCGCGGCGTCCCCCGGCCGCGGTCGAGAGCGCCGCCTACTTCGTTGCCGCCGAGTCGCTGACCAACGCCACCAAGCACGCCCGCGCCGACTGGCTGGAGATCCGGATCGCCCAGGTGGGGAGGATGTTGGAGGTGGAGATCCGCGACGACGGGATGGGTGGCGCGGACGCCAACGGCAGCGGCCTGGTCGGCCTGCGCCAGCGGGTGGAGGCGCTGGATGGGACCCTCCAGGTCAGCAGCCCGCCGGGCGGACCGACGACGGTCTACGCTGAGCTGCCGTGCGGGTGGTGATCGCAGAGGACCTGGCGCTGCTGCGCGACGGTCTCAGCAGGCTGTTGCGTGACAACGGGATCGAGGTGGTGGCGGCCGTCGCCGACGGCGCCACCCTGATCCGGGAGGTCCTCGCGCACCGGCCTGATCTGGCGGTCGTTGACATCCGCCTGCCCCCCGGGTACCGGGACGAGGGTTTGCGGGCCGCGCTGGAGGTGCGCCGCCAGCTCCCCGGGACGGCAGTGCTGGTCGTCTCCCAGTACGTCGAGCAGACCTACGCACAGGAGCTGCTGGCGGACCGCGGCGGCGGCGTGGGCTACCTGCTCAAGGACCGGATCATGCATGTCGCCGACTTCCTGGAGGCGGTGCGACGTGTGGCCGACGGTGGCACGGCCCTGGACCCGGAGGTGGTGGCTCAGCTCTTTGCCAGGCGGCGCGACGACGGGCCGCTGGGCGCCCTCACCCCGCGTGAGCGTGAGGTGCTCTCGCTGATGGCCGAGGGCAAGTCAAACGCCGGCATCGCGGACCGGCTGGTGCTCACGACAGGCGCGGTTGAGAAGCACATCCAGAGCATCCTCGCCAAGCTCGACCTCCCCCAGTCCGCGACCGATCACCGGCGCGTGCTGGCGGTCCTTGCGTTCCTGCAGGCCGAGCAGGGCTGACGCCGGCGGTGGCCCCGGCGCGGGCGGGAGCTGCTGCCCGCTCGGGAGCGCGGCGCGGGACCGACGCGGATCC
>JAJZDA010000020.1 GCA_021851525.1 Actinomycetes bacterium | reverse complement strand
TGGGTAGAATCCTGAGTCCATGTCGGGCCTAGAACGAATGCAAGAAGCCGAACCATCCCGAAGTCCGTCCGCGGACACCGGGGATGACCGTCTGCTGGCCCGCGCGCACTCGCCCGCGGGCTGAGTGACCGGCCTCCTCGGTGCCGCTGCACGGCGAGTACCCGAAAGGAGGTCGACCGATGACATCTCAGCGTACCCCTGCGCCGCAGCCGCCGCACGCTCCGCGCGAGCGCTTCGTGCTGGACTCCGCGCACGTCGGCGACATCCAGGGAGCGTTCGGCACGATCAAGCTCGACGCGCGCACCAGCGGCTCGGCCAGGGCCCGCCTGATGGCGCTGCTGGCGATCATCGGCCCGGGCCTGATCGTGATGGTCGGCGACAACGACGCGGGCGGGGTGGCCACCTACTCGCAGGCCGGCCAGAACTACGGCACCAGCCTGCTGTGGGTGCTGATCCTGCTGATCCCGGTGCTGATCGTCAACCAGGAGATGGTGGTGCGCCTCGGGGCGGTCACCGGCGTCGGGCACGCGAAGCTGATCAACGAGCGCTTCGGGCGCTTCTGGGGCTGGTTCTCCGTCGGCGACCTCTTCCTGCTGAACTTCCTGACGATCATCACGGAGTTCGCCGGCGTGGACATGGCACTCGGGTACTTCGGGCTCTCCAAGTACGTGGCGGTGCCGGTCGCGGCGCTGGCGCTGGTGGCGATCACCGCCAGCGGCAGCTTCCGTGTGTGGGAGCGCTCGATGTTCGTGTTCGTGTTTGCGAACCTGCTGGTGATCCCGCTGTTCTTCCTCGCGCACCCGCACGTCGGGACGATCGCGCGGGACTTCGTGGTGCCGGGGATCCAGGGCGGCACCAACTCCACCGCTGTGCTGCTGATCATCGGCATGGTCGGGACCACGGTCGCGCCATGGCAGCTGTTCTTCCAGCAGTCCAACGTGATTGACAAGCGCATCACCCCGCGCTGGATCAACTATGAGCGCCTGGACACGTGGATCGGCGCGTTCGTGGTCGTGATCGGCGCCGCGGCGATCATCGCCGTGTCGGCCTTCGCGTTCAGGCACACGCCGTACTTCGGTGGCTTCAGCAGCGCCGGGGCCACCGCCTCCGCGCTGGGCCACACGCTGGGCTCGGTGGCCGGTGCGCTGTTTGCGCTGGTGCTGCTCAACGCGTCGCTGATCGGCGCGGGCGCGCTGACGCTCTCCACCAGCTACGCCTTCGGTGACGTGTTCGGCACCAAGAGCTCGCTGCACCGCAGCTTCTCCGACGCCAAGTCCTTCTACCTGAGCTTCGCCGCGCTGATCATGGGGGCGGCGGCGATAGTGCTGATCCCGGGAGCGCCGCTGGGTGTGATCACACTGGCCGTGCAGGCGCTGGCCGGCGTGCTGCTGCCCAGCGCGAGCGTGTTCCTGCTGCTGCTCTGCAACGACCGCGAGGTGCTGGGGCCGTGGCGCAACCCGTTCTGGCTGAACGCGCTCGCGAGCGTGATCGTCGCGGTGCTGATCCTGCTCTCGCTGATCCTGATGGCGACCACGCTCTTCCCCCACGTCGACGTGGCCAGCGTCTCACTGGGCGGTGGCGCGGTGCTCGCGCTCGGCCTGCTGGCGTTCGGAGCGTCGGCCATGCGCGGCCGGCGCTCCGCGGAGGCGGTGACCGAGGAGGATGGGGAGGATGAGATCCCCAAGGAGGAGTGGACGATGCCGTCGATCGCGCTGCTCGCGCGACCGGCCTGGTCGCGCAGCCGCAAGCTCGCGATGCTGACGATGCGCTCATACCTGCTGGTCTCGATGATCCTGCTGATCGTCAAGGCGATCCAGCTGGGCGGCGGCTGAGTCGCCGCGCTCCGCCGCGCTCCGCCGGGCTCCGCCGCGCGGCATCGCGTCCGTCGCCGCGGCGTTGCATCCGCCGCCGGTTTCATGCTTGCAAGCATGCAACCGCGCGGATTCGCCTCGTCAACGGCCCTGACCGAGGAGCAGCTGCGCGACGCGCCGGTGCGGCTGCCGGCGCCGGCGCGCCTGGCGGCGCCGCTGCGCGTCGAGGGCGCCAGGGCGCAGCAGGGCGCCAGGGCGCTCGGTCTGCACACCGTCGCGGACCTGCTCGAGCATCTGCCGCGTGAGCGCCGTGAGGCGCGCGCCGTCAGTGAGCTGGTGGCCGGTGAGACCGCCACCCTGGTGGTTGAGGTGCGCCGCATCGCCACCCGCGCGGTCCGCCGCCGGGGCATGCGCCCGCTGGTCGAGGCGACCGTCGCGGATCACAGCGCGGCGCTGCGCGTCACGTTCTTCAACCAGCCGTGGCTGGTCTCCCATTACCCGGTCGGCACGCGCCTGATCCTGCACGGCAAGGCTGACGGTCGCGGCCGCTTCACGGTGCAGGGGCACGCGCCGACCGATCAGGGGCTGGGACGGGCCCCGCAGGCGAGCATCGAGGTCGCGTCGCGCCCGGTTGGCGTCGCGTCGCGCGCGGCCGACGCCACGGCGCCCTCAGCGCCCGTGGGCAGCGTCGCGCACTACCCCGCCACCGAGGGGCTCAGCTCCACACAGATCCTCGCGCTCGTCCAGCAGCACCGCGCGCGCTTTGACGACGTGATCGAGCCGCTGGGGCTGGCCATCCGGCGCCGTGAGCGGCTGCCGGACCGCGGCACCGCGCTGCGCGCCGCCCACTTCGCGCACGGCGCCCAGCAGGCCGAGTGCGCGCGGCGCCGGCTCGCCTTCGATGAACTGCTGTTCGGCGCGCTTGCGCTGATGCAGGCGCGCCATCGCCGCCACAGCGCCGCCGGCGTGAGCGCCCCCGTGCTGGACGGTGAGGCGCAGCTGAGCGCCCGCTGGCTGGCGGGAGGGCTGCCGTTCACGCTCACGGCCGACCAGCGCACGGCGCTGGCGGAGATCGACGCCGACCTCGCCCAGGGCCGCCCGATGCAGCGGCTGCTGATGGGGGAGGTCGGCTCGGGCAAGACCGTGGTGGCGCTCTACGCGATGCTGCGAGCCGTGGAGCACGGCCTGCAGGCGGCGTTGATGGCGCCCACCGAGACGCTTGCCGAGCAGCACTTCGCGACGATCCAGAAGCTGCTCGGCGCGGAGCCGGTGCGCGCCGGGCTGCTGACCGGCTCCACACCCTCCGGGCGCCGAGCCGACCTGCTCGGCAAGCTCGCCAGCGGGCAGCTGTCGATGATCGTCGGCACGCACGCGCTGATCGAGGAGGCCGTGAGCTTCCAGCGTCTCGCGGTGGCGGTGGTCGATGAGCAGCACCGCTTCGGCGTCAGCCAGCGGGCGGCGCTGGACGCCAAGGGGGCGCCCGGCGAGGCGCCCCACCTGCTGCACATGACAGCCACCCCGATCCCGCGCACGCTCGCGCTGCGCAACCACGGCGACCTGGACCAGACGACGCTGCGTGAGCTGCCGCGCGGCCGCCAGCCGATCGCCACCCACGTCTGCTCGACGGAGGCCGAGCGTGAGCGGGCCTACGCGCGCATCCGTGAGGAGCTGGCCGCCGGGCGCCAGGCGTTCGTCGTCTGCCCGCTGGTGGAGGAGTCGGACGCGCTGCAGGCGCGGGCCGCGACGGCGGAGTTCGAGCGGCTGCGCGAGGGGCCGCTGCGCGACCACACGCTCGTGCTGATGCACGGCCAGATGCGCCCCGCGCAGAAACAGGCGGCGATGGCTGAGTTCGCCTGCGGCCAGGCCCAGGTGCTGGTCGCGACAACCGTGATTGAGGTGGGGATCGACGTGCCCAACGCCACCGTGATGCTGGTCGAGGACGCCGACCGTTACGGCATCTCCCAGCTGCATCAGCTGCGCGGGCGCATCGGCCGCGGTGAGCACGCTTCGCTGTGCCTGCTGTTCGGCCGCCGTGACTCCCGTCGCCTGCAGGCGCTGGCGCGGGAGTCCGACGGCTTCGCGCTGGCGGAGATCGACCTGGAGCTGCGCGGCCAGGGTGACCTGGCCGGCACGCGCCAGTCCGGGGATCTGGCGTATCGCTTCGCAGAGTTCCCGGCCGACCGTGAGCTGATGGAGCGCGCGCACCTGCTGGCGCGAGCGATCATCGACGCCGATCCGGAGCTCGAGCTGCCCGAACATGCGCTGCTGCGCGCCGCGCTCACGGGCGCGCAGGGCGGACGCGCGCCCGAGCCGATCCGGGCCTGAGCGGGAATGCGCGTGATCTCGGGGAGCTTCGGTGGTCGTCCGCTGAGGGCGCCGGTGGGGCGTGCCACGCGCCCGACCTCCGATCGGGTGCGGGAGGCGCTCTTCTCGATGCTCGGCCAGGCGGTCAGCGGGGCGCACGTGCTCGACCTGTTCGCCGGCTCCGGCGCACTGGGGATCGAGGCGCTCTCCCGCGGGGCGGCGGACGCGACCTTCGTGGACAGCGCGGCCGCCGCGATCACGGCGATCCGCGCCAACCTCGCCGGCCTGGGGCTCGAGGCGCAGGTGCTCCGCATGCCGGTGGCGCGGGCGCTCGCTTGCACGCCGCTGCGCGAGCGTCAATACGATCTCGTCTTCATAGACCCCCCGTACCGTGATGCGGGCGGGCTCGGTGAAGAGCTTTCAGCCGCCCTCGCGGGGGTCCTTGCACCCGGCGCCAGGGTCGTGACCGAGAGTGACCGCCGGGACCCGCTGAGGCTCGAGCTGCCGGTCGTGCAGGAGCGTCGCTACGGGGACACGCTGATCACGATCCATGGCACCTGACAACCGCATCGCCGTCTGCCCGGGCTCATATGACCCGGTGACCAACGGTCATCTGGACATCATCCGGCGCGCCTCCGCGATGTTCGACAGGGTGATCGTCGCGGTCGTCAACCTGCCCACCCGCAAGGGCGGGACGCTGTTCACCGCGGAGGAGCGGGTCGCCTTCATCAGCAACGCCACCGCCGCGCTGGGCAACGTCCAGGTGGAGCCGTTCAGCGTGCTGACCGTCGACTTCGCGCGGGCGCACGGAGCCAAGGCGATCATCCGCGGGCTGCGCGCCATCTCCGACTTCGAGTATGAGCTGGAGCTTGATCAGCTCAACCGCGCGCAGGCGCCGGAGATCGAGTCCGTTTACCTTATGGCCTCGGCGAAGTACAGTTTCATCAGGTCAAGCGGTGTCAAGGAGCTGGCGACCTTCGGTGGGCGGATCGATGAGCTCGTCCCGGAAGAGGTCGCGGTCGCGTTGCAGGAACGCATCGGCCGCCGGAGAAACTGAGGTTCGCAATGGACGTCCTGGTACTGATCGACAAGCTCGACGATCTGATCCACAACGCAAAGCCGATGCCGCTGACGGATCAGGTGCGCGTCGACAAGGAGGAGATCTACGACATCCTCGACCAGATGCGCGCCACGATCCCGGAGGAGATCAAGCAGGCCCGCTGGATCGTCAAGGAGCGTCAGGAGATGCTCGCCGAGGCCAAGCGCGAGGCTGAGCGGATCGTCAAGGAGGCGCGTGACCGCCAGGAGCGGCTGATCTCCGAGGAGGAGGTCACCAAGGCCGCGGAGCGCGGCGCTGAGGACATCATCGAGGAGGCGCGCGCGCGTGAGCGGGAGATCCGGCTGGGCGCCGAGGACTACGCCGATGAGATCCTCAACACGCTCGAGGTCAACCTCTCCAAGTTCATCGCCGCCGTGCAGCGCGGACGTGACCGCCTGGCCGGCAAGGACGACCGCGTCGAGGTCGGCTGAGCCAGGCCGCCGCGCGCGGTGAGCCGCGCGGCCCGTGCGGAGCGTCAGCTGGCCCCCTGGCGGCAGACGGGGGGCTGGGAACCGGCTTGCCGGCGCGCGGCCGGGGAGAGCAGTTCGCCGCCGGTCTGCAGGCTCGCTTGCACACCGTCCGGGGCTGGCGCAACGCTTGGCCCCATGAACGTCGTCTGGTTGCTCGTGGGCCTGCTCTGCGGTGGCGCCCTGTCCAGCTGGGGCATGTGGCTGCGTACCCGGGCGCTGCGCCGCCGCGATGCCGGGTTGGATCAGCTGGTGGCCCCGCTGGCCGAGCAGTTGCAGCGGGTCGACAGGCAGCTGCTGGCGCTTGATCAGGAGCGCCGTGAGACGCGCGGGCGGCTTGAGGAGCAGATCCGCACGCTCGCGCAGACCGGTGAGCGCCTGCGGGCGGAGACCGGGGCGCTGGTCAGCGCGCTGCGCAAGCCCAACGTGCGCGGTCAGTGGGGGCAGATGCAGCTGCGCAAGGTGGTGGAGCTGGCCGGCATGGTGCGCCACTGCGACTTCATCGAGCAGGCGTCGCTGCACGGCTCCGATGGCGACCGCCGCCCCGACCTGATCGTCAACCTGCCGGGCGCCAAGCACATCCTGGTCGACGCCAAGGCACCGCTGCAGGGGGTGCTCGACGCCTACGAGGCGCCAGACGAGGAGACTCGGGCTGCGCACCTGCAGGCGCACGCGCGGCTGCTGCGCCGTCACGTCGCGCAGCTCGCTGACAAGGCCTACTGGGCGAGCCTGCAGAGCGCGCCTGACTTCGTGGTCCTGTTCCTCCCCGGTGAGTACCTGTACGGCGCGGCGCTGGACGCCGACCCGGAGCTGATTGAGGACGCGATGGCACGGCGCGTGCTGATCGCCACGCCGACCACGCTGCTGGCGCTGCTGCACTCCGCCGCATACGGGTGGCAGCAGGAGCAGGTGGCGCAGTCCGCCCAGGAGATCGCCGAGGCGGGACGTGAGCTGCATCGCCGCCTGGTGCGCTTTGCCGGGCTGCTCTCAACGCTCGGACGGCGGCTGAACGGCGCCGTCTCCTCATACAACGAGGCGGTCGGCTCCTATGAGGCGCGGGTGCTGCCCGCCGCGCGCCGCCTGGGGGAGCGGGGCGCGGCCAGCGCCGGAGCGCAGCTGCCGGACACCGCGCAGGTCACGCTCGCCGCGAGGGTCCTCGACGCGCCCGGGGAGTGAGCGCGCTCGCCGCGCCGGCGGGTGTGCGCGCTGACGCGCCCGGGGAGTGAGCGCGCTGCCGCGCGCTCAGCGCTCCGCGGCTTGGATCTGACGGCCCTCATACCAGGCGCGCAGGTCCTCCTTCTGGTGGGGCAGCGGGTCGGCGCTGGGCTTGCGCGCGCGGATCCTGCCCAGGGCCTCGTCTGCGGACACCGCCTCGCGCGCGGCCACCACGGCGCCCGCCACGGTCGCCGATCGCTGCCAGCCGGCGCGGCAGTGCAGATAGACGAGCTGACCCTCTGAGATCCAGCCGTCGATCACGGTGACCGCCCGGTCGAGCAGCGACGCCGGAAGGTTGCCGTAATCCTCGGTGCTCAGCCGCAGCTCCTCGATGCCTGCCTGGTCAAGCGCCTCCTCGACCCGTGCGCGCGCGCCGGTGCCGTACTCCCGGTCCTCTACGAGGTTCAGGATACGGGTCACGCCGAGCCGCGCCAGCATCCTCACGTCGCCCTCGTCCAGCGGCACGGCGCCGACGATCAGCCGCTGGTGAACCTCGGCGAACCCGAGCCTGCGAAACCAGGTTGACACCTGCAGATCATGGCAGGCGCGTCTGCGCCGCCGGGGCCGCGCCGAGCGGGCCGCGCACGTCGAGGCCTTCTCGACACACCCCGGGCCGGGGCGCTGAGCACCGCTCCCCGTCACGCGCGCCCCGGCGCTTCTAAGCTGGGTGGCGTGAGCAACCGCACTGACATCCTTGATCTCGCGGGCCTGCGGCTGACCTCCGGGGAGGGACGCAGGCTCGATCTGCACGTCGCGATTGAGCCCTTCGCGCTGGGCAGCGACACCTACACGGTCACGCCGGAGCTGCTGCCGGTGGCGCTGCAGATCTCGCGCACCACCGGCCAGGGGTACGCGCTGCGGCTGCGCTTCAGCGCCACGCTCGAGGGTCCCTGCATGCGCTGCCTGGAGCAGGCCTCCCCGAGCTTCGAGGTCGACTCTCGGGAGGTCTCTCAGCCGGGGGCAGGGGAGGAGCTCGACTCCCCCTACGTGCGCGAGGGGGCCCTTGATCTTGGCGCCTGGGCGCGTGACGCGCTGGCGCTGGCGCTTCCGTCGGCGCTCCTCTGTCGCCCCGACTGCGCCGGGCTGTGCCCGGTCTGCGGTGAGAACCTCAACACGGCCGGCGCGGAGCACCACCACGACTCCGCGCCCGATCCGCGCTGGGAGAAGCTCTCCGAGATCCACTTCGAGTCCTGAGCGTCTGGCTCCTGGCCGCCGCCCGCGGAGGCCCGCGTGCACAGGCGCGGGGACGCCGGCCGCCGCTTCTAAGAACTTCCTCTGAACCGCGCCGGACAACCCCAGATCTGCGTCCGGGGGACTAAGATCTAAGCATCGCCGGGGGGCAGTATCCCCAAACGGGCGACGCCCGTCAGTACGGCCACCGCAGGTGGCCCGGGCGCGCCGGCCCCAGGACGGGGCGGGAGAAACCTTCGGCTGAACGTCAAGCGACGACGCTCAGTCGAGAGGAGGCACAACGCCATGAACATCAACGCGACACGTGCCGCGGCCCATCTTCGGACCTGGTTGCTGGTGGCGGGGCTGACCGCGCTGCTGGTGGCCACGGGGGCCACCATCGGCGGGGCGGGGCTCTACATCTTCGTGCTGCTCGCCGTTGCCATGAACGCGGCCGGCTACTGGTTCTCCGACCGCATCGCGCTGGCCGCCAGCCATGCGCAGCCGCTCGCTCCGGGAGCGCTGCCGCAGCTGCGGGCGATGGTCGCGCAGCTGGCCGGCCGCGCGCAGCTGCCGATCCCGCGGATCTACGTGATCCCGAATGAGCAGCCGAACGCGTTTGCGACCGGGAGAGATCCGCAGCACGCCGCCATCGCGGTGACCAGCGGCCTGCTGCACAACCTGCCCGAGGATCAGATCAGGGGGGTGCTCGCGCACGAGTTCAGCCACATCAAGAACCGCGACATCCTGGTTTCGAGCGTCGCGGCGATGATCGCGGGCGCGATCTCGGCGCTGGCCAGCGTCCTGCAGTTCTCGCTGCTGTTCGGCGGCGGCGGGGACGAGGAGGACTCACCGCTGGGGCTGTTCGGGGCGATCGCCGCGATCGTGGTGGCGCCGATCGCGGCCACGCTGCTGCAGCTCGCCGTCTCGCGTCAACGGGAATACCTCGCGGACGCCACCGCCGTCAGGCTGCTGGGGAGCGCGGCGCCGCTGGCCGACGCGCTGCAGACGCTCGAGCACGGCGCGCAGGCCATTCCCATGCAGGTCAATCCGGCGACGGCCTCGCTCTACGCCGTGAACCCCCTGCGGCGCGAGGGCCTGGCGACGCTGTTCATGACCCATCCGCCGCTGGCCGAGCGGATCCGCCGCCTGCGCGCGATCGACAGCGTGAGCCGGGGCCCGGTGTACGCACGATGAGCTCCGCCACCGAGCAGCTCCGCGCGCCGGTGGCGCACGATCCCGGCGAGCGGCCCTTCAGTGAGAGCCTGAGGGGCTGGCTCGCCGCGGACCACGAGCACACGCTCGGCACGCTCCTGCGGGCGTTCTCCGACAAGAGCTTCGCGGTGCTGTTCGTGGTGCTGCTGGCGATGCCGGCGCTGCCGCTGCCGACGGGCGGGCTGACACACATCTTTGAGATCGTCACGATGCTCGTGGCGCTCGAGCTGATCGCCGGCAGGCGCGAGGTCTGGATGCCGCAGCGCTGGCACCGGCTGTCACTCGACGGCGCCTCCCAGCAGCGCTTCATCGGCTCGCTGACCAGGCTGGTGGCGCGCCTGGAGCGCATCTCCAGGCCGCGCCTGCGCCGCCTCCTGCGCCTGCGGATCGCGGACCGCCTGTTTGGGCTGGCGATCCTGGTGTGCGCCGCCGGAGCGTTCATCGCGCCGCCCTTCAGCGGCCTGGACACGCTGCCGGCGCTCGGCGGGGTGACGGTCTCGATCGGGGTGCTGCTCGAGGACCTGGCGATCGTCGCGCTCGGCGCTGCGTTCGCGACAGGTGGGATCGCGCTGGAGCTGATCCTCGGCACAGCGGCCTACAGCGGCATCACGGGCATCCTGTAGCGCGCGGGCATCCGTTCGGCCGCTGCCCTGCTAGTCTGATCGAACCTATGGCCGTTCCTAAGCAAAAGCAGTCTCACTCACGCACCACCAAGCGCCGGTCGACCCACAAGGCGACCGCCGCCGCGTCCGCAGCGTGCCCGCAGTGCCACAGCCCGCGCCTGCCACACCGCGTGTGCCCGGTCTGCGGCAGCTACAAGGGCCGCACGGTCGTCGAGACCGACACGTCCTACAGCTGAGAGCCGCTCACCGATGGTGACGGTCGCCGTTGACGGCAACGGGGCCGATCTGGGGCCCGCAGAAGTCGCCGCAGGCGCGTCGCTGGCAGCGGCGCGCGGCGTGCGCGTGCTGCTTTTCGCCGACGCCTCGCGGATCCCCACGGTCCCGGAGGGCGTGGAGCTGGTGGACGCGCCGGTCTCGATCGCCAAGGCGGCCGACCCGGCCTACGCCGTGCGCTCCACGCCGGAGGCGTCGATCGTCCAGGCCGCCCGGGCCGTCGCCGGCGGGCGCGCGCAGGCGCTGGTCTCCGGCGGCTCCACCGGCTCCGCGCTGGCCGCCGGGCTGTTCAACCTCAAGCGTGACCGCGGCATCTACCGCCCGGCGCTGGCGCTCCCGATCCCGCGCCCCGGCGGCAACCCGGTGGTGGTGCTGGACGTCGGCGCGAACGTCAGCTGCCGGCCGGAGCATCTGATCCAGTTTGCGCACATGGGGTCCGCGTTCGCGCAGGCGGTGCTGGGGATCGATGCACCCCGCGTGGCGCTGCTCTCAAACGGCGAGGAGCCGGCCAAGGGCACCCCGGAGCTCAAGGAGGTGCATGAGCGCCTGAGCGGCGACGGTGGCGCCGGGCTGCGCTTCATCGGCAACATCGAGGGCACCGTGGCGATGGCCGACGTGGCCGACGTGATCGTCACCGACGGCTTCACCGGGAACATCGCGCTGAAGCTGATCGAGGGTGTCTCCGGCCAGACGCTGCGCGCCATCCGCGACGTGGCGATGAGCAGCTGGCGCGCCCGGCTCGGGGGGCTGCTGCTGCGCCCCGCCGTCCAGGGGCTGCGCGAGGAGATTGACCCGGAGCAGACCGGCGGCGCCTACATGCTCGGTCTGCGCCAGATCGGCATCGTCTGCCACGGGCGCTTCACCCGGCGTGGCTTTGCGCGTGCGATCGAGATCGCCGCACACGGGGTGGAGGAGGACGTGATCAGCCGCACGCGCACCGCGCTGCAGGCGGCCGGGGCGCTGCGCACACCCGCAGCCAATTCCGAGCACGGCGATGAAGGCGCTGCAAAGGCAGCTTAAGCCGCGACCGTCCGAGCGTGGGGATACGGTGACTGATTCATGAATCGTGAGCAGATACTCAGCGTGATCCGCACGCACCTGGCCGACGAGCTCGAGGTCGACCCGGCAGGGATCGAGGAGTCGACTCGCTTCCGCGAGGACCTCGAGGCGGATTCGCTGGACCTTTACACGCTCGTACAGGAGCTCGAGGACAGCTACGGAGTGAGGATGTCCGACGAGCAGGCGGCTGGCATCCAGACAGTCGGGCAAGCGGTGGAATTCGTGCTCGCGAGTGACGTCTCGACAGCGAATTCAGCCGATGGCGCGAGTGCGGACTGACGCCGGCGCCAACGCAGCGTCGGTCGCCAAACTGCGCAGGCTGCTCGATGAGCTGCCGGAGGAACTGGGTCAGCACGTCTTCACCCACGCCTCCTGGACCAACCGCCGCGCGGGCTCCTACGAGCGGCTCGCGTTCCTCGGGGACAGCGTGCTGTCGCTGGCGATCACCTCGCACCTCTATCCGAGCCTCGAGGCCGAGCGCTTCGGCGCCGGCGAGCTGACGAAGATCCGCGCCCAGACGGTTTCGGGGCGCTCCTGCCGCGTGGTCGCGGAGCGGCTGGGGGTGCCGGAGCGCGTGGCTGCCGCCGCGCCCGCTGGCGCGGCGGCGACCGTGCCGAACCTGATCTCCACAGAGCGCGTGCTGGCCTCGATCACGGAGGCGATCATCGGCGCCTGCTACCTCACGTTCGGCTACGAGCCGGTGGCCGAGGCGGTGGTGGAGGCGTTCGGCTCGCTGCTGTCCGACGCGCTCGAGCATCCCGTGGACTTCAAGTCCACGTTGCAGGAGCGGCTCGCGCGCCGCGGCTCGCTGGTCAGCTACGAGGTGGTGGATGAGCAGGGCCCGCCGCACGAGCGAACCTTCACGATCGCTGCCCGGATCGAGGGCGATGAGCTCGGCCGCGGGGTCGGGCGCAGCAAGAAGGACGCCGAGCAGGCGGCGGCCCGGGAGGCGCTCGAGCGGCTGCGCGGTGGCGCTAGTGGCGGGAGCTGAGCGATGTATCTGAAGAGCATCACGATGAAGGGGTTCAAGTCCTTCCCTGATCGCACCAGGCTCGACTTCGGCCCGGGGACCAGCGTGATCGTCGGTCCCAACGGCTCGGGCAAGTCAAACGTCACCGACGCCGTGCTCTGGGCGCTCGGCGAGCAGTCGCCGATGGCGATCCGCGGCCAGTCGATGCAGGACGTGATCTTCGGTGGCGCGCCCGGGCGCCAGGCGGCCTCCAGCGCCTCGGTTGAGCTGGTGCTGGACGACAGCGAGGGGGTGCTGGGGCTCGGCCCGGAGGTTTCGATCTTCAGGGCGCTGGAGCGCAGCGGCGAGGGTGAGTACCGCCTGTGCGGCGCGCGCTGCCGCCTGATCGACGTGCTCGAGGTGCTCTCCGACACCGGCCTGGGCAAGGAGATGCACTCGGTCATCTCGCAGGGCAGGGTCGAGGCGATCGTCACCTCCAAGCCGCGCGACCGCAGGCTGCTGATCGAGGAGGCGGCGGGGCTTGGCAAGCATCGCAAGCGCCGGCGGCGGGCGCAGCTGAAGCTCGCGCGCACCCAGGACAACCTCGACCGCGCGCTGGACGTGGAGCGCGAGGCGCGCTCGCGGCTGAAGCCGCTGAAGCGCCAGGCCGAGGCCGCGGAGCTGCACGAGCGTCTGCACCGCCAGACGCTGGAGGCGCGCTGGGAGCTCTCCAGGGACGCGCTGCGCGCGCGCCGCGAGGAGGCCGGGATCGCCGCTGAGCAGGCGGCGCTGGCGCGCGCCTCACGTCAGCAGCTGGAGCAGCAGCTCGAGGCTGTGGCGGCGCGCCGCGCGCAGGCCGAGGAGGCGCTCGCGGAGCGTTCCAGCCAACGCGAGGAGCTCTCGCGCCGCAGCTTCGCGGCGCAGTCGGCGGCCGACCGCATCAGCTACCGCGCCGACGCTGTGCGGGGCGCCGCGCAGAGCGTCGCGGCGCGCCTGGCGGACGCCCGGGAGCGCCTGCAGGCGCTCAGCGCGCAGGCGCAGGCCGACCAGCCGGACCCGCACGCGCAGGCACGGATCGCGGAGCTCGAGCGGGAGCTCGAGGCGCTCGAGCGCGATCGCGAGGCGGAGCTTGCCAGGCAGCTGACGGAGCTCGAGTCGCAGCTGGGCGCGGCGCTGGCGCTGGAGGCCGGCCGTCAGGGAGCGGTGGCGGAGGCCAAGGGCGCGCGTGAGCAGGCTGAGGCCGCCTATGAGCAGGCTCGCCTGGCGGTGCGCGAGGCCGAGCGACAGGTCGATCAGGCGCGCCGTGAGAGCGCCCGGATCGGCGGTGAGCTGGCGGCGGTCAACCAATTCCTGCGCAGCCACCAGACGGCGCCGGGCGGGGCCCGCTCGCTGGCCGACGAGCTGACCGTCAGCCCGGGCCATGAGCTGGCCGTGGCGGCGGCGCTCGACGGCCGCTTGGGGGCCGCCGTGCTGGGCGATCGCGCGGCGGCCGAGGCGCTGCTGGAGCGGGCCGGGCGTGACGGCGGGCGTGCGCTGATCCTGGAGCAGCGAGAGCCAGGTGAGCCGGGCTCCACGACGGCGCCGGCCCCGGGGGCGCAGCCGCTGGAGGCGCACATCAGCGGTGAGGGTCCGGCCGCGGCGCTCGCGCGGCGGTTGCTGCGCGACGTCTGGCTCGTGGAGGACCTGGCGGCGGTTCCCGACCACTTCGCGGGGGTGGCGGTGACGCTCGGCGGCCGCGTCTACTCGGGCGTCCTGGGCGAGCTGCGCCAGGCGGCGAAGGTCGGGGAGGAGCGTGTGCTGGCCGAGCGCAACCGCCGCGATCAGCTGATCGCGGCAAGTGAGGCCGCGGCGCAGCAGGAGCAGCTGATGCGCTCCCAGGTGGAGCTGGCCGGCGCCCGCGCCCTCGAGCTGGACGGCGCGCGCGAGGCGGCGATCGCCGCGCACCGCGCGGCGGTGGCGGCGCGTGACGAGGCGGCTGAGGAGCAGCGCCGGCTCAACGCCGCGATCGCGCGGCGGCGCTCGGCGCCGGATGAGGGGGAGAGCGCCGGCCGGCGCGCGCAGCTGCGCGCGGAGCTCGCCGCCGAGCGGGCCAACGGTGAGCGCGCGGAGCGCGAGCGTGCCCAGCGCGGCGCCCAGATCCGGCAGCTGCAGGCGCGTGTCACGCGCGATCAGCGGCTGGCGCCGCAGATCGACGCGATCGTCGCGCGGCTCGAGCTGCTGGGCGAGCTGATCGGCACGCGCCGAGCGCAGTTCGACGCCGCCCTGGCCGCCGACCGTGAGGCGGGGGAGCATGTGGCCGCCCAGCTGCGCGCCTGCGCTCAGCAGGAGGCGGAGATCCAGTCACGGCTGCACGCCGCCAGTGAGACGCTGACCGCCGCCGAGGTGCGCGCCCAACGCTCGCGTGACCAGGCGCAGGACGCGGAGCAGACGCTGGTCGCGCTGGCCGGGGAGCTCGAGCTCGAGCCGCTGGCCGCCGAGCAGCCGCTGAGCGACGCGCAGCGCGCGGAGCTGCGCACCCGCCTGGAGCGGATCGCCAAGCGCCGTGAGCAGCTCGGGCCGGTCAACCCGCTCGCTCAGGAGGAGTACGCGCAGGCGCTGGCTCACGTGGAGGAGCTGGAGGCGCAGCGCACGGACCTGGAGACCGCGCTGCGCGAGCTTGACAGCCTGATCAAGGACACGGACCGCCAGATCCGCGAGACCTTCGAGCAGACCTTCCAGGCGGCGGCCGCGAACTTCGAGGAGCTCGCGGCGCGGGTCTTCCCGGGCGGCAGCGGCCGCTTGCGCCTGGTGTCCGAGACCGACGGGCCGGTTGCGGTGATCGGCGGCCAGGCCGCGGACCCCGCGCAGGGGCCGGAGGCTGAGGTCGATGAGCCAGAGCCCGACGACGGCGAGGACCTGCACGGCGTGGAGATCGAGATCACGCCCGCCGGCAAGGCGATGAAGCGGCTCACGCTGCTCTCCGGCGGCGAGAAGTCGATGACCGCGCTGGCGTTCCTGTTCGCGGTGTTCCTCGCCCGGCCCTGCCCGTTCTACATCATGGATGAGGTCGAGGCCGCGCTGGACGACCTCAACATCTCCCGCTTCCTGGATCTGCTCGACACCTACAACGAGCGCGCACAGTTCATCGTCGTGACCCACCAGAAGCGCACGATGGAGGCTGCGGACTCCCTCTACGGGGTTTCGATGGGCGGCGACGGCGTCTCCAAGGTGATCTCGCGCCGGCTTCCGGCGCGAGAGGCCGCGTAGTAGGTTTCAGCGATCATGGCGCGTGATTGGAGCGAGCTGTTCATCGTCGACGGTGCGCAGGCCCGCGTGCCGGTCGCGCAGGGCGAGCCGGAGCGCCGCCGCGTGGGGCGCTTCGCGCGCCTGCGTGAGAGCCTGCGCAAGACCCGCCAGGCGCTGGGCGCGGAGCTGCAGGCGACGCTCTTTGAGGAGGTCAACGACGAGACCTGGGAGCGCCTGGAGGAGGCGTTGATCTACGCCGACGTGGGCGCGCGGACCACCGCCGGCGTGGTCGCGCAGCTGGAGCAGGAGGCCTCCGACGGGACGCTCACCGGGGGTGAGGCGCTGAGCCGAAGGCTGGCTGAGCTGCTGGCGCAGATCGCGCGGACCGGCGACGATCACATCGACCTGCGCAGCAAGCCCACGGTGATCCTGATGGCCGGGGTCAACGGCACCGGCAAGACGACCACCACCGGCAAGCTCGCCTATCACCTGAGCCGGGAGCTCGGCCACAGCGTCGTGCTGGTGGCCGCGGACACGTTCCGCGCGGCCGCTGTCGAGCAGCTGGAGCTGTGGGCGCAGCGCGCCGGCGCCGCCTTCGTGCGTGGCCCGGACCGCACAGATCCCGGCTCGGTGGCGTTCGAGGGGGTCAGGGTCGGCATCGAGAGCGGTGCTGACGTGGTGATCGTCGACACCGCCGGGCGCCTGCACACGCAGGACGACCTGATGGCCGAGCTGGCGAAGGTCCGGCGCGTGATCGCCAAGCAGCTCGAGGGCGCCCCGCACGAGACGCTGCTCACGGTCGACTCCACCACCGGCCAGAACGGGCTGCGCCAGGCCCAGCTGTTCGCTGCGGCGATTGACATCACGGGACTCGTCCTGACCAAGCTCGACGGCACCGCCAAGGGCGGGATCGCGCTGGCCATCGCCGGTGAGCTCGGCATCCCGGTGAAGCTGATCGGGGTGGGCGAGCAGCTCGAGGATCTGCGTCCGTTCGACGCCGACGACTTTGCCCGCGCGCTGATCGGAGCCGCCGCATGACCCGTTTGCAGGAGATGATCGGGCTCACCCCCAAGGCGCTGAACGCAGTCGCGGCGATGGACATCAGCGCCGCCGCGCAGCGGCTGCGCCCGGCCGGCCGGCTGCTGCTCACCGGCACCGGGACCAGCCATCACGCGGCGCAGCTGGGCGCCTATCTGCTGCGCGGGGCCGGGCTCGACGCGCAGGCGGTGGCGTGCTCTGAGCTGGTGCGCTGGCACCCGCCGCTGCGCGACGGGGACGGGCTGATCGTGATCACCCACACCGGGCAGACCGCCTATGCGCGCGCCGCGCGCGCGGCGGCGCTGGAGGCCGGCGTGCCGCTGCTCAGCATCACCGGACCGCGCGTGCAATGGCCCGAGGCGGTGCACACGCCGATCACCGAGGAGTCGGAGACCTACACGGTCAGCTACATCACGGCGCTGGGCGTGCTCGGGCTGCTGGCGCACGAGCTGACCGGCGTGGACAGCGGGCATGACGCACTGGGGCTGGCCGCCGGCTCGCTGGCGGCGGTGATCGCCGACCCTGAGATCGCGGCGATCGAGCCGCCGCGCCGGGCGCTGACGCTGGTCGGGCCGGGGATCTGGTCGGTCACCGCACGCGAGGGCGCGCTGAAGCTGCGTGAGGCGGCCCACCTGCTGGCTGAGGGCTATGACAGTGAGCTGCTCTTGCACGGCAGCGCCGTGCCGCTCGGCCGTGAGGACGTGCTGATTGCGCTGGCGCCGGAGGCCGACGCCGACGGGCTGACCGCCGCCGTGCTGCAGGCGGCCGCGCGCGAGGGGGTGCGGACGCACACGCTCAGCGGTGAGCCGGGTGCTCAGACGCCGGCGGAGGTGTTCATCGCCCAGCTGCTCACCGGCGTGCGCCTGCAGTTGCTGGCCGCCCAGTTTGCTCACGCCCGGCACACCGACCCGGATGTGGTGATCACCGGCGCCTGGACCGACGACGCGCTCTGGAGCGCGGGCTCACCACGATCCTGAGCTCTGGCACCAGAGTAAGCTCGCGGATATGGCTGGATGGATCTTCTGGCTGTTGGTGGCCTGCGGCTTCGGTGTCGGTGAGCTGCTCAGCGGCTCGAGCTTCTTCCTGGCCCCGTTCGCCGTCGGTGCGCTGCTGGCGGGGCTCACCAACGCGGCGCTGGACGGGCTCGCGGCCTGGATCGTGTTCGTGGCCAGCTCACTGCTGACGCTCGTGGCGGTGCGCCCGCTGGTGATCTCGCACCTGCAGAGCACGCCCGCGCTGCGCACCGGCGCGGCGGCGCTGGTCGGCAGGCGCGCGGTGGTGCTCGAGCGGATCGCCAACCATGAGGGCGTTGGCCGGGTGCGCATCGACAGCGAGGTGTGGAGCGCTCGCGCGCTTGACGATGACGAGGTGATTGAGCCGGGAACGCAGGTCGAGGTGATCGACATCAGGGGCGCCACGGCGCTTGTCATGAGGTAGCGGAGGGGGTTCTGGATGGTTGGAGCGATTGTTGCCGCCGTGGTGGTTGTCTTCCTGGTGATCATGTTCGCGCGCACGGTGCGGATCGTGCCGCAGGCCCGCGCCGGGATCGTCGAGCGCCTCGGCCGCTACCACCGCACGCTCGCACCGGGGCTGACCGTGCTGATGCCGTTCGTTGACAGGCTCAAGCCGCTGATCGACCTGCGAGAGCAGGTCGTGTCGTTCCCGCCGCAGCCGGTGATCACCGAGGACAACCTGGTGGTGCAGATCGACACCGTGCTCTACTTCACGGTCAACGACGCGCGCTCGGCGACCTATGAGGTGGCCAACCCGCTGCAGGCGATCGAGCAGATCACCGTGACCACGCTGCGCAACGTGATCGGCTCACTGACGCTGGAGGACGCGCTCACCTCCCGTGACCACATCAACGCGCAGTTGCGCGGCGTGCTGGACGAGGCCACCGGCAGGTGGGGGATCCGCATCAACCGTGTGGAGCTGAAGTCGATCGACCCGCCGCACTCGATCCAGGACTCGATGGAGAAGCAGATGCGCGCCGAGCGTGATCGGCGCGCGGCGATCCTCAACGCCGAGGGCGTCAAGCAGGCGCAGATCCTCACCGCCGAGGGTGAGAAGCAGGCGGCGATCCTGAAGGCCGAGGGCGAGCGCTCCGCGGCGATCCTGCGCGCCGAGGGCCAGGCCAAGGCGATCGACACCGTCTTCACCGCGATCCACGCGGGCAAGCCGGACGAACAGCTGCTCAGCTATGAGTACCTGCAGATGCTGCCCCAGCTGGCCAGGGGCGACGCCAACAAGGTGTTCGTGATCCCGTCGGAGTTCTCGCAGGCGGTGGCCGGGATCGGCCGCGCGTTCAGCCCGGCGGCGGCCGACCCACCGGCCTCAGCGGGCACGGGGGAGCCCTCCACCGCTCAGGGTGACGAATCGCACAAAGCGTGAACCCGGCGCGGGCCAATTCGTCGCCCGCGCTTGGCGGTACAGTCGCGCCGTAGAGGAGAGTCTGTCTAGCAACGGAGGGTGTGGTGGAAGCGACATCGGTAGAAGCTCAGGCGCAGCAGGAGCCCGGGCACCACGAGCATCAGCTCGACAAGGGAGCGCTGCACTTCCTTGATTCGATCGTCATGGCGGTGGCCGGCAGCGCCCCCGCCTACTCGATCGCGGCGACCACTGCTCTGCTGGTGAGCACGGTCGGCTTTGCGGGCCCCGCCGCGCTGCTGTGGTGCGGCATCCCGATGTTCGGCATCGCGATGGCCTACCACCAGCTCAACAAGATGGGGGCGAGCGCCGGCGCCGCCTACGCCTGGGTGGGACGCGTACTGCACCCCTACCTCGGCTGGCTGACCGGCTGGTGCCTGGTGGTCTCGGCGCTGATCTTCATGGTCGCGGGCTCCTTCCCGGCGGGCCAGGTGACGCTCTCGCTGTTCAGCGCCAGCGCCGCCTCACACGCGGGCTGGGTGGCGCTGGTCGGCTCCATCTGGTTCCTGGTGATGGCGTACTTCGTGGCGCGCGGCGTGCGCATCACGGCCAACGCCCAGTGGATCATGTCCTCGATTGAGATCGCGCTGCTGGCGATCTTCGTGGTTCTCGGCTTCATCCACGCCTCCGGTCACCCGCACATCAGCTTCTCACTCAGCTGGCTGGGCTTCAGCCACTTCTCCGGCTTCACCGGCGCGGGCGCGAGCTTCGTCGCCGGGGCCCTGATCGCGGCCTTCTACTACTGGGGCTGGGACGTCTCCTCGAACCTCGGTGAGGAGACCGAGAACAGCGAGAAGCACACCGGCCCCGGCGGCCTGATCGGCGTCGGCATCTGCTTCGTGCTGTTCGAGCTGTTCACGGTCGTGATCAACATGGACGTCCCGGCCAAGACGATCAACGGCAACAGCAACGTGCTGGAGAGCCTCGGCCAGGTGGTCGGCGGCGGCTTCGGCGGCAAGCTGATGATCGTCGCCGTGGCGCTCTCGACGATCGCGACGCTCGAGACCACGCTGATTCAGGTGACGCGCTCGCTGTGGTCGATGGCGCGTGAGAAGACGCTGCCCGCCAAGTTCGGGGAGCTGCACCCGCAGTGGCGCACGCCGGCCTTCGCGACGGCGATCGTCGCGGTGATCTCGCTGCTGCTGTTCATCGTCTCGAGCTTCGCCAACTCCGTGAACACGGTGCTCCAGGACGCGATCTCCGCGATCGGCCTGCAGATCGCGATCTACTACAGCCTCGCCGGTTTGGCGGCAGTGGTCGCCTTCCGCAAGCTCGCGTTCCGCTCGCTGTCGAACCTCGTGCTGATGTTCCTCTTCCCGCTGCTGGGCGGGCTGTTCATGCTGTTCATCTTCATCGAGTCGCTGACCAGCGGCTCGCTGACGGGAACCGACATCTGGATCGGCATGGGCGCGATCGTGATCGGGATCATCCCGCTCGCGTACTACGCGATGCAGGGCAGCCCCTACCTGCAGGAGAAGCCGACGCTCGGCAGGGTGCTTCCGGCCGAGGAGTTCGTCGGCGCCGAACAGATCATCTGAGCGGCACGGGGCGCTCTCCCGCTCCACCACACGCCGCCGCGGGGCGCTCGCCGGTTGGCGAGCGCCCCGCTGCGCCCCAGCATCTAAGCTCTGCTGCGAATGTTCGAGTCGCTCGGGGAACGCCTGCAGGCCACGCTCGCGGATGTCCGCGGCCACGGCACGCTGACCGAGGACGACATCAACAGCGCGATGCGGGAGATCCGCCTGGCGCTGCTGGAGGCCGACGTCAACTTCAAGGTCGTCAAGAGCTTCACCGGCGCGGTCAAGGAGAAGGCGCTGGGAGCCGGGATCATCGGCCAGCTGAACCCCGGCCAGCAGGTCGTGAAGATCGTCAACGATGAGCTGCGGGAGCTGATGGGCGGCGAGTCGACGGAGTTCCGCTTCGCCTCGCGGCCGCCGACCGTGATCCTGATGGCGGGCCTGCAGGGCTCCGGCAAGACGACCGCCACCGGCAAGCTCGCCCGCTACCTGCGTGAGCAGCACAGCTCCGCGGTGGCGGTCGCCGCCTGCGACGTGTACCGCCCGGCGGCGGTGCAGCAGCTGATCACCGTCGGCGGCCAGGCGGGCGCCGCGGTCTACGAGCAGGGCACCGACCGTGACCCTGTGAAGATCGCCGCCTGGGCGCGTGACCGCGCGATCTCCGAGGGCAAGGACGTGCTGATCGTCGACACCAGCGGCCGGCTGCACGTCGACGCGGAGCTGATGAAGGAGCTGGCCGAGATCCGCAAGGCGATCCGCCCGGACGCCGTCTACCTGGTGGTCGACGCGATGACCGGGCAGGACGCGGTCCACGTGGCCGAGCAGTTCGCGCAGAGCGTCGACTTTGACGGCGTGATCATGAGCAAGCTCGACGGCGACGCGCGCGGCGGCGCGGCGCTCTCGGTCAAGGCCGTCACCGGCAAGCCGATCGTGTTCGCCTCCACCGGCGAGAAGCTCGACCAGTTCGAGCGCTTCCACCCGGACCGGATGGCGCAGCGGATCCTCGGCATGGGGGATGTGCTGTCGCTGATCGAGCGGGCCACAGACGCCTACGATGAGCAGCAGGCCAAGGAACTCGAGCGCAAGTTCCGCAGGAATGAGTTCGATCTCAACGACTTCCTGGAGCAGCTGCGGCAGATCCGCCGGCTGGGGCCGCTGCAGAACCTGCTGTCGATGATCCCCGGGATGGGCAAGGAGCTCAAGGGAGCGAAGATCGATGAGCGCCAGTTCGATCGCATCCAGGCGATCATCCTCGCGATGACCCCTCAGGAGCGCCGCAACCCGGCGATCATCAAGGGCTCGCGACGCCTGCGGATCGCCAGGGGCTCCGGCACCAACGTCCAGGCGGTGAAGGCGCTGATCGTCCAGTTTGAGCAGATGCGCAAGGTCATGCGCCAGGTCTCCACCGGCAAGATGCCGGACCTCGGGGCAATAATGCGCCAGTCACGCTAACCTCTGCAACCTATGGCAGTCAGACTTCGACTTACTCGCGTCGGCGGACGCAAGAACCCGGTTTGGCGGGTTGTGGTCGCCGATCAGCGCTCCAAGCGCGACGGTCGCGTGATTGAGACCGTCGGGCATTACAACGCACAGACCGAACCGTCGACGATTGTGCTCGACGAAGCCAAGGTCAAGGACTGGCTCGCCCGCGGCGCCCAGCCCACAGATACGGTCAAGAAGCTCCTGCGTACGCAGGGCATCGCTTGAGCGAGACCCCGATCTCAACGAAGGAGCTGCTCGAGTATCTCGCTCGAGGGCTCGTCGACGAGCCCGATCGGGTCACGGTCCACGAGGTTCAGGAGGACGACGGCAGCGTCGTCCTCGAACTGTCGGTGGGCCGCGACGATTACGGCAACGTGATCGGCCGCGGGGGTCGCACGGCGTCCGCCCTGCGCACGGTGATCAAGAGCGCCGCCGCCCGCACCGGGCGGCGCGTGTTCGTTGACATCGTCGACTAACCTCGCGCCATGCCGGAACGCGAGTGGTTGCGCGCTGGGCGCGTAGGCAGCCCGCACGGGCTGGATGGCAGCTTCCATGTCGCTGAGGCCAACCCGGCGCTGCTGCGCCTGGGGCTAGCGGTGACGCTCGCCGGTGAGGCGCGCAAGATTGAGCGCCGCGCCGGCCATGACGGCCGCGTGATCATCCGCGTGAGCGGCTGCGCGGACCGTGACGGCGCGCGCGCGCTGCGCGGCCAGGAGCTGCTGGTCCCACGTGGGGCGGCGCCGGCGCTGGGGGAGGATGAGTGGTGGGCCGAGGACCTCGAGGGCTGCAGCGTGCGCGACGGTGAGCGCCAGGTCGGCACCGTCTCACGGCTGCTCGCGCTGCCCTCCTGTGAGGTGCTGGAGGTGCGGCGCGAGGGGCGCGCGGAGCTGCTGGTGCCGCTGATCAGCGACGCCGTGCGCAGCGTGGACGTGGTCAACCACACGATCGACGTGGACCTCGCGTTCCTCGGCGAGGATGAGCCCGGGGCGGGGGAGGGTGCCGGTGCGGATTGACATCTTCACGCTCTTCCCGGAGGCCTTTGAGTGGTTTGAGTCCCAACGCCACGTGGGCAACGCGCTGCGCGCCGGGCACCGACTCGCCTACGTCAACTACCGTGAGCACACGCCGCTCAGCGGCGGGCAGGTCGACGACACACCGTTTGGCGGCGGCGCGGGCATGGTGCTGCGGGTCGATGTGGTCGAGGCTGCGCTGCGCGGCCATTACGGCGCTGACCCGGTGCAGCTGCGCCGTGAGCGGCGGGTGCTGGCGCTCACGCCCGGCGGGCGCGTGCTGGACGACGAGTTTGTCGATGAGCTCGCGCAGGAGCCGGCGCTGACGCTGCTCTGCGGCCGCTACGAGGGCTTTGACGAGCGGATCCTCGAGCATTTCGCGAGCGACCGTGTCTCGATCGGCCGCTATGTGCTGGCCGGCGGGGAGCTGCCGGCGATGGTGCTCTGCGACGCGATCCTGCGCAAGCAGCCGGGTGCGCTGGGCCATGCAGACTCCGCTGCGGAGGAGTCCTTCAGCCGGGCGCTGGAGGGCGCGCCGGAGTACCCGCACTACACGCGCCCGGCCGAGTACCGCGGCTGGCCGGTGCCGGAGGTACTGCTCTCCGGGCATCACGCGAACATCCGGGAGTGGCGCCTGGAGCAGTCCCGGCGCCGCGCGTGAGGCCGCGGGCGGCGGCGGGCGTGAGGCCTGCGGGCGGCGCCGGCCGGCAGCGATCTTCTGATTCGCTACCATAGGCCGCCGCGCGCTCTGTTGCCGCGCACCTCTCTGTCCGTTTTCACCCAGCCGGTGCTGCCGGCGATCACGAGTACGAGCCATGAGCACCGTCATCGAAACTTTGGAGCGTTCACAGCTCCGCCGAGTACCGCAGTTTGACGCCGGCGACCGCCTGCGTGTCCATTTCCAGGTGATCGAGGGCAGCCGCCGCCGCACCCAGGTCTTCGAGGGGATCGTGATCAAGCGCCAGGGGCACGGCGCGCGCGAGACCTTCACAGTGCGCAAGCAGTCCTTCGGCGTGGGTGTCGAGCGCACGTTCCCGCTGCACTCCCCGAAGATCGAAAAGATCGAGGTGGCGGCGCGCGGTGACGTGCGGCGCGCGAAGCTCTACTACCTGCGTGACCGCGTGGGCAAGCGCGCCCGTGTGCGTGAGCGGCGCAACACCGGTCCCGAGCAGGTGATCGAGCGGGAACTGCTCTACGGCGAGGCGTTTGCGGAGACCGCGCCGGCCGTGCCCGAGGGCACGGAGCACGCGGAGTCCCAGGTCGAGGAGTCGGCCGCGGCGCTCGCTCAGGGCGAGCCGGCGGACGGCGCGCAGGCGCCCGAGGCCGAGGCGCAGTCCGGCGCGCAACCAGCGGCTGACGCCGCTGCACAGGCGGGCGAGGACGACTCGCCCGCCACGGACGCCTGAAGCTCGTTGGCCGGCCGCCGGCATGCCGCTTGAGCCGCCCGCCGGGGCGACCGGCGGCGGCCGGTCGCCGATGCACCCACAGGTGAGCAGATGCCAGGTCCACTGAAGCTACCCAAGTCACCCGTGCGCAGCCTGATCGAGCTGGCATTGACCGTCGCCGTCGCGATCGGCCTCGCGCTGGGCATTCAGGCGGTGCTGGTCAAGCCGTACAGGATCCCCAGCGCGTCGATGTTCCCGACCCTGCAGATCGGTCAGCGGATCCTCGTCAACCGTCTGGACACCAGGCCGGCGTTGGGTGACGTGGTGGTCTTCCACCCGCCCGCGGGCGCGGACCCGACCAACCCCGTGTGCGGCAACCCGGCGCAGGGACCGGGCGACCCGCAGCCCTGCGACAGGCCCACCGCGGCGCGCTCTCCACAGACCTTCGTCAAGCGTGTCGTGGGCCTTCCCGGCGACCGTCTGGTGATCCGCGACGGACACGTCTGGCGCAACGGCGTGGAGGAGCGCGGCTCCTACATCCAGCCCTGCCCGAACGGCCCCAACTGCACGTTCACCAAGGCGATCACGGTTCCCGCCGGTCACTACTACATGATGGGTGACAACCGTGACTACTCCGACGACAGCCGGTTCTGGGGACCGGTCCCGCAGAGGTGGATCATCGGTGTCGCCTTCTTCACCTACTGGCCGCTCAGCCGGATCGGCACGCTCTAGCCGGCCGGCGCCGGGGCGGCGGCTGTTCGCACACGACCGCGCGCTGGGCTTTCGCTACGTGGCCGGGGCCGATGAGGCGGGCCGCGGCTGTCTGGCCGGCCCGCTGGTGGCGGCCGCGGTGCTGTTGGATCTCGAGCGGCTCACCCGGGCGGACCTGCGCGAGCTCGCGGGGCTCGACGACTCAAAGCGCCACACGCCGGCCGCGCGCGCCGATCTCTACCCAAGGATCCTGCGGGTGGCCGCCAGGGTCGCGGTCGTCTCACGCTGCGCCGCGGGGATCGACGCGCGCGGCCTGCACGTGACCAACCTCGCAGCCCTGCACGACGCCCTGCGGGCAGTCGCCAGACCGGGTTGCATCTGCCTGAGTGACGGGTTTCCGGTGGCGCCGCTTGGCGTCGAGCAGCGCGCCGTGGTCCGCGGCGACGCCACCAGCGCGGCGATCGCCGCCGCCTCGGTGATCGCCAAGGAGACCCGCGACCGCTACATGCGGCGCGTTGACCAGCGGATCCCCGGCTGGGGCTTCGCCCAGCACGTCGGCTACGCCTCCCCGGAGCACCGCAGCGCGATCCAGCGCTTCGGCGTGACACCGTTGCACAGGCTGTCGTTTCAGTCGATCGCCTACCAGCAGCTCTCACTCGGCTGAGCGCCCACGACTCACCGCGTAGCTCGCGCGCTCACGCGCTCACGCGACCCCCCGCTCGACGCAGATCCGTTGAAGCTGCGCCATCGCCTCATCCGGGCGATCCGGCAGCCCGTCCAGCGCGGCGGCGGCGGCCTGCAACTCCTCGAGACTCACGTCCGGCACCTCCAGCGCGAACCGGCCCAGCCAGCGCACGCACGCGCGGTCAAACCGGGACTCATCCCCGGTGCGCATCAGCAGCACCACCTCCAGCGCGTCACTGAGCCGGATCACCGGCATCTGGCGTGCGAGCGTGAGCACCCTGGGCAGGTCGCCGCGGTCAAGCGCGGCACGGAAGACTGGGTATGCGACTGACATGGAGGCGTGATCTTGGCGCCCGAACCGGACAGAACACATGTTCGCATGGATCGCGTGGGTCCGTCGCGCCCCGGCCGCCGAGCGCGGCGCGGCATGTGCCCGCATGCCGGCCGACGCGCGTCTTGCGCCGCGGTTGGGCTGGCCGGTGGGCCTGCCTTCGGATAGACTGCCGGGGCGGCCCGGGGGATAACCGCATTTTCAGGGGGAATACATGGTCCGAGAGACTTCTTCGGGCGCGCGTCTGGGGTCTGGATGGCTCCGTTCTGCTGCGCTCTCGCTGCTGGCGGCGTGCGCGCTGCTGTTGGTGGGCGCTCACCGCGCCGCCGCGCAGACCTCGCCCGCGTTGGTGCAGTCAACCAGTGGTTTCGCGCTGCCGACCGGTACTAATCCAACTTCGGAATACAACTTCTACATCAATAAGACCGTTTGCTACTCGGCGTCATCATGCGTCGGAGTGGGCTATTACGGAACATCGACCTATCGTTACTACCCGATGGTGGTTCCGATCACCGACGGTGTGCCGGGTCCGGCCGTGACCGTGCAGCTGCCGAACCCCGTCGACCCCACCTATCAAGATGCCTCTCTCAACGATGTGAGCTGCACGGCCTCCGGCGGCTGCGTGGCGGTCGGCTACTACAGGGATGGCAGCGGGTACCAGCAGGCGATGTCGGTGGCGATCAACGGCGGTGTGCCTGCTCAGGCAGTTGAGATTCAACCGCTGCCGAATCAGTACTCCGGCAATGCGTATGCGGACCTGACGGCGGTCAGCTGCCCGGCAACCGGCGCATGCGTTGCGGTCGGCACGTACTACGACAACGAGACCAGCACCAGGCGGCAGGGCCTCTCGGTGGCGATCAGCGCCGGGGTTCCGGCTGCGCCGGCTGAGATCACGCTCCCGGGCGACGCGGCCAGCGGCAGCGCCTACCAGCAAGTGTCGCTGGACGACGTCAGCTGCCCGGCAAACGGCGCATGCGTTGCGGTGGGGGCCTACTACGACAAGAGCAATCTGAAGCAGGCCATGTCTGTGGCAATCACCGCTGGGGTGCCGGCCGCCGGTGTGCAGGTCACGCCGCCGGCGGGCGCTGCGAGCCGTCCCAATCCGGAGCTTGACTACGTGTCGTGTCCGGCCAGCGGCGCCTGCGTTGCGGTCGGCAACTACTACGACGGGGCTTCCGGCTACTGGCAGGCGATGATGGTGCAGATCACCGCTGGCGTGCCGGCGCAGGCGGTAGAGACCGCGCTGCCGGCCGGATATACGGGCAACTACCCCAAGGCGTCCGCCTGGTATTCGTTGAGCTGCACGGCATCGGCGACATGTGTTGCCGGCGGCTACTACGAGGACATCAACGGCGATTACCACCCGATCCTGATGGCGATCGTCAACGGCACGCCGGGCGCGGTCACCGAGCCCGCGCTGCCCGCCGGGGCGTCGCCGTACTCGAGCAGCGCAGGCCAGGACGAGGAGATTTACAGCGTCAGCTGCATGGCATCGGGACCGTGCCTGGCGGCCGGCTTCTATGAGGTTGGCTTGAACCAGTACCAGGGCCTCACGGTTCAGGTTCAGTCCGACGGTTCGATCGGAGCTCCGCAGGAGACGCCGGCGCCCGCCGGCAGCAACACGCCTCCTTACAACTGGCTGCAGTCGATCGGCTGCAGTGCGTCCGGGTCGTGTGCGGCGATCGGCCAGTCTGAGTACCCGGGACGCAATTACAACGGGTATGTGTTGGATCTGCAGGCGCCGTTGGCTGTTGGGACGGTGTCGTTGCCGGGGGCGAGTGTTGGCTCGCGTTATCAGGCGGCGTTGTCTGCGAGTGGT
>JAJZDA010000019.1 GCA_021851525.1 Actinomycetes bacterium | reverse complement strand
CCAGCCCGTCCGGGCCTGAGCGGGACCCGCGGCCGCCCCGCCGGCTCAGCGCCCGCCCTGCCGGCCCACCGCTGCTGGCGCGCCGTCGCTGAGCGGTGCGCGCCGAGCGGTGCGCGGGTGACGTTCACAAGTTGATAACTATTCGGTCACAACTTTCGGTGATGCTTGCGCGGTGAACCAAACCATCATCGACGGCGCGGCCATCCAGGAACTTGATGAGGCGCCCACCAGCCGCTTTCACCTGAAGATCATGTTCGTCTCGGGCATGGGCTTCTTCACTGACGCCTATGACCTGTTTGTGATCGGGGTGGTGGTCTCGATCCTCAAGACCCGCTGGCACCTCTCCACCAACGAGGTCTCGCTGCTCTCCTCGGCGACGCTCGCGGCCTCCGCGGTCGGCGCGATTGCGTTCGGGCGGATCGCCGACATGGTCGGGCGCAAGCGCATGTACGGCTACGAGGTGATCATTCTCGCGGTCGGCGCTGTCGCCTCCGCTGTGGCGCCCAGCATCGCCTGGCTGGTCGTCTTCCGGATCATCGTCGGCGTGGGTGTCGGCGGCGACTACCCGGTGAGCGCCACGATCATGAGCGAGTTTGCGGGCAGGCGCAGCCGCGGTCGGTTGGTCGGTCTGGTGTTTGCGATGCAGGCGGTGGGCCTTGTCGTGGGACCGCTGGTGGCTGTCCTGCTGCTGCACGTGGGCCTCTCCGAAGGCCTTGTCTGGCGACTGCTGCTTGGACTCGGGGCGGTGCCCGCGGTGGCCGTCTTCTACCTGCGGCGGAGGATCAGTGAGACACCGCGCTATCTGCACGCGGCGCGCGTGGAGGAGGTGCAGCGTCGTCGCCGCCGCCGGTCGCTGACCGCCGGCTGGGTGAAGCTGATCGTCACCCCCCGGCTGCGGCGCTGGCTGATCGGCGCGGCGCTGGCCTGGTTCGCCCTGGACTTCGCGTACTACGGCAACACGATCGCCAGCCCGGAGATCATCAAGCTGCTGAGCCCCACCGCCTCGCTGCAGCATTCGATCCTGCTGACGCTGATGATCTTCGTGCTGGCGGCCGTGCCGGGCTACGCGGTGGCGGTGCTGACGATCGATCGCCTGGGCCGTCGAGCCATCCAGCTGCTGGGCTTCCTGATGATGGCGCTGATGTTCGCGCTGATCGGCCTGGTGCCGGCGATCTCCGCCTCCGCGGCGCCGTTCGTGATCATCTTCGGGATCAGCTACTTCTTCACGGAGTTCGGCCCGAACGTGACCACGTTCATCTACCCGGCTGAGATCTTCCCGGTGGACGTGCGCACCACCGCGCACGGCATCGCTGCGGCCGTCGGCAAGCTGGGTGCTTTCGTCGGCACATACCTGTTCCCGCAGATGCTCAGCTCATGGGGCATCCGTGGAGCGGAGGACGTGGCCGCCTGCGCCGCCCTGGGCGGGCTGGCGATCAGCGCGCTGCTGCTGCCCGAGCCGACCGGTCGAAGCCTCGAGGAGATAGGCCGCGATGGGTTGGGGGCCGGCAGCACGGAAGCCGGCGAGGGTGAAGCCGCGTCCGCGGCCGGCGCGGTGGCCGGTGAGCCGCTGCCCGACGACGTGGCGGTGGCGCGAGCCGGGCGCGCCTGAGGGTCACCGCGCCGCGCGGCTGAGCCGCGTCATACCGCGCAGGCTGTCCGTCCGGTCCGGGATGGCATGCTATGGCGACGCCGATGAGCTATTGGGACGCCGTCTACGCCTTCCTCGCCGCGGCGGCCGTCGCGGTGGTTCTGACACCGCTGATGGCGCGCGTCGCCCGGCGGGTGGGGGCCATCTCGTTCCCCTCGGCACGCGGCCTGTCGCGCACGCCGACGCCGCTGCTGGGCGGCCTTGCGATCCTCGCCGGGTTCCTGGTCGCGGCGGTCATCTGGATGCCGAACGTGATCTACCTGGCGCCGGTGGAGGGGCAGCGCCATGGCCTGATCTCAATGGTCCACAAGTGGCCGCTGCTCGGTGGTGCGGTGCTGATCGCGCTGGTCGGGGCGATCGATGACATCCGTGACCTGAAGCCGCTGTTCAAGCTGCTGGGTCAGGTTGCCGCGGCTGTGATAGCCGTGCGCGGCGGGGCGACGATCAACGAGCTCAAGCTCCCGGTCGTCGGGTTGCTGAGCTTCCCCAACGCCGGCGGTGAGCTCACCGTCGTCTGGCTGGTGGCGCTGATGAACATCGTGAACTTCAGTGACGGGGTCGACGGGCTGGCCGCGGGAGTCTGCACGATCGACGGGGTCGCCTTCGCGGTCATCGCCTTCATGTTGCAGGGCAGCTCTAGCGCCGCCGCGGTGATGGCCGCGATCACCGCCGGTGCGTCGCTGGGCTTTCTCGTGCACAACTTCTATCCGGCCAAGATCTTCATGGGCGATGCCGGCTCCAACCTGCTCGGGTACCTGCTGGGTGTGGTGGCGGTGATCGGCTCGCTGAAGACCAACGTGGTTGTCGCCCTGGCGGTCCCCTTGCTGATCCTGGCGGTGCCGTTCCTGGACACCGGCTTTGTGGTGGCCAAGCGGCTCAAGTACGGACGCAAGCCGTGGAACGCTGACGCCAACCACTTCCACCACCGCATGGCACGGATCGGCTTCAGCCAGCGCAAGACAGTGATCTACCTGTACTCGTGGACGCTGATGCTGGCCGGGGTGGCGGTCTCGCTGAAACTGGTGCCATACCAGCGCCCTGACGGCGGCTACCGCGTCGGCTGGAGCATCGTCATGGGAGCGATCCTGCTCGGCGGGCTGGCGGCCAGCTTCTACCTCGTCTATGTGCTGGAGATCTTCAAGTTCAAGGCTCTGCGCTCAATTCAGCTGAGGCGGGCGGACCCCGGCGCGTCCGAGCAGGACATCAACCGCACGGTGGAGCGCGACGTCGGCACCGGTGAGTTCGACTCGATCAAGGAGCGCCCGCCGTGGGAGCTGGGGGCCGGGCCCGCTGACCCAGCGGCGCCGGGCGCCGGCCCGATCGCCGGGGAGGACGCTGAGGGCCCCGGGCGAGACGGCGCGAACGCGCCGGGCGGTCTCGGCGAGGAGACCGGGGGAGATGGCGCGAGTGGGCCGGGCGGTGCCGGCGAGGGGCCACGATGAGCGGTCTCTCGCGCACCGAGGCGACGGCGCTCGGGGTCGTCGCCACGCTCACGCTGCTGGCCGGCGTGGCCCGGTATGCGCACGGCTTCTCGGAGAGCGTGGCGTTCGTGCTGGCGGCGCTGGCGCTGGCCGGCCAGGCGTGGGTGGTCGGGTTCGCCACAGAGCAGCTGGGGATGCGCTTCGGGCCGGCGATCACCGGCACGCTGCAGTCGACGGTCGGCAACCTGCCGGAGTTCTTCGTCGTCGTGTTCGCGCTGCAGGCGCGCGCCACGACGGTCGCGGAGACCGCGATTCTCGGCTCGATCCTGGTCAACGCCCTGCTCGTGCTCGGGCTGGTGCTGGTGGTCGGGGCGTTGCGCGCCCCGACCGGGATCATGCGCTTCAGCCCGCGGCTGCCCAACGACACGGCGACGCTCACGCTCGCGGCCTCGTTCCTGATCGTGCTGCTGGGCGTGGTCAACTTCTCCCACAACTCGGCGGACTTGCACACGCGCACGATCTCCGTGGTGGGCGCCGTGGTGCTGCTGGTGGTCTACGGGACCTGGATGCGTGGATACCTGCGTTCAGATGAGCGCCCGGCGGCCGAGCAGCTCGAGCCGCCCCGGATCGGGCTGGCCGCCAGCGCCGTGCTGCTGGTGGCCGCGGGGGTGGGGTCGGCGTTCGTCTCGGACTGGTTCGTGCACGCGCTGGAGCCGACGATCCGCGCCTGGCATCTGTCGCAGGCGTTTGCCGGGATCGTGATCGTCGCGATCGCCGGCAACGCCGTGGAGAACGTCGCCGGGATCTATCTGGCCTACAAGGGCAAGAGCGACCTGGCGATCTCCGTGGTCAAGAACTCGGTGGCGCAGCTGGCCGCGTTCCTCTATCCGGCGCTGGTGCTGGTCTCGCTGCTGACCGCCAGCTCGCTCACCTTCGCGCTGGCGCCGGTGTACGTCGCCGCGCTGCTGGGCACGGCGATCATGATGTGGCAGATCACCGGCGACGGTGAGGCGACCCCGTTCGAGGGCGTGGCGCTGATTGCGATGTACGTGGTGCTGGCCGTGATCGCTGCGTTCGAGACCTGAGCGGGGCCCGTCGCGGGGCGGGGTCCGCGGCTCCGGCACGCCGGCGGATGGTTGACGGCGCCGCCCACCCTCCTGCTAAGCTGACGTTTACGTAAGGATGCGATTCCCGCAAAGATCGATCTGAGGAAGTGATCACCCTGCCGAGCCCCGCCGTCCAGACCCCCCGTCGCTTCGGCGTCGACGCCAGCCACGACCACTACAAGTGGTGGGCGCTCTCCTGCACGAGCCTCGGGATGCTGCTTGCGACGATCAACTCCGGCACGCTGATCATCGCGCTGCCGGACCTCGAACGGCACCTGCACACGAGCCTGCTGACGCTGGTCTGGGTGATTCTCGTCTACATGATCGCCTCCACCGTGCTGGTGTTGAGCGCCGGGCGGCTCTCAGATCAGTTCGGCCGCAAGAACGCCTACATCGGCGGCTTCCTGGTGTTTGCCGCCGCCTCGCTGGGCGCCGGCTTCTCCGGCAACGGCACCGAGCTGATCCTCTGGCGGATCCTGCAGGGGCTGGGTGGATCCTTCCTGTTTGCCAACGCGGCGGCGATCGTCACCGACGCCTTCCCGCGCGAGCAGCTTGGCGTCGCAATGGGCACCAACACGATGGTGGCCGCCGTCGGGCTGGTGATCGGCCCGGTGCTGGGTGGCGCGCTGGTGGACATCTCCTGGCACTGGGTCTTCTGGTTCAACGTTCCCTTCAGCCTGGTCGGCAGCGCCTGGGCGTTCGCCGTGCTGCGAGAGCTGAGCGGCCGCTCGAGCGAGACCGCGTTCGACGCGCTGGGCACGATCACGTTCGTGATCGGCCTGACGGGCCTGGTCCTGGGGATCTCCAAGGGAGGCATCGAAGGCTGGAACGGAGGGCTGGTGATCGGCAGCCTGATTGCCGCGGCGATCTTCCTGCCGCTGTTCGTGGTGATCGAGAGCCGTCACCGCCAGCCGATGCTCGACCTCTCGATCTTCAACAGCCGGCTGTTCTCCGCCGCTGCCGCGGCCAGCTTCCTCAACGGTCTGGCGCGCTTCTCGCTGATGTTCGTGTTCGTCTTCTACTTCCAGGGCGTTCAGGGCGACACGCCGATCACCGCGGGCATCAAGCTCGCGCCGCTGGCGCTCGGCATGCTGATCGCCTCGCCGCTGGCGGGGCGCTACGCCGACCGCAACGGCTCACGCTCGCTGGCCTCGATCGGGATGCTCGCGATGGCGCTCGGGATGGCGCTGATGACCACCTTGCAACGCGACACCAGCTATCTCTGGCCGGGGCTCTACCAGCTGATCACGGGCCTAGGCTCGGGGATCTTCCTCTCACCGAACACCGCCGCGATGATGGGCTCGGTGGCGCCGCACCGCCGCGGCATCGCCTCCGGTGCGCGGATCCTGGTGCAGAACACCGGCGCCGTGCTGTCGATCGCCTTCGTGATGGCGATCGTCACCTCCGCGGTGCCCAAGTCAGTGCTGTTCAACGTCTTCTCCGGGCTCGGCGACCGGATCACCACGGCGCAGCTGGTGCCGTTCCTGGACAACATGCACACGGCCCTCTGGTGTCTGGCCGCGGTGGCGGTGCTGGGCGCGGTGGTGTCGTTCGTGCGTCCCAAGCACGCGGTCCACGGCGCCGGGCTGGAGGCGCCGGCCGCGAAGCCACGAGAGTCAGCGGTCGCCTGATGAGCGGGCTCACCGAGCAGCGCACGATGCGGATCGGCGAGGTCGCCGAGCTCACCGGCCTGACGCCGCGCACGATCCGCTACTACGAGGAGATCGGCCTGCTGGGACCGGCCGGCGCCGAGTCAGAACCGCGTGAGCAGGGAAAGCATCGCGCCTACACGCGCGCCGACGTCGAGCGGATCCAGGAGATAGTGCGCCTGCGTGATCTGCTCGGGCTCTCCCTGGAGCAGCTCTCGCAGCTGGTGGAGGCGGAGACGGCGCGCGCCGAGATCCGCCGCGAGATCAAGGTCACCGACGATCCGCAGCGGATGCGCGAGCTGATCCTCCAGGCGCACGCGCACATCACCACGCAGCTTGATCTGGTGCGCATGCGCGTCACGGAGCTGGCGAAGCTCGAGGATGAGCTCGCCGAGCGCCAGGCCGCGTGCCTGCAGAGGCTGGAATCGCTCAGCGGCTGAGCCGCTGCTCAGCCGCCTCGTCGCCGCCTCGGTCCCGGGCCGCCCCGGCCCTGGACCGCCTCAGCCGCCCGCCGCGGCGGCCCAGCCGGGCGCGTAGGCGAGGAACCGCGGATTGGCCAGCGCGGCCCGCAGCGCCGCCGCGCTGGCGGGGAAGTGCGAGAGCCAGAACTCCGCGGAGGCGTCGTTGTAGACGAGCATCTGCGTGCGCCGATGGCTGTTGACCCAGGAGAAGAGGCTGCGCACCCAGCCCGGGTTGTCGCCGTCCCAGATGGCGTACTCGCCGAACACGAACGGGTATCCCGGATACGCGGCGTAGAAGCTGGCGAGGCCTGACCAGTTGGGGTAGCGGCTGTAGAAGTCGGTGCCGACCCAGTCAACCCAGCTGCGGCCGGGGAAGTAGGCGCCCGGCTCGAGCGCTGGGATGTTCGGGTTGCCGCCGACCATCGGCACCCAGAGCATCGCCACCTGCGGGCTGGGCAGGGTGGCCGCGGAGGTGCGCAGCGCCGGCAGGCGCAGCGCCCGCAGGCGCGCGTCGATCGCGCTGACGCTGCCGCCACGCAGGATCAGCGTGGCTCGCCGCCAGGCCTGCTTGAACTGCGCCGCGGAGTAGGCCGGACCGCGTGAGCTGCCGTCGCAGTTGTACGCCGCGTAGGGGTTGTTGCAGTTGTTCATCTCCGCCATCAGCCGCACGTAGGTGACGTTGCGCGAGTCAAACAGATGCTGGGCCAAGCCGATCAGCCAGCCGTCGCCCTGACCGTCCGCGATCCCCTGCGGGCTGATCACGTTGTGTGAGCCGAACGCGGTGGTGATCTCCATCATCAGGCGGGCGCGGTTGGCCGTCGCGTCGGCGGTGATCCCGGGCAGCCACTGGCCCCAGGCGACGAACTCCTGGTACACAGCGGGATGCTTGCCGACCTCACCGCTGTAGGCCGAGACCGGCTTGGTGGCGACCCCCTGGAACACGCGTCCCGCAGGCGGCGTGAACAGCTGGCGGCCGGGGAGCGGGGTGCCGGCGCCAAACGCGGCCGGCGCCCCCGCGCAGAGCGCCGCCAGGCACGCCGCCAGCAGCGCGAGGCGGTACCGCTTTCCGGTTCTGCTGTCGCTCATCTGCGGGGCAGATCGGCGCCGCCGGCGGCACCGTGCAGCGCGGGGCGCCGCCACTGGACGAGCTTTCGATCGGTGAGATCGGCTACACAGCGGTAACCAACCCGCTGGGTTCGGGTACCTTCCCACTGAGCCACGCCCAGAGGTTGCCGACCGGGGAACACTGCGGCAGGCCTCCGGACAGCGGCGGCAAGGCTCGCTCAGCTATGCGCAGAAGACTCTCTGACAGCGGCAGCGGTTGGCTGCCGCCCCTGGCCGCGGCGCTCGTGGGCCTGTCCGGGCTGGTCAACATCGCCTCGGCGCTCACGCCGGACATTCGCTGGCGCGGCCACCTGCTGCTGCAGGTCGAGGCGCTGGAGACTGTCAGGTTCTTCCACGCGCTGGCGCTGCCGGCCGGCGCCGCGCTCTTGCTGCTGGCGCCCTACCTGCTGCGGCGCAGGCGCAGGGCGCTGCAGTTCACGCTCGTGTTGCTGGCGGCGATCGGCGTGCTGAACATCCTCAAGGGACTTGACTTCGAGGTGGCGCTTGTCGGCTGGGGGGTCGCCGCCCTGCTGTACGCCGGGCGCGCCCAGTTCGCGGTGCAGAGCCCGCCGCTGACCCCGCGCTCCGCGCTCTGGCGCGTGCCGGCCGTGGCCGCGCTGGGGCTGGCGCTGGTGGCCGTCGCGGACCTGGTGGACCACGGCCGCCTGAGGCTCGGCCGGCTGGTGGGCGAGTCCAGCGCGCTGCTGCAGTTCAGGCGTGGCGCGGTGCGCTTCGAGAGCCACACGGCGAGGGCCTTCGGTCACACCGTGCGCTTTGCCTGGATCCCGCTCGGCGTGCACTTCGTCGAGGTGGGGACGCTGCTGCTGATCGCCTACCTGGTCTTCAGGCCGCTGACCGCCCCGAACGCGTGGCCGGCGGCCTCGGTGCGGCGCCTGGCCGTTGACCTGGTCCGCGCCCACGGGCGGGACACGCTCTCGTTCTTCAAGCTGCGCCCGGACAAGCACTACTACTTCAACGCGGAGCGCACGGCCTTCGTCGGATATCGCGTGGAGGCCGGCACGATGCTCGTCTCCGGCGACCCGGTGGGGCCTGCCGAGGCGTTCCCGGGGCTGCTGCTGGAGGTGCGACGCTTCGCGCGCACGCGCGGGCTGAAGCTCGCCGCGGTGGGCGCCAGCGAGGCGCTGCTGGAGATCTACGACGGCCTGGGCCTGCGCTCGCTCTACCTCGGGGATGAGGCGATCATCGAGACGGCCGGCTTCTCACTCGAGGGCCGCGCGATCCGCAAGGTCCGCCAGTCGGTCTCGCGGCTGGCCAAGGCCGGCTACCTGGCGCAGCTGAGCTCGCCGGCGCAGCTCACCGAGGCCGAGCGCCAGGCGGTTGACCGCGTGCTGGAGCTGGGCCGTCACGGCAAGCCCGAGCGGGGCTTCTCGATGGCGATGGACTCCGTCCGCTGTGACTGCGAACAGGACACGCTGTTCGTGCTGGCGCGCGACGCCGACGGCGAGGTTCGCGGGGTGCTGCACTTCGTCCCCTGCTATGGACGCGACGCGGTCTCGCTGTCGTTCATGCGCCGTGACCCGCAGACCCCCAACGGCCTGACTGAGTTCCTGGTGGTGAGCGCTGTGGAGCTGCTGCGCGAGCGCGGCATCGCTGAGCTCTCGCTGAACTTCGCCACCGGCGCACGCTTCATCCACAGCCCCGCCAACCGGATCGAGCGCCTGGCCGGCTGGCTGCTGTGCAAGCTCGACCGCCACTTCCAGATCGAGAGCCTCTACCGCTTCAACGCGAAGTTCTTCCCGCGCTGGAAACCGCGGTACGTGGTCTATGAGGGAGCGCTCGGCCTGCCACGCGCTTCGCTGGCGGCGATGTGGGCGGAGGGGCAGCTGCCCAAGCCCCGGATCCCGGGCGGGGCACACCCAGGTCAGCGGACCATAAAAACCGCGAGTCGGTAGCATGCGCCGCGTCCCGACCTTTGGGCAGGCCACCGCCCAAACGGAATATGACCATCTTGTATCAAAACGCTCTTTCGTCTGAGCGGGTAACCGCAGGCGTGCTCAAGTTCATCGATGTCCCGATCATCGCGATCGCCGCAATCCCGGCGATCGCTCTCGGCGCGCCCGCGCTCGGCTATCTGGTCGGGGCCGCCGCCTGGTTGCTGCAGCGCGCGCTGCAGCAGGTCGACAGGCGCATGACCGCCAGCGTCGACGACTCGCTGCGCCGCGCGGGCGTGCGCCTGTTCGAGGCATTTGGCCGCATCTGGCTGCTCGCCGGCGCGATCATCCTCGCGGCCGTGGTGGGCGGGCGCAGGGATGGGCTGACCGCCACGGTCGTGATCTTCGGGGCTTACTCGGTGGCTTTTGTGATCCGGTTGATGAGCGGACCTCCGCAGGAAAGGAAGCTCTCCTAGATGAGCGCAATCAGCGTCCCCGCGCCCGCCGGCGCACCGGCACCGGGCAAGCCGCAGAAGGCCGGGATGAGCAAGGGCAAAAAGATCGGCCTCAGCGTGTTCGCCGTCTGGCTGCTTGGCATCGTCTTCTTCGTCGCGGTCTTCGGCTTCAAGTCGCACAAGGCTCCGGATGTGCTCAGCGGCGTCTTCACGCCGACCAACGAGTTCAAGCTCGACACCTGGTTCAGCCTCGGCCCGGTCGACTTCAACAAGGGCGTGCTCTACGTGCTGCTCGCCGCGGTGATCACGCTCTGGGTGATGATCGCGGCGGTCAAGCGTCTGCGTGAGCGTCCCGGTCGCCTGCAGGTGGCGGTCGAGATGTTCTACAACCTGACCTTCGGGATGACCAAGGAGAACCTGGACGACAGGCTCGGCAGGAAGTACTTCCCGCTGATCGCCACGCTGTTCGTCTTCATCCTCGTCACCAACCTGATCGGCTACATCCCGCTGCCGGTCAACTCGGTTGACAAGTTCACGATCTTCGGGGCCCACCTGCCCTCGTTCCAGATCTACGCAGCCGACACCAACGTCGCCTTCCCGCTGATGCTGGCGCTGCTGGTCTTCTGCCTCTTCACCTGGGAGGGCCTGAAGGCCCACCACGGCCCGATCGGCTTCCTCAAGAGCCTGATGCCGGGTGGCGTGAAGGGCGCGATGGTGCCGATGATCTTCGGGATCGAGGTGCTCTCATACTTCCTGCGCCTGATCTCGCTGACCGTGCGACTCTGGGCCAACCTGCTGGCCGGCCACATGCTGATCGCGTTCATGGGCGGTGAGCTGGGCGTGCTGGTCGGTGACCAGTGGGTGCAGTGGTTGCTGCTGCCGATCGGCATCGCGATCTTCCTGTTCGAGGCCGTGCTGATCGCGGCGTTGCAGGCATTCATCTTCTCGATCCTGACCGCGATCTACCTCGGTAGCGCGGTCCAGAGCCACTGATTCGTAACCAACAAGGAGCCATCAACCAATGCTTCTCAGCATCCTGTCCATCCTCCATCCCCTGATCGCGGTGGCGACGAACCCGACCGCGATCGGCCAGAAGGCCGGCCGGGCAATCGCCCTCGGCGTCGGCGCCGGCGGCGGCGCGGCTGGAGCCGGTGCAGGCATCGGTGCGGTGTTCGGCGCCGCGATCCAGGCCAAGACCCGTCAGCCCGAGCTGCGCCAGGACATCGAGCGCGACCAGTGGCTCGGCTTCGCGCTGACCGAGGCCTGCTTCTTCTACGGCCTCGTCGGCGGCTTCATCGCCTTCTTCCTCTAGACCGTCATGCCGGCATCAGCACATCTTCCGATAGCCGCCTCCGGCTCCTTCCTCATCACCCCCAACGTGGGGCTGATGATCTGGGTGCTGGTGGTCTTCCTGATCTCCTTCCTGATCCTGCGCAAGACGGTGTTCCCGGCAATAGCGCAGCTGCTGGACAAGCGCGCCAACACGATCTCCGGCGAGATCGACGCGGCTGAGAAGCTGCGGGTCGATGCGGAAGCTGTGCTGGCCGAGTACCGCGAGCGGCTGATCGAGGCGCGTTCGCAGGCCGATGAGATCGTGGCGCGCGCCCGTGCGGCCGGCGACGCGCACCAGAAGGAGTCCGTTGAGCAGGCGCGCGCTGAGCGTGAGCGGCTGCTCGAGCAGACCCGCCGTGACGTCGAGGCCGAAACGCGCCGCGCGATCGATGAGATCCGCAGCGACGTGGCGGCCCTGACGGTGATGGCCACGGAGAAGGTCACGCGCAAGGTGCTCAGCGCGGATGACCACAAGCGCCTGGTCGAGGAGGCGCTGCGTGAGCTCGACTTCAGCGCGCTGAGCGGGAGCGAGAACTAGGGCGCGCCCGACCGCGCGCCCCGGTTGACCTCAGAGGAACACCATGGAAGAGATCGCACAGGTATACGCCCGCTCGCTGTTCGAGGTCGCCTCTGAACAGGGCAAGCTCGACACCATCAAGGAGCAGCTGGACCAGTTTGCGGACGCGCTGGCCGGCAATCGCGAGGTCGCGGTGTTCTTCTTCTCGCCGTACTTCACAGCGCAGGAGAAGAAGAGCGGCCTGCACCGCGCGGTGGAGGGCGCGGAGCCGATCTTCATGAACTTCCTGGAGGCGTTGATCGAACGGCACCGCACGCCCGCGATCTACCGCATCCGCACGGAGTTCAACGGCCTCTACGCCAAGACCAACAAGCTCCTGCCGGTGCTGCTGACCAGTGCCGTCGAGCTCGACGCGGAGCTCGTGGAGAGCCTCGGCGCGCGGATCGGCGAGCAGACCGGCAACCAGATCGAGCTCTCCAGCCGGGTTGACCCGGAGATCCTCGGCGGGATTGTGCTGAGGGTCGGCAACTTCATCCTCGACGCGTCGATCAAGACCCGTCTCGAACAACTTCGCAGGGAAGTGGCGGCAGCTTAGCCGTCGCCTGAACCCTGAACAGGCTCACGCCTAAGCTTCCCTTACCGACACGACTGCCCCGCCAAGGAGCCGTAACGAACATGCAGATCAAGCCAGACGAGATCACCTCCATCCTCAAGAGTCGCATCGAAGGCCTCGACACCTCGAGCGCCGACCTCGCCGAGGTCGGCACCGTGCTGTCGGTCGCCGACGGCATCGCGCGCGTGCACGGGCTGGAGAACTGCATGTCCTTCGAGATGCTCGAGCTGCCCCACGGTGTGACCGGCCTGGCGCTGAACCTCGAGTCCGACAACGTCGGCGCGGTGCTGTTCGGCCCGTGGGAGAAGATCGTCGAGGGCGACACCGTCAAGCGCACCAAGCGCCTGCTGGAGATCCCGGTGGGCGAGGGGCTGCTGGGACGGATCGTCGACCCGCTCGGCAACCCGCTCGACGGCAAGGGCCCGATCCACACCTCCGGCTACCGTCCGGTCGAGCACAAGGCTCCCGGCGTGGTCCAGCGCCAGCCGGTGAAGGAGCCGATGCAGACCGGGATCAAGGCGATTGACGGGATGATCCCGATCGGCCGTGGCCAGCGCGAGCTGATCATCGGTGACCGCCAGACCGGCAAGACGGCGATCGCGGTCGACACGATCATCAACAACAAGGACACCGGCGTCATCTCGATCTACGTCGCGATCGGTCAGCGCAAGGCCACGGTCGTGGCGCTGGCCAAGCAGCTGGAGGACGCCGGGGCGCTTGCCAACACGATCATCGTGATGGCGGCGGCCGACGAGTCCGCGCCGATCACCTTCCTGGCCCCGTACGCGGGCTGCGCGATGGGTGAGTACTTCCTCTACAAGGGCGGGCACGCGCTGACGATCTACGACGACCTCACCAAGCACGCCTACGCCTACCGGCAGATGTCGCTGCTGCTGCGCCGCCCGCCGGGACGCGAGGCCTACCCGGGTGACGTCTTCTACCTGCACTCGCGGCTGCTGGAGCGCGCGGTGAAGCTCAACGACGACCTCGGCGCCGGCTCGCTGACCTCGCTGCCGGTGATCGAGACGCAGGCCGGCGACGTGTCGGCCTACATCCCGACCAACGTGATCTCGATCACCGACGGGCAGATCTTCCTCGAGCCCAAGCTCTTCAACTCCGGTGTGCGCCCCGCGATCAACGTCGGCATCTCCGTCTCCCGCGTGGGCGGCAGCGCGCAGATCGGCCCGATGAAGAAGGTCGCCGGCCGGCTCAAGCTCGAGCTCTCGCAGTACCGTGAGCTCGAGGCCTTCGCCCAGTTCGGGTCGGAGCTCGACGCCGACACGCAGCGCACGCTGGCCCGCGGTCAGCGCCTGGTCAAGACCCTCAACCAGGGTGAGCGCCAGCCGCTGCCGGTAGCGATCCAGGTGCTGCAGATCTACGCCGCCACCAACGGCTACCTCGATCGCATCGTCGTGGACAAGGTCGAGCGTTTCCTCGCCGGCCTGTCCGACGCGGTGAAGGCCGGCAGCGCGGAGCTGCTTGCGAAGATCGCCGGCGGCGACTGGTCGGAGGCGACGGTCGCCGAGCTGGACGACGCGGTCCAGCAGTACGCGGCCGACTTTGGCTACGACCTGGATGAGGAAGGTCACCCGCTGGAGGGCGTTGAGGTCGTCGCCGCCTAGGCGGTCGCAACGACGGGAAAGACACCATGGCATCGCAGCGAGACGTCCGCAACCGCATCGCGTCGGTCAAGAACATCCAGACCATCACCCGTGCAATGGAGATGGTGGCCGCAGCGCGCCTGCGCCGGGCGGAGCAGCGCATCGAGGCGCTGCGTCCCTACGCCCATTCCCTGCGCAAGCTCGCCCGCCAGGCGGCGGAGGCCGCCGGCTCGGTCCCGAGCCTCCCGATCCTGACCCCGCACGAGTCGGTGGCGCGGGTCGGCGTGCTGGTGGTTGCGGGCGACCGCGGCCTGGCCGGCGCATTCAACTCCCAGATAGTGCGGGCCGCCGTGGCGGCCTCACGTGAGCACGACGCCGAGGGGCTGCAGACGCTGTTCTTCGCCTCGGGGCGCAGGCCGGCCTCCTCGCTGGCGTTCCGCGGCCTGGAGCCGGTGACGAGCTTCACCGGTTTCTCCGACAGGCCAAGCTTCGCCGACGCCCGTGACATCGCCGACCGGCTGATGACCGCCTACGTCGACGGTGAGGTCGACCGTGTGGACATCTTCTACAACGGCTACATCTCACCGATCTCGCAGGTGGTCAGGCGTGAGCGGCTGCTGCCGGTGCATGAGGCGGCGGTGATTGCCGGGGTCGAGCCGAGCACGCTGGTCGAGCAGACCACCGGCGAGCCCGAGGGCCCGCGGGCGCTCGTCGAGTACGAGCCGGGACCGACGGAGATCCTCGCACAGCTGGTTCCGGACTACGTGGAGATCTCGATCTTCCGGGCGCTGCTGGAGTCCACGGCGTCCGAGCATGGGGCCCGGATGACCGCGATGCGCAACGCCTCGGAGAACGCCGGCACGCTGATCGAGGACCTCACGCTCGAGATGAACCGCGCGCGTCAGGCGGCGATCACGCAGGAGATCATGGAGGTCGTGGCCGGTGCCGAGGGCGTCAGCTGACGATCGTGAACCTTTGAGAACTTTGAGCAGACCTGGAACTGGAGCTATAGATGTCAGTCACAACTGAGCAGAACGTCGGTCGGATCGAGGCGATCCAGGGCGTGGTGATCGAGGCGGTCTTCCCGGAGAAACTGCCCCAGATCAACCACGCGCTGATGATCAGGCGTCCCGCCGCCGCGGCGGCGGAGAGCGACCAGGACGTCACCCACGACGAGTACCTGGTGCTCGAGGTCCAGCAGCACCTCGGCGACGATCGCGTGCGCGCAGTTGCGATGGACACCACCGACGGTCTCTCACGCGGGATCGAGGTGATCGACACGGGCGCACCGATCTCGGTGCCGGTCGGCCGCGAGACCCTCGGGCGGATCTTCAACATGCTCGGCGAGCCGATCGACCTCGGTGCCGAGGTCAAGGCCGAGACCGAGCGCTGGCCGATCCACCGGTCCGCTCCGTCGGTCGAGGACCTGAGCCCGACCACCGAGATGTTCGAGACCGGGATCAAGGTCGTGGACCTGCTCGCTCCCTACGCCAAGGGCGGCAAGGTCGGCCTGTTCGGCGGCGCGGGCGTCGGCAAGACCGTGATCATCCAGGAGCTGATCAACAACCTCGCCCAGGAGCACGGCGGCCTCTCCGCCTTCTGCGGCGTGGGTGAGCGCTCGCGCGAGGGCAACGACCTGTGGCTGGAGATGAAGGAGTCCGGCGTCATCGACAAGACGATGCTGGTCTTCGGCCAGATGAACGAGCCGCCCGGCGCGCGCATGCGCGTCGCGCTCTCCGGCCTGACGATGGCGGAGTACTTCCGCGATCAGGAGGGCCAGGACGTGCTGCTGTTCATCGACAACATCTTCCGCTTCGTGCAGGCCGGATCGGAGGTCTCGGCGCTGCTGGGACGCATGCCGTCGCAGGTCGGCTACCAGCCGACCCTGTCCTCGGAGATGGGCGCCCTGCAGGAGCGGATCACCTCCACCCGCAAGGGCTCCGTCACCTCGATCCAGGCGATCTACGTGCCGGCCGACGACCTCACCGACCCGGCGCCGGCGTCGGCGTTCGCGCACCTCAACGCCACCACCACACTCTCCCGCTCGATCGCCGAGAAGGGCATCTACCCGGCCGTGGACCCGCTGGACTCGACCTCCACGATCCTCAAGCCGGAGATCCTCGGCGAGGAGCACTTCAACGTCGCCAACGAGGTCAAGCAGGTGCTGCAGCGCTACAAGGAGCTGCAGGACATCATCGCGATCCTCGGCATCGACGAGCTCTCCGACGACGACAAGGTCACGGTCTCTCGCGCGCGCAAGATCGAGCGCTTCCTGTCGCAGCCGTTCCACGTCGCCGAGCAGTTCACCGGCACCCCGGGCCGCTACGTGCCGATCGCCGAGTCGATCCGCGGCTTCAAGGAGATCCTCGAGGGCAAGCACGACGACATCGCCGAGCGCCACTTCTTCCTGAAGGGCACGATCGACGAGGTTGTCGAGGCTGCCAGGGCTGAGAGCTGATGGCACACGCCAAGTTCCAGGTGGAGATCGTCACCCCTGAGGGCGAGGTCTTCAACGAGGAGGTCGAGATGGTTTCGACCCGCACTTCGCTGGGCGTGATCGGGATCCTCGCCAATCACGCCCCGGTGCTCGCGCGGCTCGAGCCGACCGAGCTGCGGCTGTACCGCTCGGAGACCGAGATCGTGCGGCTGGCGCAGTCCGAGGGCTATCTGCGCGTCGGCGGCAACCACGCGATGCTGCTGGTTGAGGACGCCCGTCGCCCGGACCAGCTCGACGTTGCCACGCTGCGTGAGCGCCTGGCGGATGCCGAGCGGGAGCTGCACGACGCCGGTGAGGACACCGAGCGCCGCCGCGTGGCCACACAGGATCAGAAGCGCTGGCGGACGTTCCTGCGGATCGCCGAAGCGCAGTGACACGCGGGTGGTCGCGCTCGACCACCCGCTGAGCACACCGCGCCGAGGCCGAGTGGCCGCCGCTGCCCCTATCCTGAGTGCGATGGAGGCGGCGTCTTGAGGTTCCTGCCACGCACCCGCGGGGGCGTGATCTGGCGGGCGGCTGTGGCGTGCGTGCTGGTGATCGGTTTCGCCGCAGCCACCACCGCGGTTGCGGGACTGCTGCAGGTCAAGCAGATCGTCGACTACCTGAAGGTCACGCGCCCGCTGGTCAGCCACAGCATCACCCCGCCCTCGCCGGGCGCACCCCAGACGCTGCTGCTGATCGGGGTCGACCACCGGGTCGGGCAGGGCAGCGGGCCGGGTAACACCGACACGATGATCCTGGTGCGGATCGACGATTCCTCGTCGACCATCAACATGCTCTCGATCCCGCGCGACGTGGCCGTGCAGATCCCGGGGTTCGGCTTCTCGAAGATCAACGCCGCCTACGCGGACGGCGGTAACAACGGACCGAACCTGCTGTTGCAGACGATCAAGCAGGACGTCTTCCCGCAGCTCCAGGTCAACCACATCCTGGTGATCGACTTCCAGGACTTTGCCAACCTGATCACCTCGATCGGCTGCGTCTACAGCGACGTCGACCACCGCTACTACAACGACAACAACGGCCTCAGCGCGGCCAACAACTACTCGAGCATCAACATCCAGCCCGGCTACCAGCGGCTGTGTGGCAACAACGGCGCGCCCGACAGCGCGCTGGCGTTCGTGCGCTTCCGCCACAACGACTCCGACATGGTGCGCCAGTCGCGCCAGCAGGACTTCCTGATCTGGGCCAAGTCGCAGTTCAGCAGCAGCACGCTGCTGGCCAAGCAGACACAGCTCGAGCGGCAGTTCGGCAGGGACGTGCAGACCGACGGGCAGCTGCACACGATCGACGGAGTGGATGAGATGTTCGGACTGCTATTCAACGCCGACGGCTCGACCATCAAGTCAATCCCGTTCCCGATCAGCGGCAACGCGACCAGCGCCGCGGTGGGTGACTACCTGACCTTCGACCCGACCCAGGCGCAGCAGGCGTTCAACGAGTTCATGACCCCGACCACAACCCCGTCCAAGAGCAGCCCGCCGCCGGTCAGCCCGGTCAGGACCCGCCGCCACCATCGCTTCACGCTGCCCGCGTCGATGGTCGACTCGCGGGTCCCCGGGCGCCTGCAGGCCACTCAGCTGGGACGGCCGGGGCTGCCGGTCTACTACCCGGCGGCGCTGCCCTCGAACTTCATGTTCTGCTTCACCTCCACGGCCAACTGCAACGAGCCGACCAACGCGCCCAGCGCCTACGTCAACTCCTACCCGCGCCACTACACGATCCATGATTCGGGCCACATCTACCCGTCGTGGGTGATGACGCTCGTGGAGCAGAGCGGCGGCTACGCCGACATGGGCACGGGCCAGTACTTCACCGTCCAGGGAACGACCTGGCAGGACCCGCCGATCCTGCGCGGCGCGCACACCGTGCAGGTGGTCAACGGCAAGAAGCTCTACGAGTACTCGCAGGGCGGGCAGCTGGCGCTGGTGGCGTGGCACACGCCGCAGGCGGTGTACTGGATCTCCAACACGCTGCAGAACTTCATCCCCGCGGATCAGATGGTGGCGATGGCCGCGACGCTGACCCGGGCTGCGGGCTGAACTCCCGGACGAACCGGTAGCCTCGTCCGGCGATGAGTCAAGAGCGCGAACCGATCGCGGTGATCGGCACCGGATACGTGGGGCTCGTGACCGCCGCCGGCTTCGCGGAGCTGGGCCACGAGGTCTGGTGCGTGGACATCGACGCCGCCAAGATCGAGCGGCTCGCGCGCGGGGAGGTCCCGATCTACGAGCCCGGGCTGGCGGAGGCGATCGCGCGCAGCGGTGAGCTGCTGCACTTCACCACGCAGCTGGGTCCGGCGCTGGAGCGGGCGCGGCTGCTGTTCATCGCGGTCGGCACGCCGCCGACCTACTCAGGCGACGCCGACCTCAGCGCCGTGGACGCGGTGGTGGCCGCGGTCCCGCCCGGTGAGCTGCGGGCGCTGGTGATGAAGTCGACCGTGCCGGTCGGGACGGGCGCCGCGATCCGCCGCACGCTCGACGCCTCGGACCGTGCCAACTTCGCCTACGTCTCCTGCCCGGAGTTCCTCAAGGAGGGCTCGGCGCTCGAGGACTTCCGCCACCCCGACAGGGTCGTGGTCGGCGACGTGGGCGACTGGGCGGGGGACGCGGTGGCGGCGCTGTACGCGCCGCTGGGTGCGCCGCTGGTGCGCACTGACATCGCCAGCGCGGAGATGATCAAGCTGGCCGCCAACGCCTTCCTGGCCACCAAGATCTCTTTCATCAACGAGATCGCGAACGTCTGCGAGGAGACCGGTGCGGACGTGCTGGAGGTCGCGCGCGGGATGGGTCTGGACCGGCGCATCGGCGGGCACTTCCTGAAGCCGGGGATCGGTTTCGGCGGCAGCTGCTTCCCCAAGGACGTCGCCGCGCTCAAGCAGCTGGCCGGCAACTCCGGTTATCACTTCCAGCTGCTGAACGCCGTGATCGAGGTCAACGAGCTGCAGAAGCGGCGCGTGATCGCCAAGCTGCACAAGCACCTCGGCTCGCTTGTCGGTCGGACGGTGACGCTGCTGGGCCTCGCGTTCAAGGCGGAGACCGATGACATGCGCGAGGCCTCCTCACTGGTGCTGGCCGCGCGCCTGCAGGGTGAGGGCGCGCACGTGCGCGCGTATGACCCGGTGGCCACCGCGGAGGCGCGCAAGCTGATGCCGGGAGTGGAGTTCGGCGGCTCGGTGCTGGAGGCGATCACGGGCGCCGACGCGGTGGTGCTAGTCACCGAGTGGGCTGAGTTCGCCCAGCTCGATTGGGCGCAGCTGGCCCAGGCCATGCCCGGAAGGGTGCTGATCGACGGGCGCAACTTCATCGACGGCGATTCGGCGCGAAAGGCGGGATTTGAATATGAAGGCATCGGTCGCTGAGGTGCGCGTGTCGCGCCGGGGCTCGGGGTTGAGACAGTGCAGGCGCTGATCCTCGCCGGCGGTCAGGCGACCAGGCTGAGGCCGTTGACCTCGCGCCTGCCCAAGCCGGTGGTGCCGCTGGTCGGCCAGCCGTTCATCAGCTACATGCTCGAGTGGCTCGGGCGCCACGGCGTGGACGACGTGGTGATGTCGTGCGGCTTCCTGGCGGACGGCGTGCGCGCGGTGCTCGGTGACGGGTCACAGTTCGGCGTGCGCCTGCGCTACGTGGAGGAGCCGGAGCCGCTGGGCACCGGTGGCGCGCTGAAGTTCGCCGAGGATCTGCTGGACGAGCGCTTCTTCATGCTCAACGGTGACGTGCTCACCGACATCGACCTGAGCGCCCAGCTGGCCCAGCACGAGCGCACCGGCGCGCGCGCCACGCTTGCGCTGATCCCGGTCGAGGACCCCTCGGCCTACGGGCTGGTGCGCACCCACGCCGACTCGAGCGTCGAGGAGTTTCTGGAGAAGCCGGGACCGGACGCCGAGATAGACACCAACCTGGTGAACGCCGGCGCCTACATCATCGAGCGTGAGGTGCTGGCCGAGATGGCACCGGCGGGGAGCGTGATCTCGATCGAGCGCGACCTCTTCCCGGCGCTGGTCAGCCGTGGGCTGCACGGTTACGAGGCCAGCGGCTACTGGCTGGACATCGGCACGCCGGAGCGCTACCTGCAGGCGACCTTCGACATCATGGAGGGCCTGGTGCACACCGCCGTGGGCTCGCGCCTGGCGGGGGCGGCGAAGCTGCTGCACGACGGCGCGCTGATCTCCGGCCGCTTGGTCGGCCCGGCGGTGCTGGGTGAGGGTTGCGAGATCGCCCGCGACGCGATTGTCGGCGGCAGCGTGGTGATGGGGCGCGACGTGAAGATCGAGGCCGGCGCCCGCATCGAGCGCTCGGTGCTGCTCGACGGGGTCACCGTGGGGGCGCGCACGCGGGTCACCGGCGCGATCGTCGGGGCGGGCGTGCGGATCGGCGCCAACTGCCACGTGGAGGACGGCACGATGCTCGGTGAGGGCGTGCGGCTCGGTTCCGAGAACACGCTCTCCGCCGGGGTGCGGATCTTCCCCGACGTGAGCCTCCCGGACGGGGCGATCAGGTTTTGAGCCCGTCGCTGTCACTCACGCCGGCGCGGGTCGGGGAGGTCGACATCAGCGGTCAGATCGGCGAGGTGCTGGGGCTGCCGGAGCACCTGCGCGACGCGCTGTGGCGCGTGGAGTCGGCGGGGCTGCGGGCACACGACTCCCCGGGAGGGATGGTCGTGGCCGGGATGGGGGGATCGGCGATCGGCGGGTTGCTCGCCCGCGCGGTGCTGGGCGACCGCGCCTCACGGCCGATCGCGCTGGCCCGCGGGTACGAGCTGCCCGGCTGGACCACTCCGGACACCACCGTGCTGTGTGCCAGCTACTCCGGCAACACCGAGGAGACACTCGCCGCCTATGAGGCGGCGCAGGCGCTGGGCGCCGCCACGATCGTGGTCACGACCGGCGGCAAGCTGGCCGCGCAGGCGCGTGTCGACGGGGTTCCGGTGATCCCCCTGCCAGGCGGTTTCAAGGCGCGCGCGGCGGTCGCCTACTCGCTGGTGGTGGCGCTCGAGGTGGCGGGGCTGTGCGGCGCCGGCGAGCGCCTGCACGCCGAGGTGGATGTCGCCGCGGAGCACGTCAGCGGGCTGATCGACGCGTGGGGCCCGAACTCAGACGAGGAGTCGCTGCCCAAGGCGCTGGCGCGCGGGCTGCACGGCACGATCCCGCAGATCTCCGGCGCGGAGCTGACAGCGCCCGTCGCCTACCGCTGGAAGACGCAGATCAACGAGAACGCCAAGGTGCCGGCGTTCGCCTCAGAGGTCCCGGAGATGTGCCACAACGAGCTGGCCGGGTGGGACGGGGCGATGGCCCTGGGCCGCTTCAGCGCGGTCTTCCTCGACGATTCGGACCTGCACCCGCGGGTGCGTCAGCGCTTTGAGCTGACCCGCGCCCTGATCGCCGGGCGCGGTGGCAGCACCTTCCGCGTGGAGTCGATCGGGCAGACCCGGCTTGAGCGCCTGATCTCGCTGGTGCTGCTCGGTGACCTGGTCTCGCTCTACCTCGCGGTGCTGCGCAGCGTCGACCCGGCGCCGGTGCCCGCCAGCGACGCGCTGAAGGCCGCGCTGGAGGGCGGATAGCCCGCTTGCGGGCGGCCGTGGGGGAGGTTTGCATACAACCTCCCCAAACCTTGACACGAGCATGGTAGGGTCATGTATGCAATGGACGGCCTGACGATCAACGAGGCGGCACGCGTCACCGGCTGGTCGGCGCGCATGCTGCGCTACGTGGAGCAGACCGGGCTGGTCTCACCCGAGCGCACCGGCTCCGGTTACCGCATCTACGGCGCCGCCGAGCTGCAGCGCCTGCGCACGCTCAAGGAGCTGATCGCAGGTTTCGACGTGGCGCTCTCCGACGTCGCGTTCGCCGCGCGGATCAAGCACGACCCGCAGCTGCAGCGCGCGATCGAAGATTGGCTGAACGCCACGCCGCAACGTCCACAGGACGTGGATCCCGATGATTGGCTGCGCTTTGAGCAGCGCAAGCACGAGCGCCTGCTCCTCGGAGCGGCCTGAACAGAAAGCAGGAGAGCAGATGAGCACAACCGCCGCCAAATTCGACTTCAAGGTCGCGGACCTGTCGCTGGCCGAGTTCGGACGCAAGGAGATCCGGCTGGCCGAGCATGAGATGCCGGGCCTGATGGCGACGCGGCGCGAGTACGGCGACGCCAAGCCCCTCGCCGGAGCGCGGATCATGGGCTCGCTGCACATGACGATCCAGACCGCGGTGCTGATCGAGACGCTGGTGGCGCTCGGCGCCGAGGTCCGCTGGGTCTCCTGCAACATCTTCTCCACCCAGGACCACGCCGCGGCCGCGGTGGTCGTCGGCCCGCACGGCACTCCCGAGAGCCCCAGCGGCGTGCCCGTCTACGCCTGGAAGGGGGAGACGCTCGAGGAGTACTGGTGGTGCACCGAGCAGGCGCTCTGCGGTTTTGAGGGCGGGCCGAACATGATCCTCGATGACGGCGGCGACGCGACCCTGCTGGTCCACAAGGGCCGCGAGTTTGAGCTGGCCGGCGCGGTGCCGGACCCGCAGAGCGCGGATTCGGAGGAGTTCCGCATCATCCTCGAGCTGCTGCAGCGCTCGCTGACCGAGGATCCGCAGCGCTACACGCGGATCGCGGAGGGCATCAGGGGCGTCACCGAGGAGACCACCACCGGCGTGCACCGCCTCTACCAGCTGGCCGAGGCCGGCCAGCTGCTGTTCCCGGCGATCAACGTCAACGATGCGGTCACCAAGTCCAAGTTCGACAACAAGTACGGCTGCCGCCACTCGCTGATCGACGGCATCAACCGCGGCACCGACGTGCTGATCGGCGGCAAGGTCGCCGTGGTCTGCGGCTACGGCGACGTCGGCAAGGGCAGCGCTGAGTCACTGCAGGGGCAGGGCGCGCGCGTGATCGTCACCGAAATCGACCCGATCTGCGCGCTGCAGGCGGCGATGGACGGCTATCAGGTGACGACGCTCGAGGACGTGGTCGCCAGCGCCGACATCTTCATCACCACCACCGGCAACCGTGACGTGATCACCGCCGCCCACATGGCGCAGATGAAGCACCAGGCGATCGTCGGCAACATCGGCCACTTCGACAATGAGATCGACATGGCCGGGCTGGCGGCGACCGCGGGCATCAAGCGCATCAACATCAAGCCGCAGGTGGACGAGTGGGTCTACCCCGACGGGCACTCGATCATCGTGCTCTCCGAGGGCCGGTTGCTGAACCTCGGCAACGCCACCGGGCACCCGAGCTTCGTGATGTCCAACTCCTTCACCAACCAGGTGATCGCGCAGATCGAGCTGTTCGGCCACACCGACATCTACGAGCGCCGCGTCTACACGCTGCCCAAGCACCTCGACGAGAAGGTGGCGCGCCTGCACCTCGACGCGCTCGGCGTCAAGCTGACGCGGCTCACCGAGACCCAGTCGGCCTACCTCGGCATCCCCGTCGAGGGGCCCTACAAGCCCGACCACTACCGCTACTAGCGGCCGGTCGGCTCGGCACCGGGAGATCTGCGTTTGTCCGTCACCCACGACGTGGCTGATCTCGCCGGTGCCGAGCTGGGCGCCGATCGCATCGCCTGGGCCAGCGGCCAGATGCCGGTGCTGGGCCAGGTGGCGGCGCGCTTCGCCCGCACCCGCCCGCTGGCCGGCGTGCGGGTCGCCGCCTGCCTGCACGTCACGGCTGAGACGGCGGCGCTGATGCGGGCGCTGCGCAGCGGCGGGGCGGAGGTGGCGCTCTGCTCCGCCAACCCGCTGGCCACCCAGGACGACGTCGCCGCGGCGCTGGTGGCGCACGACGGGGTGCAGGTGCGCGCCCGCCACGGCGAGGGCTATGAGGAGTACGAGCGGCACATCGAGCAGACCGTCCAGTTCGGCCTCGCCGGCGGGCACACCTGGGTGACGCTCGATGACGGCGCCGACCTGCTGTTCGTGGCGGCGCGTCTGCGCGCGGCCGGCGAGCAGCGGCTCGCCGGCCTGGTGGGTGGCACGGAGGAGACCACCACCGGGCTGGTGCGGTTGCGGCGCCTGCAGGAGCAGGGTGGGCTCCCGTGCCCGGTGCTGGCGGTCAACGAGGCGCGCACGGAGCGCACGCTCAACGACCGTCACGGGACCGGGCAGTCGGCGCTCGACGGGATCATGCGCGCCACCAACGTGCTGCTGGCCGGACACACGGTGGTGGTGCTCGGCTACGGCTGGGCGGGACAGGGGGTGGCCGAGCGGGCCCGCGGTGCCGGCGCGGTGGTGATCGTCTGCGAGGTTGACCCGCTGCGCGCGCTGGAGGCACGGATGGCCGGGTATGAGGTGATGCCGGCGCTGCAGGCGGCCGCGCGCGGCGACGTCTTCATCACCGTGACCGGCTCGCGCGGGGTGCTCGGCGCTGAGCATTTCGTGCGGATGAAGGACGGGGCGCTGCTGGCCAACGCCGGGCACTTTGACGTGGAGATAGACATCGACCAGCTACGCGCCACCGCCGTGGCTGAGCCGCGCCAGGTGCGCCCGCTGGTGCAGAGCTACGAGATGCAGGACGGGCGCCGCTTGAACCTGCTGGCGCGCGGGCGGGTGGTCAACCTCGCGGCGGCGGAGGGACACCCGGCGGCGGTCATGGATGTCTCGTTTGCGCTGCAGGCGCTGAGCGTGGAGGCGCTGGTGCAGGAGCCCGGTGCGCTGGCGCCGGGCGTGCACCCGGTGCCCGACGAGATCGACCGCGAGGTGGGGCGCCTGAAGCTCGCGGCGCTCGGTGTCGAGATCGACGCCCCGACCTCCGCGCAGGACGACTACCGCCGAAGCTGGGCCTGAGCCGCCGACGCGCCGCGGCGCGCAGCTGACCACTGGCCCCCGTCCTGCGCACATGACACGATGCGCACAATGCGTGCGCACAACGTAGCTGCGCGTGTGCTCGGGGGAGGAGCGCTGGCGCTGGTGGCGATCGTCGCCGGTGTGCTGCTGCTCGCAGGCGGCTCGAGTTATCGGGTCAGGCTGCTGTTCAGCGACGCCAGCGGGCTGGTCGTCGGGGACCAGGTGATGATCGGCCCCTCCAACGTCGGCTCGGTCAGCGAGATCGCGCTGACCGGCCACGGCCAGGCGGCGGTGACGATCGGGCTGCAGGCGGACGCCGCGCCGCTGCATCGCGGCACCGTCGCGCGGATCGCCAACAGCGGCCTGGCGGCGATCGCGAGCCACTACATCACCCTGCAGCCTGCGGCCGTGAGCGCCCCGGCGATCCCCTCCGGCGCGACCATCCCGGAGTCACAGACGCACCCCGAGGTGGCGCTCGACCAGATCTTCAACACGCTCGATCCGCTCACCCGCAGGGGGCTGCGCAACGTCGTCCGCGGGGAGGCGCAGAGCATCGCCGGGCGCAGCTCCGCCGCCAATGCCGCGCTCCTCTACCTGGCGCCGGTGCTGCAGAGCACGGCCTCGGTGACCGCGGCGCTGCGCCGCTACGAGCCGAGCTTCGACCGCCTGCTGGTGGACGGTGCGCAGACCATGGCGCTGCTGGCCAGTCGCAGCCAGCAGCTCACCGACCTGGTCGCCCGGGCGCGGCAGGTGACCGGCGCGCTGGCCTCACAGGGCTCGGCGCTGAGCCAGACGCTGGGCCTGCTGCCGGCGGCGCTGAGCCGCTCGACGGCGACCTTCGCGGGGTTGCGCCGGACGCTCGCGGCGCTCACGCCGCTGGTCGATGCCGCCAAGCCGGCGGTCACGCAGCTGCCGCAGTTCGCGCTCGCGCTGGAGCACTTCGCCACCGCTGCCGCCCCCACGCTGAGGTCGCTGGTGGCGCTGATCAGGTCCGGCTCGGCCGCCAACCTGACGGTGGCGCTGCGCCAGGCGCCGGCGCTCGAGCGCCTGGCGGTGAGCGCCTTCCCGGCGATCATCGGGGCGATCGCGGCGCAGCAGAGCTCCGGGCAGCTGGACGCGCTGCGCCAGTACACGCCAGACATCATCGCCGCACTCACGAACCTCGGTCAGGCGTCGGGCTACTACGACGCCAACGGGCACTACGTGCGCACCGCGCCGTTCTACGGCGCCTATGGCGTGAACGCCGGCCAGCTGACCGACACGCTGCCGGCTGACCGCCAGAACGGCGGCACGCCGGACCGCTACGGCGGGCTCACGCTGGTCAGCGGCGGGCGCTGCCCCGGCTCCGCCACACAGCCCGCCGCGGACGGCTCGATGCCGGCGCCAAACAGCGGCTGTGCCGCCTCCAACACCCCGCCCGGGCCATGAGCGGCGTGCTGCGAGGGCTCGGTCTCACGCTGCTGTGCGGCGCCGCCGTGGTGCTCGTGCTGCTGGTGGCAGGCGTGATCGGCGCCGGCCCCAATCCCTACGCCGTGCGTGCCCTGTTTGACAACGCCGGCTTCGCGGTGAGCGGGGAGCAGGTGCGGATCGCGGGGGCCCCGGTCGGGACGATCAGCGGGCTCAGCGTCACGCGCCAGAACCTGGCGGCCGTGACGCTCTCCATCACCGATCGCCGGTTCACCCCGTGGTATGCGGATGCTGCATGCACCATCCGCCCGCAGTCACTGATCGCGGAGCGCTACGTCGACTGCACACCGGGCAGCGCCGGCCACCGGCCGCTGGCGCGCATCGCCAGCGGCCCGGGCGCCGGCCAGCATCTGCTGCCGGTCACGCGCACGAGCTCACCGATCGACCCGGACATCGTCCAGAACATCGCCCAGCAGTCGGTGCGCCAGAGCCTCTCGGTGATCCTCGATGAGCTGGGAACCGGCCTGGCCGGCAGGGGGGCGGACCTCAACGCGGTGATCCTGCGCGCCAACCCGGGGCTGGCGCAGACCGACGCGGTCTTCCGGCTGCTCGCCTCCCAGAACCGTGTGCTGGCGCAGCTCGCGGTCGACGCCGACGCCGTGCTGGCGCCGCTGGCGAAGGCCCGCGCGCAGCTGGCGGACTTCGTCACGCAGGCCAACACCACCGCCGCCGCCAGCGCCTCGCAGAGCGCGCGGCTGGCTCAGTCGGTGCGCCTGCTGCCCGCGTTCCTGCGGCGGCTCGACCCGCTGATGGCGGACCTCGGTCAGCTGGCCACGGCCGGCACGCCGGTGATGAGCGACCTCGGCCGCAGCGCCGGCGCGCTCAACAGCGAGTTTGCGAACATCGTGCCGTTCGCACGCCAGGCCCAGACGGCGCTGCGCAACCTCGGAGCGGCAGCGACACAGTCCGAGGGCTCGCTGATCGCCTCACAGCCGCTGGTCAACCAGCTGGACAGCCTCGGCGCGGCGGCCAAGCCTTCCTCCACGGCGCTCGCCTCGCTGACCTCGAGCCTCTCCAGCACCGGGGCGATCCAGCAGCTGATGGCGCTGCTCTTCTACGGTGCGAGCGCCACCAACGGATACAACGCCGACGGTCATTACCTGCGGATCGCGCCGATCGTCGGCAGCTGCAACGCCTACGCGAAGGTGCCGGTGGCGGGCTGCACCGCCAAGTTCATCGGCGCCTCGGGCGCCTCCTCCTCAGGGTCGGCCGCGAGCCTCTCACTCGCGGCACTGCGGCGCGCGGCCCAGCAGGCGGGCGGCTCCGGGGGCACGGGCGGCTCGGGCAGCAGCGGCGCGGCGGCG
>JAJZDA010000215.1 GCA_021851525.1 Actinomycetes bacterium | reverse complement strand
CCCCGCTGCGGGCGTGCGCCGCCGCCGGGCAGCGCCGCGGCGCTCACGCCCCGGAGGGCAGCGGCCCGTGCTCGGCCTCGAAGCCGCGCTTGGCCTGGGCGAACGCCTCCAGCGCGCGATCGAGCACCGCCGCATCGTGCGTCGCCATCACGCTCGTGCGCAGCAGCGCGCCACCGGGCGGCACGGCCGGATGGATCGCCACGTTGACAAAGACGCCAGCCTCATACAGGGCCTTCCAGAGGAAGACGGCCTTCCAGTCATCGCCCACCACTACCGGGACCACGGGCGTCACGACCTCACTGCCGTCCGGCAGCTGCGCCGTGGGCCGCAGCTCGAAGCCCAGCTCCGCCAGGCCGCGGCGCAGATAGGCGGCGTTCTCCAGCACCCGGGAGAAGAGCTGAGCGCCCTCCTCTGAGCGGCAGATCCGCACCGCCGCCAGCGTCGCCCCGACGGCGGCCGGCACCGCGGAGGCGGTGAAGATGAAGGGCCGCGAGGCGATCCGCAGGTACTCCACGACCTCCGATGGGCCGGCTATGACCCCGCCGCACGAGGCCAGTGACTTGGAGAACGTCGCCATCCGCAGGTCCACCTGCGGCTCGACCCCGAACAGCTCACAGGTTCCCGCGCCACGCTCGCCGAGCACGCCCAGCGCGTGCGCCTCATCGACCATCAGACGCACCCCGTAGCGCTCGCAGAGCTCCGTGATCTCGTGCAGCGGCGCGACGTCACCCTCCATCGAGTAGACCCCGTCAACGACCACCAACACGCCGCCACCGTCCTCCACGGCGCGGCTCAGCTGCTTCTCCAGCAGGTCCAGGCGGTTGTGGCGGAAGGCGCGCAGCTTGGCCCCGGAGAGCATGCACCCGTCGAGGATCGAGGCGTGATCACCGGAATCCGCAATCACCGTGTCCTGCTTGCCGAGGATCGTTCCCAGCGCACCGAGGTTGGCCTGATGCCCGGTGGTGAAGACGATCGCGTCCTCCGTGCCCATCCACTCGGCCAGCTCGCGCTCGAGCTCCACGTGCAGGTCGATCGTGCCGTTCAGGAAGCGTGAGCCCGTCAGCCCGGTCCCGTAGCGCTGCAGCGCCTCGAGCGCGCCCTGCTTGACGCGGTCATCGCCGGTCAGGCCCAGGTAGTTGTTGGAGCCGAGCATGATCCGCGGCTGGCCCTCCATCTGCACCACCGGCAGGGTCGGGCCCTCCAGCACGTGGAAGTAGGGCAGCGCGCCCAGCTCACGAGCGGCCCGGAGCTGGTCCATCCGCTCGAACTCACGAGCCTTGGCGAAGACATCTACCTTGGGGGCCATCTGCGCAGGCCATCCTAACGGGCGCGCGCCGCCGGCCGCGGCTCAGGCGGTTGACAGGGCCGCTGCGGCTGGCAGTATGCAGGCGTGCAATCGCTGGAGCCTGACGGGGAGCAGCGCGAGGATCTCTTCGAGGTGGAGGTGCTCGACGGTGAGCTGGTGGCGCCCGGTGCGGCGCTGACGCCGCGACGGGCGGCGGAGCGCGGGCTGCTGCGCGTCTCGCAACCGGCGTTGCAGACCGCCGCGGCGGCGGCCACCGGCTTCGTCGCGGGGGCTGCCACGGTGGCGTTGCTGCGTCGCTACGCGGGTCGCGCGCTGCGCGACCCTGAGCTGCTGGCGGACGTCGCCGGGCGCCGTCACGGCCACCCTTCGCTGCGTCGCGGCGCCACCTACATCGTGCACATCCGGCCGCTGGCCGCGCCACCGGAGTGAGCCTGGAGGTCCGGGTCGAGGTGCTGCCGCCGTGGCCCTACAGCCTGCCTCGCACAGGTGGCATGGACGGCCTCACGCCGGTGCGCTCGGGCGTGCTGCACCGGCTGCTGCATGAGGGCGAGGTCCCGGTTCACGTGCGCGTCGCTCAGCTGCGCAGCGGTGCCGTTGTGATCGGCGCGACGGCGGCTGACCGCGGCGCTGCGATGCGCGCGATCACGCGGATGCGCCGGGCGCTGGGCGTGGACCTGGCGCTGCGTCCCTTCCACGAGCGCTTCCGCAACGACCCCCTGATTGGCGCTGCGGTGCGCGCCAACCCGGTGCTGCGCCCCGCGGGCCGTCCCAGCGCGTTTGAGGCGTTCGCCTGTGCTGTCACAGAGCAGCTGATCGAGTATCAGCGTGCTGTCGCGATCCAGCGGCGGATGATCGCCGCGCTCGGGCGCCACGACCCGCGCAGCCGGCTGCGCGACGCACCTTCGGCCGCTGTGCTGGGCGCCGCCTCCGCGGCCCGCCTGGAGTCGTTTGACCTGGCGGCCGGCCGTGCGCTGGCGCTGATCCGGGGCGCGCGGGAGGTGGCGGCCGGGCGCGTGGATCTCGAGAGCAGCGATCCACAGGTGCAGGAGCAGGGCTGGGCGAGGCTGCGCGCGCTGCGCGGGATCGGACCCTGGACCGTGGAGATGATGGCGCTCACCGGCCAGGGCCGGCTCGACCAGCTCCCGGCCGGGGATCTCGGCTTCATCAAGCTCGTGGGGCGCCTGTGCAGCGGCGGTGACCCGCACGCGCGGGCTCAGGAGCAGCAGGTCCGGGAGCTGTTTGAGCGCTTCGGCGAGTGGAAGGGGCTGGCCGGCGTCTACGCGCTTCGCTCACAGGGCGTGCTGCGCAGCGCGGTGCTGCGCAGCGGCTGATGCCGGCTCCGTGCAGGCCGGCTGTGGCAGTTCACGGATGGCCGCTGGATCCGCGGCGCGTAGCTTGACACCCAAGACGTCGGCAACGGCCAGGAGGTCAGCTCGCGATGGGCGCGCACGCGTCCGCATCCCCTGCGCATGTGGTGATCATCGGTGGCGGAGCCACCGGAGCCGGGGTCGCTCATGACCTCGCGCTGCGTGGGCTGAGGGTGACGCTGCTGGAGCGCGGCGAGCTGACATCCGGGACCAGCGGCCGTCACCACGGGCTGCTGCACAGCGGCGCTCGCTACGCCGTCGGCGACCGTGTCTCGGCGCTGGAGTGCATCGAGGAGAACACGATCCTCAAGCGCATCGCGCCGGGCAGCTTCGAGGAGAACGGCGGGCTGTTCGTGGCGGTCACCGATGCGGACCTCGACCACCTGGAGCCGTTCCTGCAGGCCTGCGCGGAGGCGCGGATCCCGACTGAGCGGATCACCCCCGAGCATGCGCTGCGTGAGGAGCCGAACCTCACCCCGCAGCTGCGAGCAGCGGTCCGCGTGCCCGACGCGACGATCGACCCGATGCGGTTGATGTTGCGCTTCTTTGCCACCGCGCAGCGCAACGGGGCGCGCATCCACCCGTTCATGGAGGCCACCGAGATCACCGTCTCGGGTGGCGCGGTGCGCGGCGTGCGCGTGCTTGATCACGTGACCGGCCGCCGGGCCGAGGTGGCCGCGGACCTGGTTGTCAACGCCGCCGGCCCGTGGTCCGGCGCCGTCGCCGCGATGGCCGGGGTGACCGTGCCGATGATCCCGTCGCCGGGCGTGCTGCTGGCGCTGCGCGGGCGCCTGTCCAACATGGTGATCAACCGCCTGCACCCCTCCGGTGACGGGGACATCGTCGTTCCCCAGCGCGGGCTCTCGATCGTCGGCACCAGCTCCTGGGTGGTGGATGACCCGGACGACCTGTCGGTGCCCGAGGAGCACGTGCGGCGCATGTATGAGGAGGGGGCGAGGCTGATCCCGGCGATCCTGCACAGCCAGCGGCGCGCCGCCTGGTCGGCGGCACGCCCGCTGGTCGGTGAGCCGGGGACCGCCAGCGGACGCGAGCTCTCCAGGACCTTTCAAGCGTTCGATCACCGCCGGCGTGACGGGCTCGAGGGCTTCGTCTCAATCACCGGCGGCAAGTCCACCACGCTGCGTGCGATGGCTGAGTCCTGCGCTGACCTCGTCTGCCTCAAGCTCGGGCTGCAACGTCCCTGCGCCACGCGTGAGACGCTGCTGCTGCCCCACACCGCCTACTACACGGATGAGCGCCCGCGCCGCGCCCGTGAGCGCGCCGCCGCCGGCGGAGGCGCAAGATGACCCGGACCAGGCGGCTGCGCGTGTACCGCTACAAGCGCGATGGCGGTGGCGAGCGCTTCGATGAGTTCCAGGTGCCGGTCGATGAGCACACGGTCGTCCTGGACGCGCTCAATCACATCCGCAACACGCTGGATAGCTCGCTGCTCTTCCGCCAGTCCTGTCACCACGCGTCGTGCGGGACCTGCGGGCTGCGGGTCGACGGTGAGGAGGTGCTGGCCTGCGTGAGCCCGCTGCACGAGCGCGGCGCGGTGGTGCGGGTCGAGCCGCTGGCCAACCTGCCGGTGCTCAGCGACCTGGTGGTGGACATGCGCGGCTTCTACGCGCGCTTCCCGCACGCGCACCCGCTGATCCGCGCCAGCGGCCTGCCGGCGGGCGCGCAGCCGCCGCCGGACCTGGCTCAGTACGTGCGCCTCGAGGATTGCATCGAGTGTGGCCTGTGCCTCTCCGCCTGCCCCACGGCGGCCACCGCACACCGCTATGTCGGTCCGGCGGCGTTGGCCGGGGCGCAGCGGCTGCTGGAGGAGCCGCGCGGCGTGGAGCGTGAGGATGTGCTGGCCTGGGCGGCCCAGCCCGACGCCGCGTGGCGTTGCCACGTGGGCCTCGAGTGCACCTCCGCCTGCCCCTCGGATGCGCTGCCGGCGGAGCGGATCATGGCGCTGCGCCGTGAGCTTGCGCTTCCCGCCGCCACCCCGCGCCCGCTCGCCGGCGCCGCGCCGCGCCCCGCTCCCGGGGTTGCGTCGCGCCCGCTCGCCGGCGGTTCGCTCCA
>JAJZDA010000214.1 GCA_021851525.1 Actinomycetes bacterium | reverse complement strand
GGTGGGGCGAAGGCCAGCCTCCGCCCCACCGCTCGTTGTGCCTGGCGGGCCCGCAGCGGCGCCGCCGCGACGACGCTGCGGGCGTTGCTGGGGCTACAACAGCTTCAGGCCCTTCAGCTCCCGCATGAGCTTGCGCTCAGTGACGCGGAGCTTGGCCAGCTGCCTTCTGTCCGCCCTGCGGACGGCGCTGCGCAGATGCTTGGAGGCGAGCCGCTTGTTCAGTGTCCTGATCTGCGACCTGACCTTCGCGATCTGCTTCTCGACACGGGCGACCTTCGCCCTGTTCTTGGTCACCGCACCGGACTTCACGGAGCTGCCCGTGACCGCGGGGCCGCTCGAGAGGATCGGCGCCGAGGTGCCGGAGACGGCACCCAGCAGACCGTCGGCAGCCGCGCTGGGCGTGCTGTCCGCCGCGACCGCCGCCGCGGACGGGGTTTCCGTCTGCGTGGGAGCGGTTGCGGGAGCCGGCGGGTCGATGTTGAACGTGACCTCGGTGATCATCCCCTCGGACATCAGCACGGTCGCGCTGGAGGCCGTGGAGGCCGACAGCGACGGCTGGTTGGTGACCATCGGGAACGGCCACGCGAGCACCTCGACGTTCTTTGGAACCACGCTCGGGGTTCCGTAGAAGTCGTCTGAGGCCGGCAGCGCGCCACCCTTGATGGTCACCGCCGAGTTGAACGCGAACGGTGTCGGATCGATCGTGCACTGCACCGCGTTGTTGCTGAGGTTGACATTGATCGTCTGCGAGCCGTTGACCGTGAACGGGACTGTCCCGTTGGCCGCGTTGGCGGTCGGGGCCACGCAGATCTTCAGCGTGCCCGGGTCAGCGGGTCCGTCGAGGAAGGTCACGTCGGTCTCCCCCGCACCTGCGGTCACGCTGACCGTGCGGTTGGGGAGGCTCAGCGAGCTGTCCACGATCGGGCTGACGCCCTGCGCGTTGAGTTTCGGGCTGACCATGATCGCGTCGACCTTGGTGCCCGGCACAACGCCCTCCGTGATGTTCACCTGCGTTCCCGCGCGGACACTGCCGACGATCTGGCAGGAGCCGACCGTGAGGTTCGCCGAGCTGGTGACCGCGGTCGGCCCACCCGGGCCGCTGGAGGTCAGTGCGAACGGGAAGGCCGTGTTGGGCGCACCGGGGCCCGCCCAGGCCTTGCACAGCTTCACCGTCGACATCGCGTCGGTGTAGGTCACGACCGTCTGGTTGGTCGTGTCGCCCGGCCAGACTTCCTCATAGGAGGTTGCCAGTCCGAGGTTCGGCGGGCCGTCCAGCTGGTTCCAGCCGTTCGCCGTGGCGCTGATCGCGGTCACGTATGTCGTGCCCGGCTCAACCGTCTGCACGGTGCCGGCGGGAACCACGATCGGCCCGCTGCACCCCAGTCCGGCTGAGGAGATCGTCGCCGAGGCGGTTGTGGTCCACGGCAGGTCGTAGGCGCCGGTGGCGGCGTCATAGACGCTGATCCCGGACTCCTCACTGGTGATGTTGAAGTTGTAAGCACCGGTGAGCGCCGAGGAGTTGGCGGCCGGCTGCTTGCAGACCTCAAGCGTGCCGGTCACCGGATCATCGGTGTACTGCACGGTCGTGGTGAGCGACTGGTTGCCGGGTGAGGGCGCCGGCTTGACGCTCAGCGTCGCGGTGCCCGGGAACATCGTCGAGGGCGTCACCGTGCCGGGATCCCCCGGGGTGGCGGTGATGCTCGAGACGTGGAACCACGGAGCCCCAACCTCCGTCACGGTCGCGGTGCCCGCGGGCACCGGGATCGGGGCGGTGCAGACCTGCGGGCCGCCCTGGAGCGCGTTGATCGAGACGCTCGTCTGCAGGCTGCCGTCGCTGATCTTGAACGTGAAGTGGCCCTGGTACATCGGCGCGCCGGTGGGGCCCGCCGTGAACGTCTTGCAGATCTCGATGTACCCGTATCCACCTGTGACTTCCGACGCGGACGCGGCGCTAGGCCCGACCGCGACCGCTGCGAGCGCGATGACGCTGCCAACCAGCGTCCCGAGCGCGCCACGCGAGTGCACTCTCATAGCACTGCCTTTCATTTGACTGATGGGTGCGTTTGGGCAGCTGCGACTGCCGCCAGCTGCGCTGACGGTTCCAGTGGCCAGCCGCCAGGTTGATCTGGCTCACTTGCCTCCTTTGGCTTGTGATCGCGCCCGTCCATCCCCTGGGGCGCGTCGGGTGTGCGAAGCAAGCTAGCTCTCGCACGGGTGTGCGCCAACGGCCTTTCAGGCGGTTCTGCGCTTCCCGAGGCGGGCGGTTGGAGCTCGCCCGGCCGGGTGGTCGGACCGCCCTGCGGGGCGGGCGCTCACCACCCGTTCGGGTGGTCGGCGCGCAACGAGTGCGGGTGGGCCTGGCGGGGCCCGCTGCCCTCGAGGATCCGCACCGCCGCGATCCTGCTGCCGACGCCGAGTTGCGTGTAGATCGAGCGCACGTGGAACTTCACGGTGTTGACGGTGATGATCAGCCGCCTGCTGATCTCCTCGTAGGTGCAGCCGTCGGCGAGCAGCTGGAGCACCTCCAGCTGGCGCTGGGAGAGCCCGTCGAGCAGCGCCTGCCCGGAGTCCGTGAGGGCCCCCTGCCAGCCCGACGGCAGCGCCGTGTGGCCACGCAGGACCTGATCGAGCGTGAGCACCAGGTCCTCGGCAGTGGCGTCGCTCAGGATCAGCGCACCGACCCCCTCCTCGAGCACGCAGCGGATCAGCTCGACATCCTGATGGTCGGCGAGGATCACGGTTGGCAGCTGCGGCATCTGCGCGCGCAGCGCCCCCACCAGCCGGGTCAGTGGCAGGCGCCCGTCGCCGACCGCGAACAGCACCAGGTCCGGCGCGCCGGCCATGATCCGCGCGGGGCTGGCCTGATGGGTGGCGCAGGCGCTCACGGTGAATCTCCCGGTTGCGTCGAGCAGCGCCGTCAGCGCCTCCACGATCAGCCTCCGGTCGTCGACGATCACGATCTGCTGCTTGACCGGCGCCGCGAGCTGCGCCTCTGCCGGCCACGCCCGCCGGCGCTCCACCTGGCCGGGGGCTCCCCGCGCGCGCGCCGTCTGCGCGGGAGCTGCGGTCACCTGCTCGAGCTGCCTGTCTCCGACTCCCATATCGACGCTCCGTGAGACGGTCGCGATATCCGGCCCACCGTACCACGCGGCGCAACCTGTGCCCCGCGCTGGCCGCATTGCGCAACCTGCTGTACAGGTTGAGCATCCCCCTCACGCGGCCCGCTGCGAAGCGCGGTTTGCCCCTGCTGCGCTGCGGTATCTGCGCAGGGCTGAGCGTGCCGCGTTGGCCGGCGGGTGGCGTGGGCCGGCGTGTGGCGTGGGCCGGCGTGTGGCGTGGGCCGGCGTGTGGCGTGGGCCGGCGTGTGGCGTGGGCCGGAGGGGCGGGCGCTGGCACGCCGAGGGGCGGGGCGCCGTACGGCGCCCCGCCCCTCGGGCAACCCTGATCAACGCAGCTGCGCGGTCAGGGCACGATCCGGCTCAGCGCACCGTCACCGTAGCGCTGGTGCAGATCCGGTACTGCGAGTCACCGCCGTAGTACGCGCGGTACACACCCGGCTTCAGCCCGGTGAGGCTGAAGGCGTTGGGTGCACTGGCCCTGGTCGCGCGGCGCAGGTGCACGGTCGCGACCTTCTTCCAGCCGCTGCGGGTCCGAACCTGAATCGTCAGGTTCTTGCCGCTGCGTGGCGGGGTGACCGTGCCGGTGAGCTTCACGTGACCCTTGGCGTCGCGCGTGAGCCGCAGCGCCAGGCGGACCTGTGCGCGGGCCTTGACCTGAGCGCTGTTTGTCGCCAGGTGAGACGTGTCGCCGACCATGTACGCGCGGTAGATGCCGGCGCCCATGTGGGCGAGCGTGATCGAGTACTGCGAGCCCTGGTTGGCGCCACGGCGCAGCGTCGCTGTGCCAACCGTCTTCCAGCCGGTGCGCGTGCGCAGCTGCAGCGTCACCCGCGCGCCGTTGCGCGCCGGTGAGACGTTGCCCGACAGGCGCAGCCGGTCACCGGACATCCACCTCAACTGGAGGCTTAGCTTGGAGGCGACGCGGATCTGTGCCTGCACCTGCTGCGGCCCGGCCACGGCTGCGGTCGGCGCCGACGCGGCGACCGTCGAGCCGCCCGCGTTGGTGGCCGTGACCACCACCCGCAGCCGGCTGCCGATCAGCGCCTCACTCAGCGGGTAGCTGCCGCCGGTGGCTCCGGCGATGTCGGTGCAGATCATCCCGCTGGCGTCACACAGCTGCCACTGGTAGCTGTAGCTGGTGGGCGTGTTTGCCCAGCTGCCGTTGGTGGCCAACAGCACCTGCCCGACCTGCGCGCTGCCGAGCACCTCAGGAAGCGTGCTGCTGGCCGGGGCCAGCGGCAGCACCACGGCGGTCTGAGCCGAGGTGGCCGAGGCGGTCCCGTCAGCGCTGCTGGCGGTGACGACCACGCGCATCGTGTGCCCGACATCCGCGGACGTCAGCGTGTAGCTGGCGCCTGTCGCGCCGGTCACGTCGCTGCAGTTCAGACCCGCGGTGTCACAGGACTGCCACTGATAGGTGTAGGAGGTTGGCGTGTTGTCCCAGCTGCCGGTGCCGGCGAGCAGCACCTGGCCCTGAACGGCTGTGCCGCTGATGCTCGGCAGCGTGGTGTTGACCGGTGCGGGCAGCACGTACGGCGCGTAGGTCGGGCTGCCGAGCTCCACGTCGATGTAGGAGAGGTTGTCCGCAGCGTCGATCTGGGCAACCGCGCCGGCGCCGCTGGCATCGACGCCGCCACCGCCACCGCCGTGGCCGCCGCCACCGCCGCCGTGGCCGCC
>JAJZDA010000018.1 GCA_021851525.1 Actinomycetes bacterium | reverse complement strand
AGCAGCTGCAGCTCGAGCTGCTGGCGGCCGGCTTTGACCAGGCGCTGGGGGCGCGCGCCGCCGCCGAGCTGCTGCACGAGCAGGCGCTGGCGGAGCGCACGCGCGCGCTGGAGCTGGAGGCGGCGCTGCAGGAGGCGCAGCTGCGCGCGCGCGACGCGGAGTCCTCACTGGACTCGCGCAACGCGGAGCTCGAGGCGTTCGATCGCAAGCTCAAGCAGCAGATCGACGCGGTCAGCCACGACCGCTCGGAGTTGGTCGCTGCAGCCGAACACGCGCGCGCCGAGCTGGAGGCGCTGCGCGCCCGCATGCGCGGCCTGGAGGATGAGCGCGACCGCCTGCGCAAGCAGGCCGCCGCCGCCACCACCGACCTGGAGCTGGCCCGCGAGTCCGAGCGCCGCGCGCAGGCCGAGGCCGACGCCCACCGCCGCCACATCGGCGAGCTCTCCGCCTCCCTGGGGTCGGCGGAGCGCACTATGCGGCAGGCCAGTGAGGCGATAGCCGGGCATGAGAGCCGCCACCGTGAGATGCGTGACGCGCTGCGGCGCGAGACCGAGCTGCGGGTGCGCGCCGAGGAGGCGCTGGTCGCGGCCAGCGCCGAGCGCGCCCTGGCCGCCGAGTCGCTGGCGGTCGAGGCCAGCGCCCGTGAGGCTGTCGAGCTGCGCGCCAGGCGCCTCTCCGATGAGCACCGGCAGCTGACCGCACAGACAGAGCAGCTGTTCGAGCGCCTCGCCGAGGAGCACGCGCAGTCAGAGGCGCAGATCGAGGTTCTGCGCCAGCTGAGCTGACTGCCGCGCGAACTAACCTTTCAGGGGCGGGCCGGTGCGAGAAAGCTCGCTTGTAGCGAGTTCCCAGGCCGCCTCGACGAGCTTTCCGTCCGCGCCAGATGAAAGGATCCGCTGTTACCCCCTCTGTGGCCCCAGAGGCGATGAAAACCCCCGTAACCAGCGGAAAAACAAGGAGATCCTAGGCATGGCGAAGACGCCCCGAACCCAGAACACGGAGACCGAGACCGGGCGGGGCCTCTCGATCGAGCGGTATTTCACCACCGCTGGACAGGATCCTTTCGATCAGGTGCAGTGGGAGCTGCGCGACGCGCGCATCGGACACGGCGGCAGGGTCTCCTTCGAGCAGACCGACGTCGAGTTCCCCACCAGCTGGTCCCAGAATGCGACCAACATCGTCGCGCAGAAGTACTTCCGCGGACGCCCCGGCTCACCCGAGCGCGAGCGCTCGGTGCGCCAGATGCTCAAGCGCGTCGCCGGCACGATCGCCACCTGGGGCGTGGAGCGCGGGTACTTCGCCACCGATGAGGACGCGAGCGCCTTTGAGGATGAGCTCACCCACATCCTGCTTCACCAGATGGCGGCGTTCAACTCGCCGGTCTGGTTCAACGTCGGCTGGCACCCCGTCGGCAGCCCGAAGATGCAGGCCTCGGCCTGCTTCATCCTCTCGGTGCAGGACACGATGGAGTCGATCCTCGAGTGGAACACCAAGGAGGGGATCATCTTCCGCGGCGGTTCGGGCTCGGGCATCAACCTCTCCAAGATCCGCGGCTCGATGGAGACGCTGAGCCGTGGCGGCACCGCCTCTGGCCCGGTCTCCTTCATGCGCGGCGCCGACGCCTGGGCCGGCTCGATCAAGTCCGGCGGCGGCACGCGCCGCGCCGCCAAGATGGTGATCCTCGACGTCGACCACCCGGACATCCGCGAGTTCATCTGGTGCAAGGCCAAGGAGGAGGACAAGGCCGCGGCGCTGCGCGACGCCGGCTTTGACATGTCGATCGATGGCGACGGCTTCCACTCGATCCAGTACCAGAACGCCAACAACTCGGTGCGCGTCACCGACGAGTTCATGCAGGCGGTGGCGCGCGACGAGGACTGGCACCTGATCGCGCGGACCACCGGTGAGCCGGTCGGCGAGCCGATCAAGGCGCGCAAGCTGCTCGAGGAGATCTCCGAGGCGGCGTGGCGCTGTGCCGACCCGGGCGTGCAGTACGACACGGTGATCAACCGCTGGCACACCTGCCCCAACTCCGGGCGGATCAACGCCTCCAACCCGTGCTCGGAGTACATGCACGTCGATGACTCCGCCTGCAACCTGGCGTCGCTGAACCTGATGAAGTTCCGCCGCAAGGACGGCAGCTTCGACGTGGAGTCCTTCCAGAAGGCGATTGACGTGGTGTTCCTCGCGCAGGAGATCATCGTCTCCCCGTCCAGCTACCCGACCGAGCAGATCGCCACCAATGCGCGCGCGTTCCGCCAGCTGGGCCTGGGCTACGCCAACCTCGGTGCCTACCTGATGGCCAACGGCCTGCCCTACGACTCCGATGAGGGCCGTGGCATCGCCGCCGCGATCACCGCGCTGATGACCGGCCGCGCGTACCTGCGCTCAGCCGAGGTGGCAGCCTCGATGGGCGCCTACGAGCGCTACGCGGAGAACCGTGAGGAGCACAACGCGGTGATGCGCATGCACCGTGACGCCGCTCACGCGATCGACGCGGAGCACTCCACCGACGCGGACCTGCTGAGCGCCGCGCAGGGTGTGTGGGACGAGGCGGTGGCGGCCGGCGAGGAGCACGGCTACCGCAACGCGCAGGCGACCGTGCTGGCCCCGACCGGGACCATCAGCTTCCTGATGGACTGCGACACGACCGGCGTCGAGCCGGACTTCTCGCTGGTCAAGTTCAAGGAGCTGGTCGGCGGCGGCCAGATGACGATCGTCAACAAGACGGTCCCGCTGGCGCTGCAGACGCTCGGCTACGACGATCAGCAGATCGAGCAGATCGTCGCCCACGTCAACGAGCACGGCACGATCGTCGGGGCGCCGGACATGCGCGATCAGCACCTGCCGGTGTTCGACGTGGCGGTCGGTGAGCGGGCGATCTCGCACATGGGCCACATCAAGATGATGGGCGCGATCCAGCCGTTCATCTCGGGCGCGATCTCAAAGACCGTGAACCTGCCGAACGACGCGACGGTGGCGGACATCGCTGACGCCTACACGCAGGCTTGGGAGATGGGCGTGAAGGCGCTGGCGATCTACCGCGACGGCTCCAAGACCGCGCAGGCGCTGCGCACCGACGCCCAGAAGGACCAGCCGGCCCCGGCCAACGTCGACGAGCAGATCCGCAAGGCTGTCGCCGAGGCGCTGGCCGCACAGGCCGCAAGTGAGCCGCAGCGCAACCGCATGCCGCGTGAGCGCGAGTCGATCACGCACAAGTTCTCGGTCGGCGGACATGAGGGCTACATCACCGCCGGCAAGTACGAGGACGGGCGTGTGGGCGAGATCTTCCTGACCGACATCGGCAAGGAGGGCTCGACCATGCGCGGCATGATGAACGCGTTTGCGACGGCCATCTCGATAGCGCTCCAGTACGGGGTGCCGCTGGAGACGCTGGTGCGCAAGTTCAGCTACATGCGCTTCGAGCCGGAGGGGATGACCACCAACCCGGAGATCCCGTTCGCGAAGTCGATGCCGGACTACATCATGCGCTGGCTCGCCTCGCGCTTCCTGGACGCCGACGTCCAGGAGGACCTGGGGATCCTCACCCCGGCGGTGCGGGCCCGCAAGCTGGCGGAGGACGCAGCCACCTCCTACCGTGGCGACACGGCCGGGCCGGTGAGCGACAGCGTCGTGCCGCACCTGCAGATCGAGCGCCACGCAGCCTCCGCTGAGCAGGGGGCGAACGCCCAGGCGCCCGGTGTCACCCAGGCCCCGGGTGTGACCCCGGTGCCGCCCACCTCGGCGCTGACCGACACGCCCCCCACCCGCCCGGCCGCCAACTTCGGCCTCGACCTCGGCCCCGCCTGCCAGCAGTGCGGCGGCATGATGCAGCGCACCGGCGCGTGTTACACGTGCTCGAGCTGCGGGTTCAACACCGGCTGCGGTTGATGAAAGCGGCCACGGCGATGAGCGCGGGCTCGGCCAAGTTCTGAGAGCGCTGGCCACGCCGCGAGAACCGCGGCCGAGCGTTGGAAGCCGTGGCCATTTCAAAAGAGCGGAAGAGAGAAGCCCTGCGTCCGCAGGGCTTCTCTCTTTAAGCGACGACGGCCCGCGCCGTCACGGGCGGGGCCATTGGATAGCTGCGTCGTCGATGGGGGCGCTGGGTCATGCGTCGCTCGAGCCGAGCGTGAACAGAACGTCGGTGTGCGGCGCGTACCTCTCGCCATCGTGCTCGATCAGCTCCCTGTGCATCAGCAGACCCTCCCGCCGTCAGACACGGTGAAGACGAAACAGGTCGAGCGCCCCGCCGAGTGGCCTCCGCCCTTGACGAAGCAGTTGGCCACCCTCTATGGGCGCCGTGCCTGATCAGACATGTTGGCCTCGCGGCTCCGGCTCAAGGTCCTTTGCCAGATGGCCTCTCGCTTGTCGTCGGGGCGGTCGCCCAGGCACCGATCGATGACTTTGCGGGCCGCGTCTTCTGGAAGATTGCCGGCTACGACCATCTCGGCGACCAGCTCGACGGTGGAAAGACGTTTGAGATGCCTCTTCCGGACCTCCCGCTTTGCGAGTTGATCCTCAGCTATGACAAGTGCGTCACCATCAATTTCAGCGGCCATCACGGTCGTGATCTCGCCGGCGTTCTTGTTCGGATGGTCCCCTTCTTCTTGACTGAGCCGACGGTTCGCCAGGCTTCTTCGTTCACGGTTGCCGGCAGCTGGACCGCGCCGCCGGGCGGCCAGTTATCGACGAGCATCAACAGCTTGATCTCTGCCTCCGGCGCACGCCTGGGCTCCGTCTCGACGTCGAGTGCGATGCGGAGCTTGTCACCGAGGTAGTTGTTGAGCGCCGTGCAACACTCGGCCTTAGCGAAGTATCGGAAGGCCGCCGCGTCAACGAACACGCGCGGCCAATCGGCCGTGCGCTCCATCAGCCAACGTCATCCTCGTCGACATCGAACTCCGGGTCGCTTCCGTCGACGACCTGAACGATCCGCCGCCTGGCGATTTCTTGCTCCAGCTCACCGGTGCTGATCCCGAGAATCTGAGCGGCCTTCCTCAGACTGATGTAGCGCTGCTCCCAAGCATCCAGCGTCTTGTCCCATGTCTCGGTGGACTTGCGGTCACGCCCTTCTCGGTAGAGGCGCGACAGCTCATCGGTGACGCCTCCCAGGCCGAGCCTCGCCTCCAACTGCCTGTGCTCGCCCGCCTCGATCGCTTCCGTAATTCGCTTGCGAGCCTGGGGAGAAGTCAGGAAACGTGCCGCTTCAAGACGTATACGCGCGGCAGCAGCCGAAATCCCGAACGCGTCAGCGACGCGGACCACCACCTCAAGGTCGACCGCCGGCTGGTCATGAGCCTCCATCCAGTTCTGGATGGCACGGATTGGGGCGAGGAACTCCGCCGCGAACTTGTTTGCATCAACCTCTCGGGGGTCATGTGTGAAGTCGCGGAGGGTCTCTTCTGTGTCGAGGAGGGACCCGTGGCCGAGAACGTGATGACCGTACTCGTGCGCCAGCGTGAAGCGCTGGCGCACGGGAGCGACAGCGTTCGAAACGAGAATGAATGGCGCCCCGCCCTTCAGCCGATACGCGCCAGAGAGACCATCCGGCAGAGCCTGAAGGAACACAGGAACCCGAGCGGTTCCCTCGATGAGCTTGAGAATGTCGGGCAGGCGGCTCTCCTCGCCGACACCGAGGTTCTTGCGCGCCTCGCGGGCGGCTTTGACCGGCTGCTCTGGAGGCACGAGTTGGTCCCGACCGCTAGCCGACGGCAGCCCTCAGGTCCAGGAGGTTCTCGATGTCCCTGTCGAACTCGTCAAGTGCGCAGCGCACATCGGCATTGTCGACATCGGCGCGCAGCATCAGGACTCCATCGTCCTCATGGCGCAGGATCGACTCGACCGGGACGCCGAAGAAGTCGGCGAACTCGAGCGCCTCGCCAGCGCCGAGGCCCCTCTGACCGCTCTCGATGCGGGACAGCACCGACGGGGTGTAGTTCAGTTGTTCGGCGAGATCCACCTGGGACAACCCTCGCTCCTCGCGGAGGTCTGCGAGGCGTCGGCCGAGCTCCCCGTTGCTGCGGTAGGTCATGGTCATCTCCCCCTGGACTTCTAAGCGGACCACTGCACGCCCGTTGCGATTTTCGCAAGATTCGTCGCCTGCCACCAGCTTATCATTGAGGGCTCCGGGAAGCCACCGGTCATGCCCGCCCATGATCAAACAGCCGGCCTTCGCAACCGTCACCGGCGTTCCGTTCTCCGCCTACGCGCGGGAACATCCCCTCTCGTGGCCGACACCCATGTGGGAGCTGCTGAGGAACCCTGATGGGGGCGACTTCGCCTGGAGGCGCCTGGGGTACGTCTTTCGTTTGCCCGATCCAAGCACCTTCCGCTCGCCCGTACCCGGACTATCGGCCGATGAGCGCGCCGTGCTGGAGCGGTTCGTGGAGCACGCACGAGACCTCGCCGGGACAACGCTGCTCACGGCCAGCAAGGACCGATACAGGGTGCACGTAGCCGATGACGCCAGCGGCTATACGGTCGAAACCGAGTTGTCGGACTCGGACCTCACGGTCGGCTTCATGGTCAAGCTGCGGCAGAGCTACGCCGACGATGAGGAAGCAAGTTTCTCGAAGGTGCGCAAAATCCTGGAGCACCGCCTCCATGAGGCGGACGACGAGGCCGCCGTCGCGATGCTCAAGCAGTGGCGCAAGGCGCACGCTGCCCTCAGGAACAAGACCACTGAGGAGCTCGTCCAAGAGCGTATGGTCGCAGACGGTCAGCTACCGAAAGAGCTCATCGGACCCGGTGGCGAGATCAGGTCTCCGGTGGTGCGCTCGCCGGAGAGCCCCCATCAGATGCTCCAGACCTTCTGGTATGGGGGCCAGGTGCACTGGGGAAAGTCACGCGAGCCGCTCGCTGTTATCCAGGCCGACCCCTTCCAGTCAGGGCGATGGGAAGTCGAGGTTCGTCAGGCTGCCGTCGATCTGGGCCATTTCTACCTCGGCTTCGCGCTTCTGGTCGAACGCGCCGTCGGCCCCACCGCGCTGGCCCAGCAGTGAGCGCCCCGACTCCTGCTGACCTGCCGACGGTTCAGTCGCTCGTGTGTTGAGCCGCACGCTCGTTGGTGATGGTTCGGGCCGGCGACGCCATCGACGGTGATGACGAGATTCGCAATCGTCAGGTTGACGCCTCCACGATCGTGGTGATAACGCTGACTCGCGGCCCCGGGCAGCCCAGCAGCCACCACTCTCGGCCGCTCGAAACCGGCTGATCGCGCCATCGGAATGGTGCTGCGCATCACCGTGCTGTGGTTGCCCGATCGTGGGCCCGGTGTGCTGCGCCTTCCACACACCAACAGCCCCTTCCCTTCGTTGCCCGTGTCTGTGAGCCTTCTCGGGCAGCGATGCGTGTGCGCGTCAGATCCCGTGTTGTCGATCACCGTCACCGAGGCCGCAGTCGAGGCCGATCTCGCCGCTGGACGGCTGCGCTGTCCTGGCTGCGCCGGGCCGCTGCGTGCCTGGGGATACGCGCGCGAGCGACGAATCCGCACCCGGCACGGCACCGAGCTGCTACGCCCGCGGCGCACGTGCTGCGCGGGGTGGGATGCGACGCATGTGCTGCTCCCGGCCTAGGTCGTCCCGCGCCGGTGCGACAGTGCGGAGGTGATCGGCGCCGCATTGCTCGCGAGCGCCCGCGGCGAGGGGCATCGCACGATCGCGGCGCGGCTCGATCGTCCTGCCGGCACCGTCCGCGGGTGGCTGCGCGCATTCCACCGATGTGCCGACGCGATCATCCGCTGCGCCTACGCCTAGGCGCGACGCTCGACAACACGTGGCTGCCGGCCCGTGTGCACGGCTCGTCGGCCGCCGAGGCCGTCAACGCGCTCGGTGAGGCAACCCAACTCGTGCGGCTACGCCTCAGGATGCGCCCCAGCGCGTGTGAGCTCGCCGTGCTGCTGACCGGCGGGCTGCTCCACGGTGCCGTTCCTCAGGCTGACGCTGGCGTCTGACGCCCGCTTGCACCCTTTGGTCGTTCGGTCGCTCGTCCCCCAGATCACCATCTTGGATGACGTCGTCATCACCATCCAGCGTGTCCGTCAACACTCGTGCGCCTGCGCTTGCTTACTGAGGACGCGGCAGGCCGACCGAACGACCCCACCGAGGTCGGGCGTCACCAAGCGCTCATAGTCCTGGACGGTGCGTGTGAGCATGCCCCTTGGCTCGCTGCCCGCCAGGCAGGTATCCGACTGCGGGGCGACCAGCGTTCGGGGTTACCGGCGCTGCACCGGGCCATCAAGGAGCATCAGCCTAGCTGGGTCCTGCGCGGCTGGGCCGGCGTCGACCAATTCCACGGCGACCGGGACATCCTCCCGGTGCGCGGCCAACTCAGGACTCGCCGCAGCGCTCGGGTCCATGGCGGAGCCGGACCCGCGGAAGGAGCCGAAGGCACGCCCAATGCGGTCCGCGGCCGCCTGCTGTCGGCACCTGCGAACGCTACAGCAGAGCAGGCGCTTGAGGGCCTTCCGCCGCTCCATCACCCGGACGGCCTCACGCCCGCGCGCGCGGGCGTGCTCGCCCCTGCCTGGGCTTGACACCCGCCAACCAGCCGCCTAGATTGAAACTGTGTCCGATTGTCCGATCGTACGGCTAGCGTGCGGTCGCGCCGTCTGCGCGCCGAGGAGAACCAGCCAATCGCCGTTCTAGACGACCTGAACACCCTGATAAGCCCCTCGCCTCACAGCGCGGATGGCTGGGGGCAGGACGGGCTGCGGCAAGTTCCCCTCGCACAAGTACCCAAATGGGTGCCCGACCATCGCGGCGCCCGCTCAAGACAGTCTGAACCCGAAGCGAAGGAGTGAGATGGCGAAGCGAACGCTCATCAAGGGTGGTGCGATCATCAGTGTCGATCCGGAGATTGGCGAACTGCGCACCGGAGACGTGCTCATCGAAGGCGACTCAATCGTCGAGGTCTCAGCCGCGATCACAGCGGAGGATTGCGAAGTCCTCGATGCCGCCGGGATGGTCGTCATGCCTGGGCTCGTGGACTCCCACAGGCACTTCTGGCAGACCGGAACGCGCGCGGATTCCATCGATCAGGTGTTCTGGGACCTCGTGGCCAGCCAGTGGCCAAAGGTGGCGGCGCACTACCGTCCCGAGGATGTCTACGCGACAGTCCTAGCTGGCGCCGCGGACGCGCTCTCTGCCGGGATCACGACGGTCCTCGACTGGTGCCACGTGGTCAACACGCCGGCGCATGCCGAGGAGAACGTCCGCGCACTGCGGGAGATCGGAATTCGATCCCGCTTCCTCTATGGCGCGTCAATGGCCCGCAAGCTCCACGAGTTCGACGGCGACGTCGAGAGCGAAGACTCCTGGGCCCACGCACGCGAACTCTATAGGCGGGAGTTTGAGGGCACTGGGGGGCTGCTGACGTTCGGTCTCGCAATCCAGGGGCCGGACGTCACGACAATGGAGATCACCGAAGCGGACTGCGCAGCTGCGCGGGCCCTCGGCGTTCCGTTCGCCGTACATGTCGGGGCGCCTGAAGGCCCGGAGCCGATGTTGTCGATCAAGCGCATGGCAGAGGCTGGGCTGCTCGGCCCCGATGTCAACTTTGCGCACTGCTGCAACTCGACAGACGAGGAGCTCCGCTTGCTCGCCGAGGCCGGGGGTACCGCTACGGCATGCCCCACGCTGGACATGGCCTTCGGGATGGGCACTCCGGCGACAGGCAGGATGCGCGACGCAGGGCTGCGACCGGCAGTGGGCGTCGACTCAGTCATCGCATCGAGTGGCGACATGTTCGAGGAGTTGCGACTTGGCTTGCTGTACGAGCGACTGCGCCGGGCCCAGGCGATCTTCGCCACGGGCGTAGACGTAAAGAATGTCGAGGAGCTGGCGTTCACCACACGGGAAGCGTTGGAGTCCGGCACCATCAACAGCGCACATGCGATGTGGCTCGGTGATCAGGTCGGTTCGCTGACCCCGGGCAAGAAGGCGGACATCATCCTCCTGAGGGCTGACGATCTGAACCTCGCCCCGCTCAGCGACATGGTCGGAGCGGTGGTCTGCGGAGCCAACTCGGGCAACGTCGACACCGTCTTCGTCGGCGGGAAGATCGTCAAGCGCAATGGAAAGCTCGTCGGGATAGATGTCGAGCGGATCAACCGGCTGCTCGTTGAGGCCCGTGACCGTATGTATGCCTACGATGGATATCCCGGCATGCGCCCACCGCTCGCGGGGACGGGACGTTGAGCGCCTCCGGTGCCTCGGCGAAAGCGGTGATCGTGACCGGCGCAGGCGGCGGGATGGGCTCCGCCGCCGTGCGGCAACTCGCCGAGCGAGGGGTCAACGTCCTCGCCGTTGACTGGAAGCAAGATGGCCTCGAGCGACTGCTGGCTGACGTCGCAGGCTCTCCTGCCGAGATCATCACCACAACTGCCGACGTCGCAGACGCAGGCCACGTCCAAGACTACGTCGCGCAGGCCGTAGCGCGCTTCGGGGGCCTCGACGGGGTCTTCAACATCGCGGGCATCGGCACAGGCGAGTTCAAGCGTCTTGGCGAGGTCCAGAACGAGACCTTCGACGAGGTCATGCGTGTGAACGCCCGCAGCGCCTGGTTGGGCATGAAGTACGTGCTGCCACATCTCGTGGCTCGGGGCGGCGGAGCGATAGTGAACACGGGCTCACACTTGGCGTGGCACGCCGCTCCGACGTTCTCTGCGTACACCGCCTCCAAGCACGCCGTGGTCGGCATGACAAAGGCGGTAGCGCTTGAGTACGGCTCAGACAATGTCCGGGCCAACATAGTCTGCCCCAGCGCCATGGAGACAGCCATGGGACAAGAGGCAGCTGAAGGAATCGACCCCGACGACCCCCGAATCGGCTGGCAGATCATGATCGACCAGTCGGCCAACGGTCGCGTCGCCCGCCCCGAAGAGACCGCCGCTGTAGGTGTGTGGCTGCTGCTGGACGCACCAGAGCACGTCTCTGGGGTCGTGTTTCCTGTCGACGGCGCGCAGTCCGCCAAGTAGCGCACTTTCAATCACAACCAACAAGGAGCACAAATGGGAAGGCTAGAGGGGAAGGTGGCGATAATCACCGGCACCGCCGGGGGCCAAGGGCGAGCGGCGGCCCTGCTGTTCGCCAGTGAGGGGGCGCGCATCGTCGGGTGTGACGTGGGCCGCGGCTACTACGCGGACGACGAGGTCACCGGCAACTCCCAGGAGTACGGCCAGTGGACCGCCAAGGGCCTTGACACGACGGCGGAACTCGTGCGAGCAGCCGGCGGCGAGATGGTCACTATGGAGCCATGCGACCTCACCACGGAGGCCGATGCAGAGGCGCTCATTCAGCTCGCACTCGACACATACGGACAAGTTGACATTCTTTACAACAACGCCGCGAAGGGCGAGTTCGCCTGGTTCGAAGAGATGTCGCACGAGCAGTTCTGGCGGGGCATGCGCCAGGAGCTCGACACGGTCTTCCTACCCACCAAAGCGGTCTGGCCGCACATGGTCGCCCAGAAGCGCGGCTCGATTGTCAACACCGCGTCGATGTCCGCCACGAAGGTGTACGCCGCGCTCCCCTGCATCTCTCACATGACCGTCAAGGCGGCTGTTCAGGGATTCTCGCGCCACCTGGCGTTCGAGGGCGCTCCGCACGGGATCCGCGTGAACAGCATCGCCCCCGGGCTGATCGCAAGCCCATCGACTGGGCCCTACCTAGACGACCCTGAGTTCCGGGACGCGTTCCTACGCGAGGCAATGATCCAGCGCGTTGGCACGCCCGCGGACGTCGCCTACACGGCTCTGTTTCTCGCGTCTGATGAGTCATCGTTCGTGACAGCCGCGAACTACGCCGTGGACGGTGGCGCCACCGGCATGTGAGCCCGACGCCGCCTACGCGGCGGCCTGGCCGCCGTCGACCGGAATGAGGATGCCGTTGATGTGGTGTGGCGCATCAAGCAGCAGCCAAACGCCGGCGGCGGCGACCTCGTCGGGCCTCGCGAGGCGCTCGTTCGGGGCCTGATCGATGAGTACCTGACGCCCCAGGTCCGGCGCCTCCGGGTTGATCGCCTCGGAAACCCGCTGCCCCATCGCTGTGTCAACCGCGCTCGGGCAGACGCAGTTGACGCGAATGCCTGAGGTCGCGTACTCAAGCGCGGCCGCGCGGGTCATCCCCATAACGGCGTGCTTCGATGCGCAGTAGGCGCCGAGAGTCGCAGCCCCGTGCCAGGCGAGGTGCGAGCCAGTGCTCACGATTGCCCCACCTCCGCCGTCGACGAGCACGGGGATCGCGAACTTGAGGTTCAGGAAGACGCTTCGCGCGTTGACGCGCATGACGCGGTCATAGTTCTCAGTAGAAGCGTTGCCAGAAGGCGCAAACTCGCCCTCGATCCCGGCGACATTGAAGACGCCGTCCACACGGCCCCACAGTCTGACGGCCTCCGCGACATAGGCGCGCACGTCGTCCTCGCTGCTCACGTCCGCTACGCGCGCGACGACCTCCCCGTTCCCGGAGGCGGCTTCGACCGCTCGCGAGAGCAACCCAGCGTCAAGATCGATCGCCATGACGTTCGCGCCGCGCTCAGCCACCTGGCGGACCGCAGCAGCGCCGACGCCCCCTGCAGCGCCGGTGATGATGTAGCTACCAACTGCGTTTGACATGCCTCTCCCCACTTCTCTGATTCGAGCGCGCCGCCCGTTCTCCAGAACCGGGCCGGCCGCTCTCTAGATGATTTGTTCTACTGCGCGCACTGCCACGAGCCGCCTTTGGCGGACCTTGACACCCGCTGAAGATGCATCATAGTGTCTGACAATCTGTCCATGTGTTGCGCTCCTCGCCGTCTTGTGCGCTCGAGGAGCGATGAGAGGAAGGGGAGCCGTGTCAGCTTCTGAGGCGAGCGAGTCCGGCGAGAGCGTTGTCGCCGACGGCATGCGAATCGACTGGGATGTCGCAATCGAGATGGACGACGGCATCGTGCTTCGAGCAGACGTCTTTCGCCCGATCGACGAGGGGCGCTATCCGGTGATCATGACGCTCGGCCCGTACGCGAAGGGTCTGCCGTTTCAGACCGGCTACGCGGGCATGTGGAAGACGATCGAGAGCGACTATCCAGACGTCCTGAACGGATCGAGCAACAAGTACCAGAACTGGGAGACCTGCGATCCCGAGAAGTGGGTTCCCGATGGGTACGTTTGCGTGCGAGTAGATTCGCGCGGTGCCGGTCGATCGCCGGGCTATCTCGACGTGTACTCCCCCCGGGAGAACCTCGACTACTACCACTGCATCGAGTGGGCCGGGACGCAGAATTGGTCCAACGGCAAGGTCGGCCTGCTTGGGATCTCGTACTACGCGGTCAACCAGTGGCTCGTGGCACAGTTGAAGCCTCCGCACCTTGCCGCCATCTGCCCTTTCGAGGGATACCAGGACTTCTATCGCGAGTGCAACAGGCACGGCGGGATCCTGAACACGTTCATGCCTGAATGGTTCCCGGTGCAGGTGATGTCCGTGCAGCACGGCAACGGCAGCAACGTCATCAACCCCAACACCGGCGTGCCGGTCGTTGGCGGCGAAGAGCTTTCGGCTGCCGAGCTGGCCAGCAACCGGAATGATCTCCCCGAGGAGCTGCGATCCCGCGAACTCGACGACCAGTGGTACCGCGACCGTTCGGCAGATCTGTCGAAGATCACAGTGCCGCTGCTCTCGGCGGCCAGTTGGACGCACTCGCTGCATGCACGGGGCAACTTCGAAGGCTTTCTCGGCGTCGCATCGACCGAGAAATGGCTCGAAGTCCACGGTCTCGAGCACTGGACCGTGTTCTACACGGACTACGGCGTTGCCTTGCAGAAGCGTTTCTTCGGCCACTTCCTCAAGGGGGTGGACACAGGATGGCAGGATCAACCCCCGGTCTCACTAAACCTCCGAGCCGTCGACGGCAGCTTCGTTCAGCGCGGAGAGCAGGAGTGGCCTCTGGCCCGGACCGAGTGGACAAAGTTCTATCTCACAGCCGCGGACGCCAAGCTCACTCGTGAGCCCGGCGCCGCGTCGAGCCTCGAGTTCGAAGCGCTCGGGGACGGATTGACATTCCTCAGCGAACCGCTCGCGGAGCCCATGGAGATAACCGGGCCGTGCGCTGCGAAGCTCTTTGCGTCGTCATCAACCGCAGACGCGGACCTCTTCGTGGTCATTCGCGTGCTCGACCCAGAGGGCAACGACGTCTCGTTCATAAGCGCCCAGGATCCGCGCGGCATCATCACAAAGGGCTGGCTGCGCGCGTCCCACCGTAAGCTCGACCGGACAAAGACGCTGCCTTACCGGCCCTACCACACGCACGACGAGAAGTTGTCACTGATCCCGGGCGAACAGGTAGAGCTCGACGTCGAGATCTGGCCCACGTCAGTGCTCATACCCGCGGGCTACCGCTTCGGCGTGAGCGTTCTCGGCCGGGACTTCAGCTGGTCAGGAGACGGACCGTGGCCGCAGATCTACGGTATTGACATGCGAGGCGACGGCATCTTTCACCACAACGATCGGTCCGACCGTCCCGAGGCCGTGTACGGCGGGCGCACCACGCTGTACACGGGCGGAGAGTCCCCGTCCTATCTACTCCTGCCCGTGATCCCGGTGCAAGCATGAGCACGCTGCAAGACTCCGGCGCCCTGGTCCTGCGACCAGGTGATCCAGAATACGACGAGGTCCGCCGGGTCCACAACGGGATGATCGACAAGCGCCCGGCGTTGATCGTCAGGTGTCGCAACGCCGAGCACGTGGTGGCGGCGCTCAGACTCGCACGCGAAGACTCGCTCGAGGTCTCGGTTCGAGGCTGTGGCCACAACGTCGCCGGCCGCGCGGTGTGCCACGGCGGACTCATGATCGATCTCAATCTCATGAAGTCGGCAGTCGTCGACCAGAGGGAGCGGACGGTACGGGCCGAACCTGGCCTCAACTGGGGAGAGTTCAACGCTGCCACCCAGGCGCACGGGTTGGCGGTTACCGGCGGGACCATCTCGACGACCGGAATCGCCGGTCTCACACTCGGTGGCGGCTTCGGCTGGTTGATGGGGAAGTTCGGCTTTGCCGCCGACAACCTGATCTCCGCCGAGGTGGTCACAGCCCAAGGCGAGATCGTGACGGCGAGCGCCGACCAGCATCCCGATCTCTTCTGGGCGCTGCGCGGTGGCGGCGGCAACTTCGGCGTTGTCACCGCGTTCACATTCCGGCTCTACCCGGTCGGCCCACTGATAACGGGTGGCTTCAACTTCTGGCCCTACGAGCAGGCCGTAGACGTCCTGAAGTTGTTCAGGGAGGAATCAGCCAAGATCTCCGACGACATGAGCTTGGTTGCGGCTCTGGTGCGGTCGCCGGAGGCACCACATCAGCCACTGGCAGGCATCATCGCCTGCCACGCAGGACCGGAGGCCGACGCAGAGCGGGAACTTGCCACCATCAGATCGTTCGGCACACCCGTAGTGGAAGCCATTGTCCGCAAGCCGTACGAGGACGTTAACGCGCAGTACGACTTCGGGTTCCCTGACCGCGCGCTCAACTACTGGAAGTCCAGCTTCATGCGAGATCTCCCGGACCCCGCAATCGAGACGATGGTCGCCGACTTCGACAGGTGCCCCTCGCGCATGAGCATCATGATGATCGAGGACATACACGGCGCCGCCACGAGGGTGCCCGTGACCGCCACGGCTATCCCGCATCGTTCCCCGGGGTTCAACCTCCTGATTCCGTCAGTCTGGCTGGATCCCTCGCAGACCGGCGCTAACGTCGCATGGACCCGGAGCACCTTCGAGCACCTGCTGCCGTTTTTCGCGGACGGACGGTACGTCAACTATCTCGATGACGACGAGGCATCGCGCGGCGGGGACCCGGTGCGCGCTGCATATGGTGTCAACTACGAGCGCCTGGTCGACGTGAAGACTCACTATGACCCGGACAATCTGTTCCACCTCAACTACAACATCCCCCCGCGTCGGGCCGTCAGCTGACCGCTCATCACAAGGAACTCTGGTGTTGCCTGCTCAGCGTAGACGGTGCGGGTAACACCAGAACCGCCTTGGCCGTCATGACGGAGCGAGCGCGCTGGTCGCGCCCACCGCCTGGCCGGGGCGTGCAGATCCAAGGGCCAGGCCGGGCAGCCATCGGTGCCCGGCTGCGAGCGCCCCGAGCCGCCGCGGTTAGGCGCGGGCACCGCTCAGCGCTTGGAACCCGCGCCGCCGTAGTGCGTGCGCCGGATCGCGAACTCCCGGTGCCCGTGTAGCTCCGAGCGCGTCAGCTGCCCACAGGCAGAGGCGATGATCGCTTCGTATATGGCGTCGCCGGCTGACTGGAGGCTTGACGTGCCGGTCGCGACGCCGCCGGCGTCTATGTCGATGTCGCCCGCCATACGCTCAAAGATGTGTGAGTTCGTTGCGATTTTGACGCACGGCGCGACCGGCGAGCCGGTTGGGGTGCCACGGCCCGTGGTGAACGCCACCACCTGGCAGCCACCTGCGACGAATCCCACCATCTGTTCGATGTCATGCCCTGGCGTGTCCATGATGTAAAGACCGCGCCCGTCTGGAGCCTCCGCGTATCCCAGGGTGCCTTGGACGGCCGCTGTACCAGCTTTCCTAGCCGCTCCGAGTGACTTCTCCTCAATTGTGGTCAGCCCCCCTGCGATGTTCCCGGGAGTCGGCTGGGCACCGCGAATATCGACGCCGAGCGCCTCAACCGACCGCTCGAAGTCGCCGATCAGGCCAAGGATCCTCCTGCCCACTTCCGGCGTCACCGCGCGCGCCGCCAGGAAGCGCTCAGCACCGACCAACTCAGGAACCTCTCCAAGAATCGTGGTCGCGCCTGCGGCGACGAGCCGATCACTTGCGATACCCAAAGCCGGGTTGGCTGTAATCCCGGACCAGCCGTCTGAACCTCCACACTCCAACCCGAGAACGAGAGCTGAGAGCGGCATCGGCTCGCGCCTGGCGACGCAATCCTCGACGAGCCGCTTGGCGGCTTCACTCCCCGCCTCGGCTGCTGCAATCGTCCCACGATGCTTGTTCATGGAGAGCGTCCTCACAAGCTGGCCGCGTGCCGCTATCTGGTGGGCCAGCTCATCATCCCGCGAGTCAACCGCCACCAACAGCACTGCTGCGACATTCCCGTTGGCAGCAAAGCCGCTGAGCGTGCGACGCACCAGAGGGCTGTCAGGGTCACCGGGCGAGTTCTCCCACTCATGGCTGATGGCCACAGCATCGGGGACTGCTTGCGCTATCAGCTCGGCTGCGCGGTTCGCCGCCGCCCTCGCGGGGAGAACGAGCACGTGATTGCGGACGCCCCACCGACCGTTGGCTCGTCGGTACCCGGTCAGCATGCTGAGAGCCGATCTCCTAGAACGTTGCCCATCACATTGTCACCGCCAACCGGTCGAGCACAAAGTCCGCTGCGCCTCGGCGCTCGGACGCTGTCGGCGTCCCCAGGCACACGTCAAGTACGCGGTCGACCAGCAACTCCACATCCCTCGTCACCGGCGAACCCAATACCGCCAGGTCAAAGTCGTCGGCCAGCCCCTCAAAGGTCTCGGCGTCGCGGGCCACAGCGACGACGGGGCTGCTAGCGCACCCCAACGGCGCCTCGTTCGCGGCGCACAAGGACACGATCACTTGCGCGCCATGCCTCACGAGCTGTGCGTGGGCGGCGCCACCGCGCAGCTCGCTAGCCACCCGGACGGCCGCCCCTCGCCGGGTCAGTTCCCGCACAAGCGGCTCAACCAGAGCGTCATCCGCGCGGTCGAGCCCCACACAAAGGCGTCCGATGCCGAACCCGGTACGGGACGTGGCGGCGAGCTCCGCCAGCCTGTCGCGAGCGATGGCGCGGCCGGCGGAGAGCGCCGCTTCCGTCCCCCCTGCCGCCTGAATCCCGACGAAGTCCACGACCTGTTGGCGCTCAGCGAGCCGGCGGGCGAGCCGGCCACCTTCGACCGTCTCGCAGCCCAGTCCGACTACAACCACTGCACCCACGTTTGGATTCAGCGCCGCGCCCATCAGCGCGTCCTCGGTGTGTCGAAGGTCATCGCCGACGTGCAGGCATCCGTGCTGATGGGTGATCCAACGCGCTTCGCTGCCCTCGGCAATCGCGCGCGCCACTCGCGTCGAGCACACGACCGAAGGCAGCACCAGCACATGATTCCTGATGCCAACCGCCCCGCTGGGACGCTCATATCCGCGCAGGCGGACAGTGGGCGCAAGCGCGCTCATCGCCCACCTGGGCCCGGGAGCCGACTACTCATCACGTTGTGAACGTGAACATGAGTCCCGCGGGTGATCGGCGCGGAGGCCACACCAATCACCTCGCCGTACTTGAGCACGGCGCCTCCAATCACGATCTCCGCCAGCGCGACCTTATGACCAGCCGGGATTCCCTGCCTGATAACCAGCGTCTGGTTGCCGCACTGCAGCGATTCCCCAGCTTCAAGCTCGGTGAGCGCCACAGCGACGTTATCCCCCGGATCAAGCACCACCGTCCTCTGGAGTGCTGCCGAGCCCGACTCACCGCTCATCGGCCACTCCGTAAGCGAGCCCGCTGTAACTCTGACACCAGAGAGCTGGTGCTCCCGCGCGCCGCGGCGACATCTGCCCGACGTCTAACTCGACTGAACACTGAGGTTACCGTTAGCATGAGCTTTCACGCCGTATAGTAACACTTGACGGACGCGACCGCACCAGATATTCTGTGTCGGGATACAGAAGCCATGAGCACGTCACTGGCCACCGACCTGCAGGATTACGACAGGCGAGATCTCGCCGAGAGCGTTGCGAGGGTGTTGGACGCGGTGAGGCGTCATGGTGACACCGCCGTCAGCGACTCGCTGGAACAGCTCGACGCGCCGGAGCTTGCGCAGCGCGCAGACGCGATCGACGGCTCAGTGGCTGACGACCTTCGGGTCATCCAGTGCCGCGTTCGAGATGCAGCCAGTGTCCAACTCGCATCGCTCAGGGACGTTGAGACCGAGGTGTCGCCAGGGATGGTCATGGGCGTCCGCCACACTGCTATCGACTCAGCCGGCATCTGCCTGCCCGATTTCCAGCCAACCGGGACCGAGTTGGGTCTTGCCCAAGCCGCGGTCATCGCTGCGCGCGCGGCAGGCGTACGGCGCGTCGTCGCCTGCTTGCCGTCGGCGGGCCGCATGGCTTCATCGTTGGCCGAAGCGGCGCTTGCGATCGCTGGGATCGACACCATCTACCGCACCGGTGGGATCGAGGGGCTCGCCGCGCTTACGGTGGGCACAGAGTCCATCCCACGCGTGGACATCGTCCTAGGGGTAGGGGATCCTGGCCTTGAGGAGTGCTGCCGCCAGATCTCAGCTTCGAACCAGCGCGGTCACAGACGGGGCTTGGTTGTGATTGCCGACGAGTTCGCCGACCCGGCACTAGTGGCAGCAGATCTGCTCGTGGCCGGCGAAGCTGATTCCGAGGCACAGGCGATCTTGATTACGACGTCGCCCGCGCTTGCTGCCACGGTGCCCACGCTGATCGACCGCCAGTTGAGCACGCTCCCAAATATCGCAACACTCCGCTGTACCTGGCGCCGTCTTGGTGCAATCCAGGTTGTCGACGATCCGACCGAGGCATGTAGCCTCGCCGATCGATACGGGTTGGAGCGCGTCGAAGTCGTCACCGCGCAGCCAACCAGCTTTTTGGGACGGCTCAGAACGTGTCAGGAGTTGTTTCTTGGGCCTGGCGCCGGTCTTGGCTTGGTGAGCCCGGTCGCCAACCACGAGCCAGTTCCGTTCGGTGGCTCGTCGGGCTTGCCGTCAGTTGCGACCTTCATGCGAGCAATGACATATCGCGTCGCGCATGAGGTGGACCGAGCCGAAGCTGAGGCTGTTGCCCGCCAGTGTCGCGTGGCAGGCCTTGAAGCGCACGCACGCGCGTGCGATTTGCGCGCGCTACAGAGCTCCACCGGCTGCGGATCTCTCCGACCGATCAGCTTGGACTGACGCATTGCCGCCCGTTGCGGCTCCCGTGGCCGCGTTTGCACGGCCCAGCGAAACTGGCCCACAGGGCGCCAGCTCAGCGTCCACGTGACGTGGCCCGAGCTCGCGCGAAGGCAGCTGTCAGTCCCAGCGCTGGCGGCTTGATTCCCGGACCGGCTCAACCGCGTGTCCGGCACAGCAGCGCTCGCGCCACCATCGACCGGCCGTGATCGGCCCACCTCAACGCATCACAGAACCCGGCCGGGGTCCGCGACGCCGGCCGAGGCCCTCCTGAGCCATAGCGCCAGCCACCACTCGTTCAGCAACACTGCACGCTTGGCTCGGAATTGCAGGGCGCACAAGTTGACCGGTCTGGAGCGAGCCTCGGTGTCAGGGAGCGGAGCCGCCACTCAAAGACCAGCCCCGCCCTCTGAGACTCAGACCCTGTCTCGTACCCGTTGCTCGCGGCCGTACAGCCCAACAAACACCAGGATCAACAGTCCGGTGAGAATCTCCTGCAAGGCCTCCCCGGCCCCATGACCGATCAGGAGTGTGCTGATCAACGTGACGATTAGCGCGCCGAGCACCGTCCGCCAGTAGTCGCCTCGAGCACCCACCAACGAGGTCCCACCAACAAGGACGGCAGCCAGCGCCAAGAACAGGTAGGGGTCGCCGACGCCAGCCTCGCCCTGACCAGTAAACCCAACCAACACAATGCCGACGACCGCCGAGCCTACAGCGCTGAAGGTGTACGCGCCGACCCAGATGCGTGATGTCTTGACTCCCGCCAGAACAGCGGCCTGCTCGTTGGCGCCGGTCGCGTACAGGCGACGCCCGCTTGCGGTCAGGTGCAACACCACACCGACCAGCACCGCCACCGCCACCCAGAGCACGATGATCGGCGGGATGCCAATCCCCAGCACTCTCCCGATTGGCGACGAGAAAGCCGTCAGCCAAGCGGGCGGGCTGCCACTCACCTGACCGCCGCGCGTCCAACCAAGAGTCGCGCCAGTAACCACGGCCCCTGTTGCGAGCGTGACGATCAACGGCGGCGCTCGGAACCGGTGAGTAACGACACCGTTGATCACGCCAACGATCGCAGCAGCCACCAGCACGAACACGATTACCAAGCCGAACGGCCAACCCTTTCCAGCGAGATCAGTACTCACGAGGTTTGCGCCACTTATCAGCGCCGGCACCGAGAGGTCGATCGCCCCGATCAGAATGACTAGCGTCTCGCCTGCGGCAGCGAGCCCCAGGAATGAGGCGAGGATAATCGTCGTGTAGATGGATGATTTGTTGAAGAATCCCGGGATCGTCAGTACGGCTGCCAGGAAGAGAGCGATAGCGGTCGCCACCTGAAGGATCGGCGCATTGCGCGCCCATCTCTGCAGGTTCTGCGATCGCGCCCGTCCCGACTCTTGGTCACGTTGCGAGGCCGCGCCGCGCGGCACTTCTGATTGCGTGCTGCTCATGCCGCCACGCTCTCTGCCTTGAACGCCCGCGAGCCAGCAATTACGGCGATGAAGAGAACGCCACCATAAGCCACCTGGATGAAATAGGCCGACGCGTGCAGATCAGTCAGTAAGTTCTCAAGCAGAAAGATGCTCGTGGCCCCAACTACTGACATCAGTAGCCCACCGCGCCCACCAGCCATGTTCGTCCCACCCAACGCGACAGCGGCGAGAGCCACAAGCACGTAGTCACTGAAGACCTGCGAGTCAGCGGACTGCACAAGGCCGGTCAGGGCGATTCCCCCAACGCTGGCGACGAGGCCACCGAGCGCATACGCCGCGATCCGAACGGAGTCAACGTTCATCCCGGCGGAGAACGCGGTGGCATCGTGGTCACCGACGGCTAACAACGATTCGACGAAGGGAGTCCGCCGCAGCCACCACCAGAGTGCCAACGGCAATCCGACCGTGATCAGGGCGCCGGGAACTGGGCCGACCGAGCTAGCAAGCTGGTTGGTCCAGTTGGGGTTCGTGGAGACCGGGTTCGGCACCATATGTAGGTCAATCCCTGACAGCACGAAATACGTGCCGAGCGTCGCGATTACTGGCGGCATCCTCATGCGAGTCACCATGAGGCCATTGACGGCGCCCACGGCCGCGCCGATGCCGAGCAGAATCGGGACGGCAAGCGCCGGGGATCCGAATGGGGTGCCGAGAAGCTGTGTCACGAGCAAGATATTCGTGAATCCCATCAGCGGCGCCACCGACAGATCGATTCCGCCGCCGCCAGCTAGGAATGCGGGCGTGCTGGCCATTCCGGCGATTGCGAACGGTGCCAGAGTGCCAAGCGTCGGCGCCACTTCTCCCGGGGAGATGAACGAAGGCTGCACGATCAGGTTGGCCAGAAACAGTGCCGCGGCGAGGAGCGCTGAGAACGCGGCAGGGCGGCGCAAGAGTCTACGCAGCGCAGACGCGGTCATTCGGCATCTCTCCCGAAATAACTGGCGACGAGCCGCGCGCTGCTCAGCTCGTGGCTAGGCAATTCTTCAAACAGCTCGCTCTCGCGGAACACTAGTACACGATCCATCAGATCCACTAGCTCACTCACCTCCGTGGACATCATGACCACTGTCACTCCCTTGGCTGCTGCATCACTTAGGACCTGGTAGATATCGCCCTTCGTGCGGATGTCGACGCCACGCGTGGGATCGCTGAGCAACAGCACCTTCGGGGATGTCGCGAGCGATCGCGCGATGACAATCTTCTGTTGCGTGCCGCCACTCAGGGATGTGATCGGGTTGCCTCGATCCCCAGTCCGCATCTTCATCACCTCTGCGTAGCGGTCGAGCCTCTGCCCCGTCAGTTCGCGACGCATGAGGCGAAGCTTGCGGTCAGATTCCAGCGACGTAATGCCGAAGTTCTCGAGAATCGAACGGGTTTCAAAGATGGACTCGCCCCGCCGGTCCTTCGGCACGTAGGCGATCCCAGCAGAACGGGCGTCAGCGGGCGTGCGAAGAGTCTTTGCCAACCCGTCGTCTAGATACGCGACCTCCCCGGCAGCTGGCTTCTGACCGGCGAGCACGCGCAGGAAGTGGTCCTGACCGTGGCCTTCAAGCCCGGCCACTCCGATCAACTCACCAGCGCAAATCTCGAGATCGATCGGCGCTGAGGTCGGCTTGAGCCGCACGCCGGTCGCACGCAACACCACCTGGCCCCGCGTGCGGTGCGTCCGGTCCGCGACCCGGCGTAGCTCCTCCTCAGCGCCGGCGGCTCCGGTCATGAGCTCGACCATCCTCCGCGTCGTCGCCTCCGACCGCTCGAGCGTTGCCACGGTCTCACCAGTTCGCATGACCGTGACGCGATCTGCGAGAGCCTCGACCTCATCCATGCGATGGGAGATGAAGAGAACGCTCGAACCCGCCTCACAAAGGCGCGCGACAACCGCGAACAAGCGATCCCGCGTCGCCACGTCAAGCGCTGAGGTTGCTTCGTCGAGGATGAGAATCCGCGGCTGGCGAACCAGTGCCCGAGCCAGGCAGACAGCCTGGCGCTCGCTCAGCGGAAGATGGCCGGCGAGTGCGTCTAGTGCCGGGACGTCGATCAGGTCGCCGAGCGCAAGGCGCCCCTGCTCGCGGCGATGCTCGCGCGAGAATCTGCGTCTGACCAGCCCGTCGCTGCCGAGCCAGATATTTGCCAGCACCGACTGCTGGGGAACAACGAGGATCTCCTGAAACACGGTCGCGACGCCCGCCGCTTGCGCGTGGCGCGGAGACTGTAGGTGGTCCATCGAGTGTCCGTCCAACTCGATCGTGCCCGAATCGGGCCGGTGCACCCCGGAGAGAATCTTGACCAGCGTGCTCTTGCCTGACGCGTTCTCGCCCATGATTGAGAGCACCTCACCGCGCCGAAGCTCAAGCGAACAGTCGCGCAACGCCTGGGTTGCCCCAAACGCCTTCGCCAGGTGCTGGACGCGAAGAACCACGTTGTCGTCGGTTGGCGCATTCAATGAGGGGCGACCAGGGTTGATGGCTGATGCTGTTGAGGGCTGATGATGCATTCGCAAAGTTCCTGTGAACAGCCTGGGGTCGGCGGCGTCTAAGACGCCGCCGACCCCTTGCCCGTTCTTGTCCTCAGCCGGCCGACTTGATCTTCGGTGCCTTCTTGAAGTACGTATCAAGCAGTGCCGTGATCGGCACCGCCGACGGAGGCCCATCGCCGAGTGCGTTGGTGGATTGCGTCCATCCGGGCTGAATCCACTTGTTGAGGTTCGCCGGGGTGATCACCGGCGGGGCGAACGGCACGTCCGTGATCTTCACGCCGTCTCCCTCGAGCATCGCCAACGCCACAGCCATCGAGTACGTCCCGTCCTTGATTGCCGGAATAGCCACACCGGTGCCGACATATCCAGCATGGGCGTGCTGCTTCCAGTAGACCAGCGACGCTGCAGGGGCACCGATGTCTGCCACGGGCGGAACCTTTCGCCCAACCTGCTGGAACGCGCTGAAGATCCCGGGAGCCATGTCCGCCACCTGGAACACACCGTTAATCGTGCCCGGATGTGCGGACAGAAAGGTCAACACCTGGGTCTTCGCCACCGACGGTGAGAAGTCGCCGGTCAGGTTACCTGCGATGGGTGTCTTGCACGCCTTGAACACCGCCGCGGCGCCCTTCTCGATGTCGGTATTGATCGACAGGCCCGGAATCCCCTGAACGTTCAGCACAGCCCCCTTACCCGTCCCCATAGCTGTCAGGAGGCCACGTGCACCGTAGTACCCCAACTGAATTGGGTTGGGCTGGAGGTTGACCGCGTTCTTCGAGGTCGACTGCCCCAGCAAGCTGATGGTCGGGATTCCCTTCGCAGCGGCTTGATTGATCACCGCGTTCAGAGCAGTCGGCGAACCGAGCGTCGAGATGATGAAGTTGACGTGCTGCTCGATCAGCGACCGCATCTGCTGAATCTGCGTCGCCACGTCGTTCGGCGTTGACGGTGTGGTGACGATGATCTTCTTGACCAGGCCCGGGTTGAGCGCCGCTTCCTCTTTGAGCCCCTTGAGCACGTCGGCAGCGTTAAGGTTTCCCTCGTTGTTCGACATGCCGATGATCCAAGGTGGCTTCGCCTTTGGCTTGAAGTTCGCCCACGGACTCCTGTAAACGGTGCCGGGATAGCCGCCGATGCCCGCCCGAGCCGCTCCGGTTAGCTTCGCGGCCACGTGGTTAGGGTCTCCCGGGAGCGCCGTGGGGACGTGCGGCACACACGCCGGCGTGGTCCCTGCGGCGTGATCTCGGCGCGTGCGCGCCACCGCACTGCCCGAAGCGGTGAGCACAGCCACGCCTAATACGCAAACCGAGAGCGCGGCAACTCGGTGCCAGCGAAAAGCAAGCATAAACAACCCTCTCTCCTCGTTATCTTCACCTCAGGCTGCCGACACGTCTGTCTGCTGCGTCGTCGGCCTGCGGACCTGAACGGGAGCGAACATAGAGCGCCCGCTCAATCGTGTCAAGTCGATTGTCAGACGATCTGCTTGTTTGGTCTCCCGTCAGATCGCGGCCGGCGTCGCGCTGGATGAGCGCCGCCGGGCGTGATCAACCGTCCAGGACCGTCCGACAATCGGGTCGACTGTACGTTTGGGGAGGACTTTGCGTTATGGTTGCGAGCAACGCAGCCCTCAATCGAAAGGAGGTTCGAATTGCGCGCATACCAACTTGAGACGTTCGACGCTCCTCCAGCGTTCGTTGAGGTGCCGACTCCTGTCCCATCTCGCGGGGAACTGCTCATCCGTGTGCATGCGGTCTCGATCAACCCCGTTGATCTCGCCATCGCCAGCGGCGACGCCAGAAGTTGGCTCGCCTACCGCTTCCCCGTCACGCTCGGCCGGGACCTCGCGGGGACCGTCGAACAAGTCGGGGCGGGCGTAACCCGATACGCCGTCGGTGACCGCGTCTTTGGTTACATCGCCGGCGAGTTCGCGCATCACGGCTCGTTCGCGGAATACGTCACGGTGGCCGAAGATGAGGCGGTCGTGCGCGCACCCGATGGCATCGACCATGTGCACTGCGCCGGGTTGGGTCTCGCCGCCGTGACGGCCTCCATGTGCCTGGATGCTGCGGGCGTGAGCGGTGACGACCGTGTCCTGGTCAATGGTGCTACTGGCGGTGTCGGCAGCTTCGCTTTGCAGCTGGCCCATGCTCGTGGCGCGCGCGTGGCGGCATCGGCCCGTCCCGGTCAAGAGGAGCGCCTCGTACTTTCGCTTGGCGCCGAGCGCGCCATCGACTGGTCGGCGCCCGACTTCGCCGCGCGCGCGCGTCTCATACAGGCTGACGGCTTCGACGCGATCCTTGACCTCATCAACGCCGATCCATCAGCTTTCGCGGCGCTCGCATCTTCAGTTGTCACCCGAGGTGGCAAAGCGATCAGCACCCTGAACGCAGCCGATCCCGGACAACTCGACGGCATCGAGGCGATCAACGTCTGGTCGTCTCCAGACCTTGACGTGTTGGAGCGGATCGCGTCGCTGGCAAGCAGCCGACAGCTGCGGACAGTCGTTGCAGAGACTTATGACTTCGATTCGCTCGAAGCCGCGTTCGACGCAGTGCGTCGCGGAGCGGTGGGCAAGATTTGCGTGAGACTAGCTCCAGCTGTAGCCTGACGCTGCCGTGACACGGCGCGGGAGCAGCTGATGGGTCTGGCGCGCGATCGCGGACAGCAGTGCTGCATACGACTTGGCATCACACTATGCTTGTGTCGTGGAGACCGATGACTGACAGTCCGGCAACAGAGACAGCAAGGAGCGCACACGCGATGGTCGAACATCCGACCGACAGTGCGGAGCTCGCGTCTCCTCGACCGGCATCCTTTCTGGGAGAGCCAGTTCGGGTGACGCGGGCGTACGAGGAACTGGCCTCGATGATCCGTCGCCGGATCGTCTCCGGCGAGTTGAGTGTCGGCGACCGGATTCCGGCAGAATCGACTCTGGCTCGCGAGGCCCAGGTGAGCCGCTCGACGGTAAGGGAAGCCCTACGAACGCTCGAGGAAGCGGGCTTGATCGTGCGCGCAAGCCCTAAGGTAATGGTGGTCAACTCCGCCGACGATGACCGCGCTGTCCGCAACCTTGAAGGAGCTCTCCGCAGCCGGAACGTCACGTTCAAAGATCTCCACGAGGCGCTCCTCATCCTCGAGCCCGAACTCACCAGGCTGGCCGCGATCCGTGGGGAGGCCGACGACATCGCGGAGCTAGAGGCCAATCTTGCCAAGCAGGCGGAAAGCCTCGATGACTTTGACGCCTGGAGCGCACTAGATCAGGAGTTTCACCTCACGATTGCGCGAATGAGCGGCAATCCGGCACTGGTCTTGCTTGGGACGCCGATCAGCGACCTTTTGGCGCCGCTCCTGTCCGTCTTCATGATCTCTACCGGGCTGACACAGCGCGCGCTGGACTTTCACCACCGCATCCTCGAAGAGATCCAGGTCCGCGATGCGGACGCCGCCGCCTTGATGGCAAGGAAACATGTCAACGATCTACGGTCCATCTGGGAACAGGCGGGGTTGGAGCTCGAACTCGAGATCGAGGCCGCAAGGGACGGGGTTCTGTTGGCAGTCGCGGGCTGGCAGTCGCAGTGACCGCCGACGGCTTGTGAGACGCCTGCGCGGCTTATTGAGCGCGCGGCTCAGGACCATGCCTGGTCGTGTGCTCCACCTTACTTCCAGCTGACACCAACCGCCACGTCAGGAGTGCGGCCGCGGCTTGTCCATGCGCGAATGACATCGGAGCGGCGGGGCGCGCCACCGTGGCTAGGGCCGAAGGTTAGGCCGCCTCTGGCCCGGCCACGCCCGCGGGGACTTGCCCTGCGCGGACGTGGTTGAGCACCTTACGGCGCGGTCCACCACCTCCCAGCGCCGCTACTTGCCCCGGTACCTCAGCGTCTGACCGGCTGCTCGCATCAACAGCCTCCGCTTTGCCGGGAGGCCACACCTTTGCCGGGAGGCCACCCCAGCCGCCTCCGGAACGGCGCCACTTCTGACAGTAGATCTCTTCACGTTGGTGTTGCTCTGAGCGCGGGCATCAGCGGTCACTCCGACAGCACCTATTTCCCCCGTCCACTCGACGCCTTGGCCGGTACGGCCGGCCGGACACAGCGTCGGCTGCCCGAAAGCCGATTGCCCAGTTGCGGCACCGGCGGCGCCCGCCCCTTCGCCGCTGGCTGCTCTGGGTCGATCGGGAACGAGACGCCAGCGTCGCTCTGCTGCCGACTGGCCGCGCCGGGTCGCATGTGCACGACGTCCTCACCGGCGCGCAAGGTTCCGACCCGCCGGCCCCAGGACTCGCGTGCGCCTTGCGGGTCACAAAGCAAAGTGATATATATTGTCCGTTCGTCCGACAGTCTCACTAACTGTGTCGCGCGTCTTGCGACACACAGAGGAGCGAGAGCCGTGCCCACTGAGCACGCCCCGACCAGATGTGTCATGCCGCCAGCCTTCAAGATCTCTGCGTCCTCGCATGCATGGATCGGGCACGGACCTTCGCGCTCGAACGCGGCGGGCTTCGCCGAGTCAAAGCTCCGTGGCTCTCGGTCCGGACACTCGACGAGCTTGACGCCTCGTGAATCGAACCTTGGTCACCGGGGATGACTGGACCAGAACCCCCGTATCACGTTCTTCGCGCGGCGGATGTTGATCTGTCGCTGCCCGCCGGTATGGAGACCCGCAGTCAGGGGTTGCGTCGGGCTGCCCTGACGGGTAGGC
>JAJZDA010000213.1 GCA_021851525.1 Actinomycetes bacterium | reverse complement strand
ACCTCCCGGCCGGCGCCGGCAACGTGGGCGCCGCCAGCTCCGGGAACGCCGCCGCGCCCGCTGGCGCGGCGGCCGCCGCGCACTCCAGCTCCGGCGGGTCCTCGAGCACCAGGCTGCTGGCCTTCCTCGGGCTGCTGCTGGTGCTCGTGGCGGTGCTGGCCGGGCGGCTGGTGCTCAGGCGCAGGCGCGCACAGCTGGGCGGCCGCATCGCCGCGCTGGGTCGCCTCGCGCGCGCACGGCGGCTGCCGCTCGGTGCCGGCGTGGGCGTGCTGGGTGCAGCGGTGGTCGTGCTGGTCGCGCTGCCGGGCTCCTCCAGGCCCGCGACGCGGCCCTGGACCAATCCGCTGCTCGACCCCGGCACTCCGCTCTCCCGCAGCGCGCCGGCGTTCAGCCTGATCGACCAGTTCGGCAGGCAGGTGTCGCTCGCCTCGATGCGCGGCAAGGCGGTGATCCTGGCCTTCACGGACTCCGAGTGCACGTCCATGTGCCCGATGACCACCACGGCGATGCTCGACGCCAAGGCGATGCTCGGCGCCGCCGGCAGGAACGTGCAGCTGGTCGGGATCGACGCCAACCCGCGCGCCACCGCGATTGACGACGTGCTCTCCTATTCGCAGGTCCACGGCATGCTCCACGCCTGGGACTTCCTGACCGGTGACCTGACGGCGCTGCGCCGGGCCTGGAAGGACTACTCGATCAACGCCACGATCTCGCTGCGGGCGGTCGACCACACGCCCGCGATCTTCGTGATCGACCCGCGCGGCCGGCTGGTGCGGGAGTACGTCACCGAGCAGTCCTACGCGGCCGTCGGCCAACTCGGGCAGCTTCTGGCGCACGAGACCTCCTCGATCCTGCCCGGCCATCCCCCCGTGCACTCCAACCTCTCCTACCGCTACATCCCCGGCATCTACCCCAACCAGCGGGTGCGGGTCGCGCGGGCCGGGGGCGGCACGGTCCCGCTGGGGCCCGGCCGGCCGCGGCTGCTGCTGTTCTTCGCCACCTGGGATCGTCAGCTGACGGACCTGGCCGGCGGCCTGCAGGGGCTCAACGCCTACGCGAAGCTCGCGCGCCGCGACGGGCTGCCGCAGCTCACCGCGATTGACGAGGGGGCGGTCGAGCCGCCGGGCGCGCTGGCGCCGTTCCTGCGCTCGCTGCGGCATCCGCTGAGCTACCCGGTGGCGGTCGACCGCACCGGCCAGATCGCCGACGGCTATGAGGTCGAGTACGAGCCGTGGCTGATGCTCGTCTCGCGGACCGGGCAGCTCTCCTGGTACTACTCGGTCTCCGCGCTCGGCTGGCCGAGCGCGGCCAGGATCGCGCACGCTGTGCGTGCCGGCCTGCGTTACGCGACGCAGCACCCGGCCGGCAACCAGACGCTGGTGCTGAAGCCCTCACCGCCGAAGCTCGCGACGCTGCACAGCCAGGGCGCGCGGCTGCTCGGCTCCTATCCGGCACTGGCCCGGCGTGTGAAGGCGCTGCACGGGTTCCCGGTGGTGATCAACGTCTGGGCCTCCTGGTGCATCCCCTGCCGCTCGGAGTTCGGGCTCTTTCGCTCGGCCGCCAGCCATTACGGCAACCGCGTCGCGTTCCTGGGGGCCGACGCCAACGACTCCGCCGCCAACGCCCGCAGCTTCCTGGCGCAGCACCCGGTCTCCTACCCGAGCTACAGCGTCGGCACCGCGCAGCTGAGCCCGCTCGCGCAGATCGTCGGCGTGCCAACCACGATCTTCGTCAGCCGCTCCGGCAGGGTCAGCTACGTCCACGATGGGCAGTACACCTCGCAGCGGCAGTTGAACGCCGACATCGCCGCGCACGCGGGCGGCTGACGCCCTCACACGCGCACGCGGGGCCCGGGTCGGCGGGTTGCCGGGCCGGTGGCGGGGTGTCGCGACGGGCCCAGACGCTGTGTGAGTGCGGTCACACGCACTGTGCCAGATCGGCCGCCACACCTCCGCGCAGCAGCGTCTGCGCTACCGGTCGCGCCCGAGCCGATCCCGCCAAGCTCCTACGGGAATCCCGCAGCGCGCGAACGGGGCCGCGCGGATATTGGCGTCCGTCGCTGGACATAGGGTTTGCTCTCATGTTCGCGGCAATCTTTAACCTCAACGGCCACGCGTCGTATCTGAGCTGGCACTTCATCCAGGTGTCGGTTCCGAACGTCGTGGTCATAGTCCTCGCGTTGGTGGTCTTCGTGGTGGCGCTGTTCGCGCGCTTCCCGGGTGGCCACGGTTCGAAGGGAGACGATCGATGAGCACTTCCAGTGGGCCTGCGGAGGAGCGCAACTGGACAGTCGGTCTGCGTAAGCGCGTGTTCGGTGCGCTGCCCCCGGAGAAGCTGCTTCCGGACTCACAGCCCAGCTACGTGGCATCCTGGATCTACGTCTTCGGCGTGCTGACACTCAGCTCGCTGGCGGTGATCATCGGCTCCGGCACGATCCTCGCGCTGAAGGGGCCGGGCTGGTGGCACGACAGCAGCCTTGGGCATTTCTTCAACAGTGTCCACCTGTGGGCTGTTGAGCTGTTCTTCTTCTTCATGGTCATCCATCTCTGGGCGAAGTACTGGATGTCAGCATGGCGCGGTGGCCGCGCGCGGGTCTGGATCACCGGGGCTGTGACCTTCGTGATCGCGATCCCGTGTGCGCTGACCGGCTACATCTCCCAGCAGAACTTCGACGCGCAGTGGATCTCCACACAGGCCAAGGACGCGATGAACTCGGTCGGCATCGGCGCGTTCTTCAACCTGCTGAACTTCGGTCAGATCTACGGTTATCACGTCTTCCTGATGCCGGCCATCGTGGTGGCGCTGGTCGTCGGCCACGTGCTGCTGGTCCGCCGTCACGGCGTGGTCCCGCCGCTGCCGCTCGACGCGGAGCTCGCGGCGCTGGGCAGCGATCCGGCGGCAGTCACAGAGGAGGGCAACTGATCATGGGCTACCGTGAACGCACCAGAGCGCTGGATGACGCGGCCAGGGTGTGGAAGGGCGGCTACCGGCCGTATGACCTGGTCAAGGAGGCCTCCATCGCGGTGGGTGTGATCACCCTGCTGGCCGTGGTGCTGGCCTTCCTCTTCTCCTCGCCGGATGAGCGGCCCCTGACGATCAAGGGCTGGGCGCATTCCGACCCGGCGGACTTCGTGACCACCGCGCTCAGTGAGCTCGACGGCACGAGTGTCACCGCCTCCTACGGGCCGCCCTACAACAACGCATCGGACGGGCAGCACATCGCGTTCATCCACCTCGCCAAGTGGCTGGGTGTGGCGCATCCGATCAACGCGCCGCTCGACTACGTGATCAACCCGCTGCGCTCGATCCAGGGCAACTCAACCCTGCAGCAGGCGGTCGCCACCTACACGCAGGCGCCCGCCAAGCAGCAGGCTGCCTGGACCACCGCCTACGGCAAGGGCCTGGCCAAGGTCAACGACAGCGTCACCGGGGTGCACAGCCTGACCTCAGCAAGCTACGGCCCGCTGCCGACGATGATGGACAACCTGCTCACGCTCGCGCAGTACGGCGGGCTGGACGGGAACCTGCTGTCCAACCGGCAGTTCTACTCAACCGACTACACCAAGATCCTGATGTTCCTTGCCGACAGCGGCTTCCTGGCCGCCCGTGCCCAGTCTGAGCATCTGCTCGGAACGCAGTGGGGCATGATGAACGAGACCGGCAGCTTCCCGGGACAGAGCTGGCTGTGGCTGTACACGTTCTGGTATCAGATCAAGCCCTTCTCCACGTCGGCCAACGCTGATGTGCTGGTGATGGCGATCATGGGCGTGCTGAGCGTCGCCTTCATCCTGATCCCGTTCATCCCCGGCGTGCGTGACCTGCCACGCAGGATTCCGGTGTACAAGCTGATCTGGAAGGAGCACTACCGCTCCAGTTAGTTCCGCGTCGAACCTACGTCCAGGGCGCTTGTCGGGCGTCCGCCGCGAGCTGTACCTTGACGGCCATGCGAAAGACTCTCTTCCGCATGGCCGTCGTGGTCATGGCACTGCTGTGCGTCGGGGGGGCGGGCAGCGCGCTGGCGCACCCGCTGGCCAGGGCCAAGCGCCATGCGCACCACGGTGGGCCGCTGAGCGGCACCTGGAGCGGGTTCGTGTCGCGCCAGACCAGCTACGGGCAGCAGCGCACCCACATTGTGATCACCATCAACGCCCGGCAGACCGCGGGCAGCTGGAGCCTCGGGCCCGCCTGCTACGGCAAGCTGACGCTCGACAGCATCTCCGGTGGTTACCACCACTACCTGCGTCACATCGCCCGCGGGCTGAGCTGCGCCGGCGGTGACATCGACTGCCTGATGCGCTCCGGAGCCGGGCTCTACGACGCCGTGACCTCGCACCTGGGCGGTGGCTGGGACACCAGCGGCACGCTCAAGCGCGTGCGTCGCCGCGCGCGTCGCTGAGCGCCCGAGGCAGCGCGTCGCTGAGCGCCTTGCGGGCGCCCGGCGCAGGGCGGCGCTGAGCGCCTCGCTGGGCGCATCGTGGCACTTCGCCGGGCTGCTTCTATAGGTGTGTGAAGTCCGCCTACCGTCACGTGCTCGCGCGCCCGGGAACCGCGCACCTGCTGGCCAGCTCGCTGATCGCGCGGCTGCCGCAGGGGATGTCCTCGCTGGCGATCCTGCTGCTGGTCCACGGGGCCAGCGGCTCCTACGCCGCGGCCGGCATCGCCGTGGGGATGAACGCGTTCATGGCGGCGCTCTCGATGCCGCTGCTGGGCGGTCTCGTGGATCGCCTGGGGATCCGTCGTGTGATCGCCCCCGCGGCTGTCGGCCAGGCGCTGGCCTACGCGCTGCTCGGGATCCTCGGCGCGGCGCGCGCGGGCGCGCCCCAGCTGGTGGCCGCGGCGGCGCTGGTCGGCGCCGTGCAGGGGCCGGTCGCGC
>JAJZDA010000212.1 GCA_021851525.1 Actinomycetes bacterium | reverse complement strand
GGGCGATCCTCGGCGGGCGCTCGGCCCGCGCGCTGGTGGCGTTCAGCGTGCTCGCGAGCTTCGTCTACGGCACCGACACGGTGCTGTTCGTGGGCGTCTCCGCGCACCGGCTCGGTACCGGCGCGACCGGCTTCGGCTACCTGCTGGCCGGCCTGGGCGTGGGCGGGGTGCTGATGGCCCCGGTGGTGGACAGGCTCGCCTCGCGCCCACGGCTGGCCCACATCATCCTCGCGGGGATGGCCCTCTACGCGCTGCCCACCGCGTTGCTGACGGTGGTGCGCAGCCCGGAGCTGGCGGTTGTCATCCAGGTGGTCAGGGGCGGCGCCACGCTGGTGGTGGATGTGCTCGCCATCACGGCGCTGCAGCGCTCGGTGCCCAAGGATCAGCTCGCGCGCGTGTTCGGTGTGTTCTTCGCGTTCGTGCTGGTCGCGATCACGCTGGGGACGGTGATCACGCCGGCCGTGGTCGGGGCGCTCGGTCTCAACGGCGGGCTGCTGGTGATGGCGGGGGCGCCGGCGCTGCTGGCGCTCGGCGGGCTGCCGTCGCTGCTGGCGGTCGACGCGATGACCGCGGCTGCCAGCGCCGCGCTCGCCCCGCGCGTGGCGCTGCTCGAGCAGCTGGGGATCTTCGCGGTGGCCCGGCGGCCGCTGCTCGAGCGGCTGGCCTCGGCAGCCGAGGATCGGGAGTTCGCGGCCGGTACGGCGATCATCACCGAGGGTGAGGACGCGGACTATCTCTACGTGCTGGTCGAGGGTGACGTCGAGGTCACCGCCAGCGGCGAGGGCGGCGGCGCGCCCAGGGCGATCCGCACGATGCACGCACCGACGTATTTCGGGGAGATCGGCATCCTCGAGCGGATCCCGCGCACCGCCAACGTGATCGCGCTGCGCGACTGTCGCTGCGCGCTGATCGACGGCGCGACGCTGCTGGATGCGATCAACAGCGTCTCCGCATCGGCGTCGCTGACCGAGCTGGCCTCCAGCCGGCTTGCGCTCACCCACCCGTCGCTGCGTGTCGCGGGCGAGCCGGCGCCGGCCTCGGCCGCCTGATCACGGCGCGCTCAGGCGGACCTGAGGACCGGGCGCTCAGGGCGCGGGGGCGCCAGCGCGCGGCGCTACGCTCGCGAGGTGGTGTCTGACCGCGCCGCGACGGCGCTTGCTGCCTTCACTCCCGCCACGCGGGGCTGGTTTGAGCGCGCGTTTGCCGCCCCGACCCCGGCTCAGGCTCAGGCGTGGCCGGCCATCGCCTCCGGTGAGCACGTGCTGCTCTCGGCGCCGACCGGCTCCGGCAAGACGCTCGCGGCGTTCCTGTGGGCGATCGACCGGCTCGCTTCAGAGCACGAGCAGGAGCCCGGGCACGGCCACGAGCCGCGCTCGGGGATCAGCCTCGTCTACGTCTCGCCGCTGAAGGCGCTCTCCTATGACATCGACCGCAACCTCACGGTGCCGCTGCGCGGCATCGGCGCGAACCTGCGGGTCGCGGTGCGCTCCGGCGACACGCCCCAGCGCGAGCGCCAGGCGATGCTGCGGGAGCCGCCTGACATCCTCATCACCACCCCGGAGTCTCTCTACCTGATGCTCACCGGTCAGGCCCAGCGGCTGTTCGAGTCGACCCGCTGGTGCATCGTCGATGAGATTCACGCGGTCGCCTCGACCAAGCGCGGCGCCCACCTGGCGCTGACGCTCGAGCGGCTCACCGCCGTCGCCTCGCGCGGGCGCGCCGCGGCCCCCGTCCGGGAGGCCGGCAGGCCGGCACCGGCGGCGGCACCCCCGGGGGAGCTTCAGCGGATCGGCCTCAGCGCCACCCAGAACCCGCTCGAGGAGGTCGCGCGCTTCCTGGTCGGCCCGGGCCGCAGCGCCCGGATCGTCGATGCCGGCGTGCGCAAGCAGCTGGACCTGCGGATTGAGGTCCCGGTCGAGTCGATGAGCTCGCCGGGCGACAGCCCCGGCGCGGCGCTCGACCCGCTGGCCGGTGGCAGCGAGCCGACGCTGAACTCCATCTGGCCGGCGATCTACCCGGAGCTGCTGGCGCACGTGCGCTCGCACAACTCGACGATCATCTTCGTCAACGCCCGGCGTGCCGCGGAGCGCCTGGCGCTGCGCCTGAACGAGCTGGCCGCCGCGGAGGACGAGGCCGCCGGGCGTGAGGTCGTGGAGATCGCCCGCGCGCACCACGGCTCCCTGGCGCGTGAGGAGCGCACCACCGTCGAGGAGCTGCTGAAGTCCGGCCGGCTGCCCTGCCTGGTGGCCACCTCCTCACTCGAGCTCGGGATCGACATGGGTGCCGTTGACCTGGTGATCCAGGTCGAGTCGCCCAAGTCCGTCGCCCGCGGCCTGCAGCGCATCGGGCGTGCCGGGCACAACGTCGGCGACCTCAGCACCGGGCGCATCTTCCCGAAGTTCCGCGCCGACCTGCTGGAGTGCGCGGTGGTGGCGCGGCGCATGCGTGAGGGGGAGATCGAGCACACGGTGGTGCCGCGCAACCCGCTCGACGTGCTCGCCCAGCAGATGGTCGCGATCGCCGCGGCCGACGAGCAGCCGGTGGCGGTCGAAGAGCTCTTTGGGCTCGTCACCCGCACCTACTCCTACAGCGAGCTGACCCGCGCCTCGTTTGAGAACGTGCTCGACATGCTCGACGGGCGCTACCCGTCCTCGGAGTTCGCTGAGCTGCGCCCGCGCATCGTCTGGGACCGGATCGCGGGCACGATCCGCGCCCGACCGGGCGCGCGGCAGCTGGCGATCGTCAACGCCGGCACGATCCCGGACCGCGGCAACTACCTGGTCACGCTGCCCGACGGGCGTCGCGTCGGCGAGCTGGACGAGGAGATGGTCTACGAGGCCCGCCCCGGCCAGTCGTTCCTGCTCGGCGCGTCCACCTGGCGCATCGAGGAGATCGGCCGGGACCGCGTGATCGTCACGCCGGCGCCGGGGATGCCCGGGGCGGTGCCGTTCTGGAAGGGGGACAGCGTCGGGCGCCCGAGTGAGCTCGGCGAGGCGATCGGGCGCTTCTCACGCTGGGCCGTGGATCAGGAGCCGCAGACGCTGATCGATCAGTACGACCTGGATCAGCGTGCCGCCCGGAACCTGATCGAGTACCTGCGCGAGCAGCGTGACGCGACGCGCGTGGTGCCCAGCGACACGGCGATCGTGCTGGAGCGTTTCCGCGATGAGATCGGTGACTGGCGGGTCTGCGTGCTCTCCCCGTACGGCGGGCGCGTGCACGCCGCCTGGGGCCTGGCGCTGAGCGCCCGGATCCGTGAGCAGCTGGAGCTCGAGGCCGACGCGATCTGGTCTGACGACGGGATCATCATCCACCTGCCCGACGCCGGCGAGCTGGGTGAGGGCGGCGTCGACGCGATCGCTGAGCTCGTGCTGATCGAGCCCGATGAGGTGCAGGACCTGGTCGTCCGTGAGCTCGCCGGCAGCGCCCTGTTCGGCGCCCGCTTCCGTGAGAACGCCGCGCGCGCGCTGCTGATCCCGCGGGCCTACCCCGGCAGGCGCACGCCGCTCTGGCAGCAGCGCCTGAAGGCGCAGTCGCTGCTTGAGGTGGCCCGCCGCTACGGGGACTTCCCGGTCGTGCTCGAGACCTTCCGCGAGTGCCTGCGCGACGTCTTTGACCTGCCGGCGCTGAGCGCCGTGCTGGCCAGGCTCAGCCGCCGCGAGATCTCGCTCGTCGAGGTGCAGACCCAGACCGCCTCGCCGTTCGCCTCCTCACTGCTGTTCGACTACGTCGCGACCTACATGTATGAGGGCGACACGCCCAACGCGGAGCGCCGCGCCGCCGCGCTCTCGCTCGACCGTGACCTGCTGCGTGAGCTGCTCGGGCAGGAGGAGCTGCGTGACCTGATCGACGCCGGCGCGCTTGAGGCGGTCGAGCAGGACCTGCAGTTCCTCTCCGAGCATCGCCTGGTGGCGACCCGCGACGCGCTGCACGACATGCTGCGCACGCTCGGCGATCTGAGCGAGGCGGAGATCGGGGCGCGCACCGTCGCCGGGGTGCAGCCGGAGCCGATGCTGGAGGCGCTCGCCGGGGAGCGGCGCGCGGTGCGGGTGAGGGTCGGCGGTGAGCAGCGCTGGATCGCCGCCGCGGATGCCGGTCTCTACCGTGACGCGCTCGGCGTGGTCCCGCCCGGCGGCCTGCCCGACGCCTTCCTGGCCGACGTCCAGCAGCCGCTGGTTGCGCTGACGCGTCGCTACGCGGCCACCCACGGGCCGTTCCTCAGCGGCGACCTGCGCGCCCGTTACGGGGTCGACGGCTCGGCGGCGCTGAGCCTGCTGGAACGTGAGGGGGAGCTGGTGCAGGCGGAGCTGCGCCCCGGTGGCAGTGGCCGCGAGTGGTGCCATCCCGACGTGCTGCGGCGGATCCGCCGCGCCTCGCTGGCGGCGCTGCGCCGTGAGGTGGAGCCGGTCGACGCGCGCTCGCTGGCGCGCTTCATGCCCGCCTGGCAGGGGGTCGACCGCCATCAGGCGGCAGGTGCCGGGGTGGATCGCCTGCGTGACGTGCTGGTCGCGTTGCAGTGCCTTGCGCTGCCGGTCGAGGTCTGGGAGCGCGAGGTGCTGCCTCGCCGCGTCGGCGCATACTCGCCCAGCTGGATGGATCAGCTCTGCGCCTCCGGCGAGCTGGTCTGGATCGGGGCCGGCGCGCTGGGCCGCAACTCCGGTCGGGTGGCGCTGTACTTCCGTGAGGACCTGCCGCTGCTGGCTGCGGCGCCCGCGGTGCAGCCCCCGGCACGGACGGCCGGCGGCGCGGCGCAGCTCGCGGCTGACCCCCGGCCGGTTCACGACGCGCTGCGTCAGCGGCTCGCTGCCGGGGCCGCGTTCTTCACGGACCTGCTGGTGGATGCCGGCGCGCAGTGCTCCGCGATCGAGCTGACCGACGCG
>JAJZDA010000211.1 GCA_021851525.1 Actinomycetes bacterium | reverse complement strand
CACGTCCGCCGCGTGACGCTTGGCGGGGCTGAGGCCGCCCAGCTCCTGCGCGATCTCTGCCGCGCCCACGCGCGCTGCCTCCAGCAGCCCGCGTCCGCGCACCAGCGTCACCGCGGCGCTGGCGGCGGCGTGCGAGGCGCCGCAGCCGTGCGCGCTGAAGCCCGCGTCGGTGACGCGCAGGCCGTCGGTCTGCACGCTGAAGCTGACGCTGTCACAGCACTCACCGCCACCGAAGCTGACGGTGAAGGAGTCCGCGGGGATGTGACCCTCGCCCTGCGGCGAGGTCAGGTGGTGCTCGAAGGCGAGCGTGTCCATGCTCAGCGGAGCATAGAGACGCTCAGCGGAGCTTCAGACCGAGCTCACGCAGCTGCAGCTCATCGACCGGGGCGGGTGCCCCGGTCAGCGGATCGGCGCCGCTGACCGCCTTCGGGAAGGCGATCACCTCGCGGATGTTCTCGCGCCCGGCGAGGATCGCGATCAGCCGGTCAACGCCCATCGCGATGCCGCCGTGCGGAGGCGCGCCGTAGCGCAGCGCGTCGAGCAGGAAGCCGAAGCGGCGCTCAGCCTCATCCGCGTCCAGCCCGATGATCTCGAAGACGCGCCGCTGCACATCCTGCTCGTGGATGCGGATCGAGCCGCCGCCGATCTCATTGCCGTCGATCACCAGGTCATAGGAGCGCGAGAGCAGACCGGCCGGATCGTCCAGGTCGCCGCTGGGGGCCGTGAACGGATGGTGCTCGGCGGTGAAGCCACCCCCGTCCTTCTCACGCGCGAACATCGGGAACTGCACCACCCAGTGGATGTCGTGGCTGCCGGCGGGGATCAGCTCGAAGCGGCGCGCCAACTCCAGGCGCAGCGCCCCGAGCACGGTGCGCGCGGTCGCCAGGGCGTCGGCGACGATGAACAGCACCTCACCGGGCTGCGCGCCCAGCAGCCGCTTGATCGCCTCGCGCTCATCATCCTGCAGGAACTTCGCGATCGGCGAGCGCAGCGTGCCGTCCTCCTGCACGAACGCCCAGACGAGCCCCTTCGCGCCGTACTGCTTGGCGAACTCCGTGAGCGCGTCGAGCTCCGAGCGGGCGAGCTCACGCACGCCGGCGTTGATCCCAAGCACCGCACCGCCCGCACCCAGGGCACCGGCAAAGACCTGAAACTCACTGCCGCGCACCGCCTCGCTGAGGTCGTGCAGCTCCAGGCCGAAGCGCCGGTCGGGCCGGTCAGAGCCCCAGCGGCTCATCGCCTGCGCCCAGGTGATGCGCGGCCAGGGTGCGCCGGGCACGTCGAAGCGCTCGCTGCTGAAGACCGCGTCGAACACCGCCTCGAGCAGGCCGATCACGTCGTCCTCATCGACGAACGCCATCTCAATGTCCAGCTGGGTGAACTCCGGCAGGCGGTCAGCGCGCGAGTCCTCGTCCCGGAAGCAGCGCACGATCTGGTAGTAGCGCTCCAGGCCGCCGACCATCAGCAGCTGCTTGAACAGCTGCGGCGACTGCGGCAGCGCGTAGAAGGAACCGGGCGCGGTCCGCGCCGGCACCAGGAAGTCACGCGCGCCCTCCGGGGTCGAGCGCGTCAGAAACGGCGTCTCCACCTCCAGGAAATCATGTGCGTCGAGCACCGAGCGCATCGTCTGCACGACGCGATGGCGCAGCGCCAACGCCTCCTGCATCGGCGCGCGGCGCAGATCCAGGGCGCGGTGACGCAGCCTCAGGTTCTCATCGACCGGCCCGTCATCATCGATCTGAAACGGCGGGGTCTGGGAGTCGGCCAGCTGCCTGAGCTCGACCACCGCCAGCTCCACCTCGCCGGTCACGAGGTTGGGGTTGACGTTCTCCGGGTCACGTGCGGCGACCGTGCCGCTCACGCTGATCACGTCCTCGGAACGCAGCGCGTGCGCAGCGGCGTGCGCCGCCGGCGCGCTCTCCGGGTGGAAGACGAGCTGCACCAGCCCCGAGCGGTCACGCAGGTCGATGAAGATCAGACCGCCGTGGTCACGGCGACGGTGCACCCAGCCGGCGACCGTGGCGCCCTGGCCGACACGCGCGGAGGTCAGCTCGGTGGCCCAGGCGTCGCGGTAGGCGTTGGCTCGCGGCGAGCGTCTCATGAGAGGCGGCTCCCGCGCAGCACCGTGGCGATCAGCCGTGAGGGCTCGAGCTCCTGCTGCTCACCGCTGTCCATGTCCCTGAGGCTCGCGTGCAGTGGATCGTTCACGATTGCAACGTAGCGAGCATTGATCCGGTCCGCATGCTTGAGCGCGCTCTTCAGTGAGCGCCCGTAGAGCTCGTACTGGGCTGCCAGCCCGGCCTGCCGGGCCTCGTGGGCGAGGTCAAACGCGGTCAGCACGGAGACGCGGTCATCGCGGTCAGCGAGCGCCACCAGCAGGTCCACCGGCTCCGGCGCGATCGGCTGCTCGGCACCCGCCAGGAGGATCCGCTCGACCCCGGCGGCGAAGCCGACCCCCGGTGTCGGCTGGCCGCCGAGCTGCTCAATCAGGCGGTCATAGCGTCCGCCGCCACCGACCCCGGACTGCGCGCCGAGCGCGTCGCTGGAGAACTCGAAGAGCGTGCGCGTGTAGTAGTCCAGGCCGCGCACGAGCGTCGGGTCCAGCTCATAGGGCACGCCCGCTGCGTCCAGCAGCTCGCGCACCAGCGCAAAGTGCTCCGCGTCATCGGCGGAGAGCTGGTCAAGCAGCTTCGGCGCGCCCGCCATCACCGCGCGGGTGCCGGGATCCGAGGCATCGAACGCGCGCATCGGGTTGAGCTCGATGCGCGCCCGCACCTCGGCGGAGAGCTCGTCCAGGTGGGCGCGCAGGTACGCGGTCAGCTGCTCCCGGTAGGCGCTGCGGGTCTCGGGGTTGCCGAGGCTCGCCAGCCGCAGGCGCGTGCCCTTCACGCCCATCGCGTCGAGCAGCGAGCCGAGCAGCAGGATCAGCTCGGCGTCGGTCTCCGGTCCGGCGGCACCGATCGCCTCGGCGCCGATCTGCCAGAACTGGCGGTAGCGGCCGCGCTGGGGCTGCTCGGCGCGGAAGAAGCTTCCCAGGTACCAGAGCTTGACCGGCTGCGGCAGCTTGTGCATGCCGTGCTCCATGTAGGCGCGGCAGATCGGCGCGGTGCCCTCCGGGCGCAGCGTCAGCGAGCGCCCGCCACCGTCGTCGAAGCTGTACATCTCCTTCTGGACGATGTCCGTGGCCGCGCCGACGCCGCGGGAGAAGAGCTCGGTGGCCTCAAACGCCGGGGTCTCGATGCGGCGATACCCGGCGGCGCCGAGGATCTTGCGGGCGCGCGCCTCCAGCAGCGCGCGGCGCTCCTGCTCCGCGGGCAGCACGTCATAGGTTCCCTTCGGCGCCTGCATCAGCGGCGCCCTGCCCTCGCCCGCGCGCCGCTCATCGTGCGGCCAGCTCGCGCAGGAACGGGTTGCCGGCGCGCTCCTGCGCCAGCGTGGTGTTGCCCATGTGGCCCGGGTAGACCTGTGTCTGCGGCGGGAACTCCGTGATCAGCGACTCGATTGAGCGCAGCAGCGTGGGCCAGTCGCCGCCGGGCAGGTCGGTGCGCCCGACGCTGCCCTGGAAGAGCACGTCACCGCTGAACAGCGCATCCTCTCCGCGCACGAAGTAACTGACGTGCCCGACGCTGTGACCGGGGGTGAAGCGCACGTCGATCGTGAGCCCGGCGAGCTCCAGCACCTCGCCGCCGGCGACCGTCTGGTCGGCCGCGTAGCTCTCAAACGGCCCGAAGCCGGGCATCCGCAAGAAGGCGTTGATGTCGGCCAGGATCTCACGCTCCAGCTCAGGGCAGTAGACCGGCGCCGCGGTGGCGTCGTGCAGCGCGCTGACCGCGCCGACGTGATCAAAGTGCGTGTGCGTCAGCAGGATCGCCGCGACCTCGGTGACGCCGAGCGACTCGAGCGCCGCCACCAGGCGCGGAGCCTCGTCGCCGGGATCCACGACGAGCGCCGCGCTCGCTCCGGGAGCCCGGAGGATGTGGCAGTTCTCCTGCAGCGGGCCGACTGTGAAGGTGCGTACGTCGAGCATCGTCGCGCTACCGCTTGGCCCGCTCCAGCTTGGCCATGCGCCGGCGCCAGAGGAACATCTCCACGTAGAAGCCGCCGGGCGTGTAGAGCACCACCGCGATCACCGCGAAGTACAGCGCCGGAGGCAGTGAGCTGCCGTGCTTGGGGTGCTGGGTCACCAGCAGGAAGATGAACATGAAACCGCCGGCCAGCAGCGCGCGCAGGAAGGCGCCCTTCCACGTCGGCCGGCGCCGCAGCCGCGCCTCGCGGGTCTGCTCGCGCGTCTGGCGCTTCTTCTCATCGGCGCTGGGCGGACGGCCGGTGCGCCCACGCGCCTCCACAACACCGGCGGCGTTGCCGCGGTGCTTGGTCTGACGCTTGCGCTTGGTCTGTGCCATCTGCGTGCAGCTTAGACGCTGGCGAGGGTGCGGATCAGCTCGGCAGCAGGTCTTCGATGAAGCGCAGGTTGCTGACCGGCAGCTGCGCCGGAAAGCCCGCGAACGCGGCGCGCGGCGCGAGCCCCACGAGCTCCGCGCTGACCGGGCTGGCGTGGCGCGCGATCGCCGCCAGCACCCGCGCCGCCACCAGCACCGTGTGATCCTCGATGTTGGTCGAGATCTGCACGGCGCCACCACGGTGGGAGAGCTGCAGGCCGATCGCGCGCAGCGACGGCAGCCCCTCCTCCCCGCCCTCACGGATCAGCGCGGCGATCCGTCGTGCGCTGGCCAGCGTCGCGGGCGCCGCCAACTGCACGTTGAAGGCGACCAGCGGGGGGCGCGCCGCGACCAGCACCGCCCCGCGGCGAGGGTCGATCTGCGCCGGGCCGAAATCCGGGCGCAGCTCCGCGGCGGCGACGCGCTGCGCCAGCCGCTGCGGGCCACCGGCGCGCAGCGCC
>JAJZDA010000210.1 GCA_021851525.1 Actinomycetes bacterium | reverse complement strand
CACCTGGCGCGCCCGCGCCTGGGGCGGTGACCTTGACGCGCTCCGGCGCCACCGACCAGAGCACCGGCGTGCCCGGCGTGAGCCGCTCATCAACCAAGATCCGCGCCCGCCCGCAGCTCACGCTTCCGTCCGGCGCGACCGTGCCGGCGTTCAGGTTGCTGACGCCCAGCAGGCGCGCCACCGCGGCTGAGGTGGGGCGCCGGAAGACCTCGCTGACGGGCCCCGCCTGCAGCACCGCGCCGTCCGCCATCACCAGCACCTCATCCGCGAGCATCGCAGCCTCCTGGGGATCGTGGGTGACCAGCACGGTGGAGAGCCCTGCCTCGTGCTGCAGGCGGCGCAGCTCACGACGCAACTGCTCGCGCACCGGTGCGTCCAGCGCGGAGAACGGCTCATCGAGCAGCAGCACGCGCGGGTCTGCGGCCAGCGCGCGCGCGAGGCTCACGCGCTGGCGCTGACCCCCGGAGAGCTGCTCCGGGTAGCGGTCGCGCAGCTCCAGCAGCTCCAGTTTCGCCAACCACCAGGCCGCGCGCCCGGGGTTCGCGTTCACGCCGAAGGTCACCTGCTGCCAGACCGTGCGCCCGGGCAGCAGACCGAGGCCCTGCGGGACGTAGCCGATCCCGCGCCGCTCGGTCGCTGTGGCGCTGACGTCGCTCTCGCCGTAGCTCACGGTCCCCACCTGCGGCCCCAACAGGCCCGCGAGGCAGCGCAGGGTCAGTGACTTGCCCGAGCCCGACGGACCGAGCAGCGCCAGCCGGTGCGCGCCGCGTGGGTGCTGCAACTCCAGGCGGAAGCCGCCGACCGCGGTGCGCAGCGAGAACCCGACAGCCGTCGGCTGCGCCTGACGGGGTGCCAGCGCCGGCGGGACCGGGGCGCCGCGACCCCGCCGCCGCCAGTGCACGCTGCCCGCGGCGATCGCCACCGCGGCCACCGCCAGGGCCAGCAGCGTCGGCGCCTGCGCCTGGGAGAGCGGTGCCGAGGAGAACACGTTGTCTACGTAGACCGGCAGGCTGTAGGGGTGGTAGGCGAGGATCACGGTGGTCCCGTACTCCCCGAAGGCGCGCAACCACATCAGGATCATGCCCGCGCGGATGCCGTCGGACGCCGCCGGCACGTCGACCCGCAGGAAGCGTGCCAGCGGCCCGTGGCCGAGCGTCGCCGCGACGTCCTCCAGCGCCGGGTCCACGGCACGGAAGGCGCTGCGTGCAACCACCACCAGAAACGGCGCGGAGACGAATGACTGGGCGATTATCAGGCCGTAGACGGTCTCCGTCAGCCGTTGCCCGGAGAGCCGCCCCAGGAACGTGTAGGGGCCGACGATATAGATCAGCATGATCCCGCTGATCAGTGGTGGCACGGCCAGCGGCAGCTGCACGATCAGGCCGACCAGCGAGCTGATCCAGCCCCGCCGGCGGGCCAGCACGTAGGCGAGCGGGATCCCAGCCGCGACGCCGATCAACAGTGAGACGCTCGCACCGAGCACGGAGACGCCCAACGACGACCACAGCCCCGGCGCGCTCCAGCCCTCGTTGCGGCCGCTCAGCACCCGCACCAGAAAGGCCGCCAGCGGGAATCCCAGATAGAGGATCAGCAGAGCGCCGAGCCAGCGCAGCGAGCGCGGCGAGCGCGGCGAGCGCGGCGAGCGCGGCGACCCGCCGGCCATCAGGCCTACTTCAGGGCGCCGCGCAGGGCGCCCGGCAGGCCGCTGCCGCTGAGCTTCGCCGGCGCGATGATCTGGAAGTGGTAGCCGCGCATCTCCCGCCGGCCCTCTGGCCCCAGCAGGAAGCGGATGAACGCCTCCCCGGCGGCGGTGTGGGGTGCGTGGTTGAGCAGGGTGAGCGTGTAGTCGCCCGCTAGCCTGACGCCGCTGAGGGGCACGAACGGGCTGTGCTGGGAGTTGGCGTCGGCCTCGTACATGAACGCGGCGTCGAGCTGGCCGTTCTCGATCCCCGACTGCTCGGTGGTCTCCGAGTAGACGTCGGAGGATTCGCCGGCGAGCCTGCGCAGCGCGGGCAGGTGCCGGGCCCGGGCGGTCTGATCCAGCGCGCGGATGGCAAGCAGGCCGCCCGGATCCTGGAGGGGGTCGGTGCGCCCCAGGCGGAAACCCGGCTTGGTGATCACCTCATACCACGGTCTCGTCCTGAGGTCGTGCGCGAACCGGCTCCCTGGGTAGTAGCCCAGCACGTACGGTGAGGCGGCGAAATCCGCGTACCAGGAGACCCAGCCGCCGTTGCGGGCACCCTCCAGGCTCGCGTTGACGGCGGGGCTGGCGCTGATGAAGACGTCGGCCGCGTAGACCCGGTTGCGGATGTCGGCGGCGAGCGTCGAGGATCCGCCGGCGGTGTTCACCAGGGTGTAGCCGGTGGCCCTGTGGAAGGCGGGACCGACGACCCTGGTCATCAGCGTGTCCAGTGAGCCGGCGGAGAGCACGACCACATCACCAGAGTGTCTGGGGGATACCGTTCGTGAGGTGGCGCCGGTGGCCAGCGCGCCGAGGCCAACGGCCGCGAGCGTGAGCCCCGCAAGGCCACGCCGGCCGGGAGCATGGTGCAGTGCATACCAGACCGATCTCATCCCCAACCTCCGCTCTGAGTTGATCGCCAAGCCGGTGCTCGTGCCAGGATACTGGCAGAAGGGTGAGCGCGACGATGGGTGACCGAAACGAGAATCGCAACCGCGGCGAGGATCGCGACCGCGGCGAGGATCGCGACCGCGGCGAGGATCGCGACCGCGGCGAGGCGCACGATCCGAGCCGGATTCGCGAGCTGCGCGCGCACCGGGGGATGACCCAGGCACAGCTGGCGGCCGCCGCGGGCGTCAGCAGGCAGCTGATTGCGGCCGTGGAGGCGGGTGTCAACACGCCCAGCGTGGAGGCCGCGTTGCGCCTGGCGCAGGCGCTTGACGCCGACGTGGAGCTGCTGTTCGGGGATCGCTCGGGCCGCCGCCCTCAGCGCTCACACGGCGCAGTCCAGCTCCCGGCGCGACCCGAGCAGGGGGCGCTGGTGCTGGCCGGCTGCGACCCGGCTCTGCAGATCGCGGAGCGGATGCTCGCCGGCGCCGGCGCCGCGAGCATCCTCGCGCTGCACGCCACCACCGACGCGGCGCTCACGGCGCTGGGCGCCGGGGAGGTTCAGGCGGCGGTGGTGCACGGCCCACCCGGGCGGCTGCCGCGCGCCCCGCTGCCGGTGAGCGGCGTGCAGCTTGCGGGCTGGCAGGTCGGGATCGGCATCGCGCCCGCGTTGAGCGCGCGCTCGCTGGCCGATTGCCTGCAGCGGGGTGTCCCGATCGTGCAGCGGCCCCCCGGAGCGGCCGGTCAGCAGGCGCTTGAGCGGGCGGCGGCGGCGTTGGGGCTCACGCTGCCCGGGGGAATGGCGGTGGCCAGCCATCGTGAGGCGGCCCGCGCGGCCGCCGCCCGCGGCTGCGCCGCGGTCACCACCGAGGGTGAGGCGCGGCTTGCCGGGCTGCGCTTCGTGGCGCTCGAGCCGCACACGGTGCAGATCTGGGTGGCCCAGCGGGACCGCGCCCACCCGGGATTTCAGGCGCTCGCGGAGCTGCTCTGCGGCGACGCCTTCGCCGCCGCCGTGGGGCGGCTCGGCGGCTATGAGCTGAGCGGCGCCGGCGCCTTGATCTGAGCGGCGCCGGCAGCGGCACCAGCACCGGCACCAGCACCGGCGCCGCGGCGTGTGCGCAGCGCCGAGAGGCCCACCGCGACGGCCGTGCCGAGCACCGCGTAGACGCCGATCACCGCCAGGTTCCCGGTGATCCCGTGGCCCCCGAAGTAAACGATGTGGCGGGCCGCCTGCACGCCCGCACCGTTGGGGATCAGCGGTCCGATCGCCCGCCAGAAGCCCGGCAGCAGCCAGCTCTGATACGCGCCGCCCGCGCTCGGGTTGCCCAGCACCACAAACAGCAGCACGGTGATGCCGATTCCGAGCACGCCGGCCAGCACCTGGAAGGCCATGGTCACCGCCGCAGCTGCGAACACCAGCAGCGTGCCGAGGGCCCAGAGCGCGAGCGTGTGCCCGGTCAGCGCGCCCAGCAGCGGCCCGACTATCAACGCGCCCCCGATCCCCGATGCCACCGCGTAGAGGGCCATCGCGATCAGCCGGATCGCCGCGCGGCGGGTGTTCGAGGGCTGCGCGCCGTGGGCGATCGCCAGCAGCGCCGCCGCAAGATAGCCGCCGATCAGCCAGCCGATCACCAGGTAGAAGCCACTCAGGCCGCGGGCGTCCCCGGCCTGCGCCGGCACCGCGTCAACGAATGTGAGCCGGCGATGCGCCGCTTTCTCGGCGCCGGTGATCACGTCCTGTAGCGCGGTGACCGTCGCGGCGCCGCCGCCGCCGGCCACGTAGAGCGTGTCGGGGCTGCTGCCCAGGCTCATGCTCAGCACGCCGCTGGTGGCGCCGCTGCGCAGCAGCTCCAGCCCGCGGGCTGTGCTGCTGAGCGCCCGTGCCGTGAGCGGGGAACCGCTGATGCGGTTGAGCGCCGCCACCTCCTGGCGGGCCAGCGGCGCCGGTGCGGCCACGACCATCGGCAGGTGGTGCGGGGTCGGCCGGTGAAAGGCGCCGACGTAGGAGAGCACGAACGCCAGCTGGATCACCAGCACGCCGGCCACCAGGAAGAAGGTGCGTCCGGCGATGGCGTCGCGCAACTCCGCCAGGAAACGCTGCTCGGCACTGTTCTGGGGTGGTTGGCTGTCCGTCATCTTGGCCTCGTCGTCGATGGGTGGCTGTTGGTCGCCGGTGGTTGCCGGATCACTTTGTGGCAGTTACGATACATCCATGTATTCAATACGTCAACGAATCGAATCGCGCGGGCCGCGGAGCGGGTCGCGGAGCGGGTCGCCGGTGAATCTCGCCGGCCGCGGCGCTGGGCGCACGGCGCGGCGGGCCGAGCGCCAGGTCTGCTGCGGGCGCCTGGGCGTCG
>JAJZDA010000209.1 GCA_021851525.1 Actinomycetes bacterium | reverse complement strand
CGGCCCCGCGCCGGCGTGGCCGCCGACGCCCAGCGCGCCCGCCGCGGCAAACGCCGCCAGGAACAGACCCACGATCAGCCACAGCGCCTCGAGCAGGCCGGCCGTCTGCGCCAGGACGCCGATCAGCGGCGGGCCGACCAGCGAGGAGAGGTAGGCCAGTGAGGCGGCGACGCTGACCTGCGCCGGCGGATCGTCGCCGCACTGCGCAGCGGCGGACATCCCCAGCGGGAACCCCATGCTGACGCCGACCGCCCAGAGGACGACCCCCACGGCGACCAGCCACAGCGCCTGACCGCGGATGAACAGCACCAGCCCGAGCACCCCCAGCGCCGTGGTCAGGCGGATCGTGCGCACGCGCCCGAGGCGATCGGCGACGGCGCCGCCGAAGATCCGGCTCAAGGCCTCGCTGACGGCGAACAGCGTGAGGAACAGCGCCGCCACCGAAGCACTGGCGCCATGTCCCTGCTTCACCGCCAGCGCCAGCCAGTTGTTCGCCCCACCCTCACCGAACTCCACGCCCAGCAACACCAGCCCGATCAGCAGCAGGCGCGCGTGGCGCCAACTGCGCAGCCACGCTCGCAGGCGCGGGCCACGGCCCACGGTCACGCCATCCGCAGGCCCCTCCAGCGCCCCAGCCCGTGGGATTCCACGCGTGACCACGGTGGCGCAGGCCAGCAGCAGGCACGCCTGCCCCACGAACTGCGTCCCCGGACCGATCCCGGAGGCGGCGCAGGCGGCCCCGATCGCGGAGCCGACAGCCGCTCCCCCCGACCAGGCCGCGTGCATCATCGGCAGCAGCGTGCGCCCGGCCCGGCGCTCAACCGCGGCTCCCTCGACGTTGATCGCCACGTCCAGCATCGCCAGCGCGTAGCCGACGAGCGCGAACGCCGCGGCGGCCACGGCAGCCGAACGCGCCGCCACGGCGGCACCCATCACCGCCATCCCGCCGGCCGCCACGCACAGCGCCGCGAATACCGCGCCGCGGCCGTGCAGGCGCCTGACGACCGGCGCGGCGCTCAGCAGGCCGCCCACCGCACCTACCGTCCCGAGGCCGAGCATCACCCCCAGGGTCGCGGTCCCGACCCCCAGTTCGGCGCGCAGCGCCGGCAGCCGCGGACCCCACGTTGAGATGGTCATGCCGCCGAGCCCGAAGCAGGCCGTGATCGCCAGGCGTGCGGCCCGCCAGGAGCCCGAGCCATCGTTCTGCACCGTCAGCTGCAAGCTCTCCCCCCGTCGCGCCGGACGCGTGTCCGAGTGCCTCGTCGTACCGTCGTGAAAATCTTCCAGTGGAAGGTATATGAGCCCGGACGCTTCCACAACCGCCGCTGATCGCGCCTACGATGAGCTGGTGACAGGGCAACAGGACCAGCCCGGTAGGGCCCGCGGGCCCTACCGCAAGAGCTCCGAGCGTCGGCGGCAGATCATCGCCAGCGCGATCTCACTGTTCGCCACGCGCGGCGTCGACGGCTCCTCCCTGCGAACGCTCGGCGAGGCGATAGGCGTCTCCCACAGCGCGCTGCGCCACTACTTCGCCTCACGCGATGAGCTGCTGGTTGAGGTCTACCGCGCCCACGAGCACACGATCAGCGACGGTGGCGCGCAGCCGCCGCTGGGTCCCGTCAGCACGATGATCGCGGGCGCTCGTCGCAACCGCTCGATCCCCGGGCTCGTGCGGCTCTACGCGACCCTCACCACCGACGCGCTGCAGGAGCAGCACCCGGCGACGCGGACATACGTGCGCGAGCGCTTCAGGTCGCTGCGGGCGCAGCTTGAAGGCCAGATCCGCGAGGCCCAGCGGCAGGGGACCGTGGCTGAGGAGATCGACGCCGCCGATGCGGCGGCACTGGTGATCGCCGCCTCGGACGGGCTGCAGATCCAGTGGTTGCTGGACCCCGAGGAAGTTGACGTCGGCAGCGCGCTTTCGCTGCTGGCGCGGATCCTGCCGGAGCAAGGGGCCTGAGCATGCCCCCGACGATCCACCCGCCGGCCACGCCACGGGCGTTTGCGGGCACAGCCACAGGCGTTCGCGGCGCGGCCGCGGGCGTTCACGGCGCGGCCGCGGGCGTTTGCGGGCACAGCCAGGGGCCGCTCATCCTCCGCCCGCAGCGTCCAGCAGCTGCGCCCGCAGCGCTCGCGCAGCGGGAGCGAGCGGTTGCTCCGCACGGTGGGCCAACCCCACGGTTCGGGTCAACGCGGGCGCCAGCGGCCTGAAGCCCAGGCCCGGCCGGCCGCCCCGCACCGAGGAGGCCGGGATCGGCGCAACCCCGAGGCGCTGCGCGACCAGCGCCAGCATGCGATCGAGGTTGCCGGTCTCAAATGCGACCAGCGGCTGGAAGCCGGCCGCGCGTGAGGCGCGCTCGGCGGTGGCGCGCAGACCCGTGCCGGGCCGGAACATGACAAACGGCTGATCGCGCAGCGCACTGAACGCGACAGCCGGCCCAGCGGCCAGCGGATGGCCCTGCGGCAACGCCAGCAGGACCGGCTCGCGTTGCAGCGCCGCGGCCTCGATCCCCTGCGGCGGGTTGAGATCGAGCGCCACCAGCGCAAGGTCCAGCTGGCCCTCCGCCAACAGGCGATACATGTCGGCGGTCGACTCCTCGCTGAGCGTCACCTCGACACCCGGATGCCGCGCGTGGAAGGCGCCGATCGCCGCCGCCAGGTCCAGCCGGCCGAGCGCCTGCATCGCGCCGAGCCGCACGCGCCCGACCCGTAGCCCGGCAAGCGCCGTGAGCTCCTCCCGGCCCGCGTCCACGGCCAAGAGCGCCCGGCGCACATGCGGCAGGAAGGCCGCGCCGGCCTCGGTCAGTGAAACCCCCGCGCGGGAGCGACGGAAGAGCTCCACGCCCAGCTCCTGTTCCAGGCGCTTGACCTGATGTGAGAGCGCAGGCTGCGCGATGCCCACGTCGGCGGCGGCGCGCGTGAAGTGCCGGTGACGAGCAACCGCGTCGACATAGCGCAGCTGGCGCAGTTCCATACCGATCCACGATTGAACCAGCTGATCCATGTCTTTGACACATGCGCTTGCAGATTCGATCCTGAGTCCAAGCCAAAGCCGCACAGGAGACGCCCAGATGCCGCACATCAGCTACGTGAACCCAGCAAGCGTCGATGATCCGGAGCTCATCGAGATCATGGAGCGAGCCCGCACGCTCGGCACTCCGCGCCCGGAGAGCCAGGCGATCCGGCTGCACCACCCCGAGGTGATGAAGGCGTTCAACCACGCCTGGGAGGTCTTCTTCCGCCAGGGCGTGACGGACCACGCGATCAAGGAGCTCTGCCGCCTCTACATCTCCAAGTCGGTGGAGTGCGAATACTGCGGGGGCCAACGTTCGGTGCTGGCGCGTCAGCAGGGCGCGACAGAGGCCCAGGTCGACGAGATCCTGGAGTTCGAGAGCTCCCCGCGCTTCGACGAGCGTGAGCGCACGGCGCTCGAATGGGCGATGGCTATCACGTGGAGCCCGCAGAGCGCATCGGATGACCTCTGGGAGCGCCTGCACCGGCACTTCACGGAGCCCCAACTGGTGGAGCTCGGCCACTTCATCGCGCTCACGCTCGGGCAGCAGCGCTTCCTGAAGACGGTCGCCATCAAGCACGGAGAGGTCCTGGCTGAGACCGCCGCCGGGCTCGCCCCCGACGAGGCGCAGCGGCTGGCGCTGCAGGCCGGGGTGGCCGGCGGCTGAGTGACCGCCCGCAGCCTCGAGGCTCGCGGCCCCAGCGACCGGCGGCGTCACCGCTTCACCGCTCAAGCCCCCGCGCCGAGCTGACGATGATCTGGCGATGTCTGCGCGTCGCCCGCATCGATCACTGACCGCGCTGATCGCGCTGGCGGTGAGCGCGGCGGCGCTGGGCGCGCTGCCCGCCGGCGCGGGGGCCGCCACCACCCCACCGACACTCAGCTCACCGGCATCCGGCACGACCGTCGGAGGCCAGATCAGCGTCTCCTACACGCTGCCCCAGACACCGCTTGCCGGCTCCGTGCAGCTCACCTTCAGCGGCACGACCACCACATCGCTGACGCTCTCGAACGCGAGCGGCAGCAGCACCTTCAGCTTCAGCGCCTCAGACCCGGCGGCCAGCGCCGACGTGCAGGCCGTCGGTGGCCACAGCACGATCCCGGACGGTGTGTACACGGTCACGCTCAGCTACCAGGACGCGGCCGCGGACCCCAGCAGCTCGGCGAGCGCGACCGGGGTCACGGTCGACACGAGCACCCACAGCCCGGTGCTGTCGGCTCCCAGCAGCGGGGTGACTGTCCGGGGGCCGCTCAGCGTCGACTACTCACTGCCGCAGGCCGCCCTGGCTGGATCGGTGAGCATGACGTTCAGCGGCGCGGTCACGCGCGTGCTGACGATGGTCGACGCGTCGCCATCAGGCGCCTTTCAACTCGATCCGTCCGACCCCCGTGGTTCGCCGCAGGTCGCATCGATCTCCGGCGGGACGACCATTCCGGACGGCGCCTACACGGTCACCGTCAGCTACCAGAACTACCTGGGCGATCCGCTCGCCTCAAGCGACGCGGTGACCGTAACGCTCGACAACAGCACGCTGCAGCCGACGCTCACCACGCCCGCAGGCGCAGCCAACACCAGCGCACCCTTCTCCGTCTCATACAGCCTCCCCGAAGCCGCGCTGGCGGGCAGCGTCAAGCTCAGCCTCAGCGGACCCCTGACGTGCACCCTGACGCTCGCCGAGAGTGCCGCGGGCGCCCACACGTTGACGCTCAACCCCGATGACCCGGGCGCCTCGACCGGCGTCACGGCATCCCCTGGATGCAGCGCGCTGAGCGCGGGCTCCTACACGCTCACGCTCAGCTACCAGGATGCCGTGGGCAACCCGCAAGCAACCTCCGCGCCGGTCACTCTGACCCTGACCGGCTCCTCCGCGCCGCCGGTCGCGGCGCCGCCGGTCGCCGCGCCGCCGGTCGCCGCGCCGCCGCCGGCATCCGGCAGGAAACGGTCGACCG
>JAJZDA010000017.1 GCA_021851525.1 Actinomycetes bacterium | reverse complement strand
CGACTCTTCCAATCGCGATCAACGAGCGTGAGCGCCTGACCGATCACGACACCGCCGCGTTCGTCGACGTGCTGGCCGCCGGCGCGGGCGCCCCGGGCCGCTGGATCCATTACGGGCTGACCTCCAGTGATGTGGTCGACACCGGCCTGGCGCTGCAGCTGAAGGCCGCCGGGGAGCTGCTGCTGGCGGATTCACGGGCGCTCTTGGACGCGCTGGCCGCCAAGGCGCGTGAGCACCGCCGCACGCTCTGTGTGGGGCGCACGCACGGGATCCACGCGGAGCCCACCACGTTCGGCATCAAGCTCGCCGGCTTTGCGTTTGAGGCGCACCGCAACCTGCTGCGCCTCCAGCGGGCCTTTGCGCAGGCGTCGGTCGGCGCGCTCTCCGGCGCGGTCGGCACCTACTCCGCCACCTCCCCTGACTTCGAGGCGCGCGTGCTCGCGCGCCTCGGGCTGGATGTCGAGTCGGTCTCCACCCAGGTGGTGCCGCGTGACCGCCACGCGGAGCTCCTGCAGGCGATTGCGCTTGCCGGGGCCGGGCTGGAGCGCCTGGCCACGGAGCTGCGGCACCTGGCCCGCACGGAGCTCGGTGAGGCGCGTGAGCCGTTCAGCGCGGGGCAGAAGGGCTCGAGCGCGATGCCGCACAAGCGCAACCCGATCAAGTCAGAGCAGATCACCGGACTTGCGCGGGTCCTGCGCGGCAACGCCCAGGCGGCGCTTGAGAACGTCGCGCTCTGGCATGAGCGCGACATCTCCCACTCGAGCGTCGAGCGCATCATCCTGCCGGACTCCACGATCCTGCTCGATCACATGCAGCGCCGCATGCTCGGCGTGATTCGCGACCTGGTGGTTGACCCGCTGCGGATGCGGGAGAACCTCGACCTCACCTACGGCGCGCTCTTCTCCCAGCGCCTGCTGCTGGCGCTGGTCAGCGCCGGCTCGAGCCGTGACGACGCCTACCGGGTCACGCAGCGCCTCGCTCAGCGCGCGCTCGATGAGCGCACGCAGCTGCGTGCGCTGCTGAGCGCGGATCCCGCGGGCCAGGGCCTGGACCTGGAGGCGCTCTTCGACTTCTCCCCCTACATCCGCTATGCCGACCAGATTGTCGACCGATTGGACGCCATCGCATGACCTCTTTCGCGCACACCTGCTACCGCATCAACGAGATTGACCGCTCCGTCGCCTTCTATGAGGCGCTGGGCTTCCAGGAGCTGCGCCGCGTCCCGATCCGGGATGAGGCCGTGAACATCTTCATGGGCCTGCCGGCCGACGACCTCGAGCCGCGGCTGGAGCTGACCTTCAACTTCGGGCGCACAGAGCCGTATGAGATCGGCACCGGTTACGGGCACATCGCGGTCACCACGGAGGACCTGGACGCCACGCTCGCCAGTCTCGCGCTGGAGGGCATCGAGCCCGAGCGCCCGCCCTACTCGGTGCGCGAGGGTGGCTCGCGGCTGTGTTTCGTGCGCGACCCGGACGGTTATCGGATCGAGATCATCGAGCGCTCGTAGCGGCCCGCAGGTCGGCCGCGGCGGGCAGCCGGGCGCTCTCCGAAGCGCCCGGGCTCTCGAACTCGATGATCCACCGCAGGTAGTCCGCGGCGGGCACCGGCTTGCTGAAGAAGTGTCCCTGCGCGCGGTCACAGCCGATCAGTCCCAGGCGGTCGAGCGTCTCCTGGTCCTCAACGCCCTCGGCGACGACCTTCAGGCCCAGCGCGTGGCCGAGCTCGACCGTTGAACGGACAATCACGAGGTCACTCTCCTCGGCCAGCATCGGCGTCACGAATGAGCGGTCGATCTTCAGCTCGTGGACCGGCAGGCGGCGGAGGTTCTGCAGCGATGAGTGGCCGGTGCCGAAGTCATCCACGGCCAGGTGCACGCCCAGCTCGCTGAGTTCGCGCACCGTCGCCAGCGCCCGCTCCGGGTCGGACATGATCATGCTCTCGGTGATCTCGAGCTTCAGGTATTGCGGCGGCAGGCCGTGGCGCTGCAGCATCTGGAAGACCTGCGAGGGCAGCAGCGGGTCGTGGAGGTTGCGCACGGAGAGGTTCACCGAGACGTGCAGCTCGCGCCCGTCGGCGTGCCAGGCGGCGCACTGCGCCACCGCCTTCTCCAGCACCGTGGTGGTCAGCGGGCCCATCAGCCCGGTCTGCTCGACGACGTCCAGGAAGGCGCCGGGCTGCAGCAGCCCCAGCTGCGGGTGGTGCCAGCGGACCAGCGCCTCGGCGCCGTGCACGCGGTGGTCAACGAGGTCCACGATCGGGTGGAAGTGCACGACGATCTCATCGTCGCGCTGCAGCCCGCGGCGGAAGTCGCTGACCATGCTGAGCCGTGAGGTCGAGTGGTGATCCTGGTCGGGCGAGTAGATCCGGTAGGAGTCGCCGTGGCCCTTGGCCGCGTACATGGCGATGTCCGCTCGGCGCAGCAGCGTCTGCGGGTCAGGGCCGTTCTCCGGGAAGCGTGAGACGCCGATGCTGCCGTCGATCTCGAGCGTGATCTCGTCAAACACCACCGGCTCACGCACGCAGCGCAGCACGTCATCAACGACCTGCCCCAGCGCGATCACGTCCGCCGTGCGCCTCGCCGGCAGGATCGCGAACTCATCGCCGCTGAAGCGCGCGACCATGCCGCGCTCACCGATCCTGCTCGCCAGCCGCGGCCCGAGGTCCGCCAGCAGGTCATCACCGAACTGGTGACCCAGCGTGTCGTTGATGTCCTTGAAGTGATCCAGGTCCAGCAGCAGCACCGCAAAGCTGGCCGACGTCCCCTCGCACGCCTCGATCTCCAGCTGAATCCGGTCGTTGAACGCCTTGCGGTTCGGCAGCCCGGTCAACTCATCAGTCGTCGCCAGCACCCGCAGCTCCTCACCGCGCCGCTGCGAGAGCAGCAACTCCCCGACGAGGTACTGGAAGACCACCAGAACCAGGGCGAACATCGCCAGGCCGACGTTGCCCATGTGCTCGGTCAACGCGACGGCGACCAGCGTCAAGACTGCGGAGAACAGTTCGGCCGACATCACCGGCCTGAATTCGTGGATCTTCCTGTGCGGTGGGATCCTGCTGATGGCGCACTCGTAACCGGCAACCATCGAGAAGTTGAGTAGCAACGCGACCACGAATGTCGCGAACACGAGCAGGTAGAAGCCTAGGTCGGCTGGGTCCAACTTCCAGGCCCCCCGCAACACGTGGAACATGAGTCCGCTCAGCAGCGGGAACCACGCGAAGGTCACAAGGTTGTTTCGGAACACATGCGCGGGCTCGCGCCACCGGAACCAGCCGATCAGAATCGTCAACACGCCGACGATCGCGGCTGCTGGTCCACCGAGTGTGACGGCTGCGAGCGTGATTCCCAGAAAGCTTCCGGAGACGTTCATTCGCCCCGACGAGAGCAAGGTCGCCGTGAGCTCGCTGCCTACTGCGAACGCTGCCAGGATGGTGAGCTGCCAAAGATTCCATGTCGTGGTGGACGCGGTCGCCAGAGCGGTAGCAACCGCTGCCGCGAACACCAGCCCATGGGCGCACGCCATCAGTCGCGGCCGAACCGGGGTTGGGCGCGCAGGTCGCGGCAGGATGCCGGAGTCGGGATGTAAAGCTACCCCAGTCATGCCTGGGCTACCGGCAGTGTTCGGCTGTGCGTCGCGATCTCCTGTTGTCGCCCGGGGACCTCATCGCTCAGCACCGGAGAACGGGTCACGCGGGAAACGACCACAGGCCCTTCAGCGGAATCCGCGGGGGCGACCTCCACGAGCCGGATTCGGTCGATTGGTCGCAGCGCGACGATCGACATCACGATTGCCATCCCAAGTGCTGCAAGTCCATATGCGCTTCTCGGTGAGGTGCCTGCTGTCACTGCGCCACCGATCATGAACCCGATCGCAGGCATCACTTGGTTGACGCCCTCAAGGACTGACATGAGCGCGCTCTGTGTCGCAAGTGGTATCCGCTCCTGAACGCCAGTGACTGCGGCAATCCAACCCGCGCCGTTCCCCACTCCTCCCGCGGCAGAGAAGATGCATGCGACGGGGAGTGTTGTGGATGCCGCGAGCCCTGCGTACCCCAGAACGGCAAGCGCTGTGCCGACTCCGAGCATCCGCGTCAGCCTAATGTGCCGCCCGGCCGCGAACCCTGCTCCGCCCAGGATCATGCCCGCACCCCAAGCTCCGAGCAGGAATCCGTAACCCCGGTCTCCGGCGTGCAGCGTCTGCTTCGCAAACACCACCTCGATCGGCACGGCGACCGAGCCAAACATCATCACCAGGGCTATTGCCACCATGAGCCTCCGCACCGCCCCGTAGTTTCGGAGGACGGACAGTCCTGAGCGGAGGCGTCCCGACGTCCCGGCTGCCACGTTGGTCTCGAGTGCGAGCACCGGCGCGGTTGCGATGATGATTGCAGTAACCAGAAAGCTCGCGGCGTCGGCAAGCAGTGCAGCGCCCGCGCCACGCCACGCCACCGCTGCTCCAGCAGCCACCGGTCCGGCTGCGCTGCTTACCATGGCGCCCAGGTTCAGCAATGCGTTGCCCTCTCTTAGGGCCCCGCTCCTCACAAGCCAGGTGGCCGTGATGCTCCGGGTCAAGGCTTTGCCCGTGATCGCGAGCATGCCGTCGGCGGTCGAAAGGATGAGGACCAGGGGCAGCGAGAAGTGGCGCGAGACCAGCGAGAGTCCGATGAAGAGGATCGCCTCTAGGACATAGATGAAAGGCAGCGCAAGGCGGAGTTGCGCAGCCTCCACCCGAACGGTTATCACAGGCGCAACAAGCGCCGGGAGGAAGCGCAATGCTAGGAAGAGGGCTGCCGTTGCCAACGCGCTGCCGGTGCGATCGAAGACCAACACCGCAAGCGCAATCTCACCGAACCAGTTCCCGAACTCGTTGGCCCAATAGCCGAACGCAAGGTGTCGGAAGGTGACCGCCTTAAGAGGCTTGATGTCGAACATGCTCTAACGCCCAGTTATGAGCGGAATAACCAGATTCTGCCTACCGGCGGTCGGAGCACTGCATCAACCTTCCACGTGGGTCACTCAGGACCTCTTAGCTGACAACTTGGACCCAGAAAGGGAAACCCAAATGGGCGTTCGCGGCTGCTGAATTCGTTTGTGACAACTGTGAGGCTGAGGAGCCTAATCGTGTGGGGCTCCTCAGCCCCGCGGTCTTTTTAGGGTCTTCTGTCGCCAACATCGGCAGTTGGCGGGCAGGCCTTAAGAGATCCCGCAATTTGCGTTGCAATTTTTGATCGGACACTTTCGCGTGTCCGGGCGCTCACCTATGCTCCGCCAATGGCAGCCGGGGTGAGTGGAGAGACTCGGGGAGCGGGCGCGGTGCCCGCGGCATCACGGCGGCGGACGCCGGTGAGGGAGCCCGAGGTGGCGGAGCTGCGTGCGTTTGTGGCGGCGGCCACGCTCGGCAGCATCGCCGAGGCGGCACGCGCGATGCGCATCAGCCAGCCGGCGATGTCCAAGAAGCTCAAGGCGCTGGAGGCGGTGGCCGGCGCTGACCTGTTCGAGCGCTCGACGCGCGGCGTGCGGCTGACCCCCGCGGGGCTGCAGCTGTTCAGCGCTGCAAAGCGCCTGCTGCACAGCGCCGACACGGTGCAGGAGCTGATCCGCAACCCGGCGCCCGACACACCCGTGCGGATCGCCTCGAGCCCGACCGTCGCCGAGCTGCGCCTGCCGCGCGTGCTGATGCAGCTGACGCGTGAGCAGCAGGGCGTCAGCGCTGAGCTGATCAGCGCCAACTCGAGCCTCGTGCGTGAGCTGGTCAGCGACGGCCGCTGTGACCTCGGGATCGTCACCGTCGACCCCTACAGGGAGCTGGACGACGGCCTTGGTGAGCGGCTGGTCTGGCGTGATGAGCTGGTGATAGTGGTGCCGCCCGACCACCCGTGGGCGGAACTGGACGACGTCCCCCTGGAGGAGTTCGCGCAGACGCCGGTGGTGCAGCGCGACCCGTGGTCCAACACCAGCCGGCTGGTGACCGCGATGCTCGAGCGCGCCGGTTTTGAGCGAGCGCAGCCGATCACCGCGATCGGCTCGACGGCGAACGTGATCACCACCGCGCTGAGCACCCGGACCCCGGCGCTGATCTCGCTGATGGCGGCCAACGGGCAGCCTCACCTCCAGTTCGAGATCCGCCGCGTGGAGGGGCTGCGCTTCGGGCTCGAGTTCGCGCTGGTCTGGGCCGGCTCGATGCTCGACATGCGGCCCGCCGTGCAGAGCGTCGCAGGGCACATTCTCGACCTCCCGTTCGCACGCTCAAAGCACCACGAGCAGCCCGCGCCAGGGACCCGCTGAGGATCCCCGGCAGCCGCTAGGATCGGCTGCGTGGCAGCGCTGTCTGACGCCAACCTGATCGCCTCCGGCAAGGTCCGGGAGATCTATGACCTCGGCACTGAGCTACTGCTGGTCACAACCGACCGCATCTCCACATATGACGTGATCCACCCGAACCCGATACCGGACAAGGGTGCGGTGCTGACCGCCATCTCCGCGTTCTGGTTTGAGCAGACGGCGCAGATCGTCCCCAACCACATGGTCTCCGTCACCACCGGGGTTCCGCAGGAGGTGCGCGGACGCGCGATGGTCGTCAGGAAGCTGCGGATGCTGCCGGTCGAGTGCGTGGTGCGCGGCTACATCACCGGCTCGGGCTGGAAGGACTACCAGGCGACGGGGGCGGTCTCGGGGATCGCCCTGCCAGCCGGGCTGCGCGAATCCGAGCGCCTGCCGCAGCCGATCTTCACCCCCTCCACCAAGGCCGAGGTCGGGCATGACGAGGCGATTGACTTCGAGGCCGCGAGTGCGCTGATCGGCGATCACGAGCTGGCGGTGCGCCTGCGCGACACCTGCATCGCGCTCTACGAGCACTGCGCCGAGCATGCGCGCTCGCGCGGGGTGATCCTGGCCGACACCAAGTTTGAGTTCGGGCTCGACGCCGACGGCACGCTGACCCTCGCGGACGAGGTCTGCACGCCGGACTCCTCACGCTTCTGGCCGGCCGACGGGTATGAGCCCGGCCACGGCCAGCCGAGCTTCGACAAGCAGTTTGTCCGCGACTGGGCGGCCGGCACCGGATGGGACAAGCAGCCGCCCGCCCCGGCCATCCCCGAGGATGTCGTCGCGCGCACGCGGGCCAAGTACATCGAGGCCTACGAACGGCTCACCGGCAGCGATTTCACCGACTGGCTAAAGCGAACTGGAGCAGGAATCTGATGCGCGCGCGTGTACTGATCCGTCCCAAGGCGGGAATCCTCGATCCTCAGGGCCAGGCCGTGGAGCGGGCGCTGCCGGCGCTCGGCTTCAGCGGCGTGGCCAACGTCCACGTCGGACGGCTGGTGGAGCTCGACGTCGACGACGCCTCGCAGCTGCCCGGGATGTGTGAGCGGCTGCTGGCCAACCCGCTGATCGAGGACTACGAGATCATCGAAGGCGTCGCGGCCCACTCATGAAGTTCGGCGTGATCCGCTTCCCCGGCACCTGCGACGACGTAGACGCGCAGCTGGCTGCCGGGCGCGTCGGCGACGCTGAGCTGCTCTGGCACCGTGACCGCGACCTCAGGGGCGTGGACGCGGTGATTGTCCCCGGCGGCTTCTCCTACGGGGACTACCTGCGCGCCGGCGCGATCGCGCGCTTCGCCCCGGTGATGTCGCAGGTGATTGAGTTCGCGCACGCGGGCGGGCTCGTGTTCGGGATCTGCAACGGCTTCCAGATCCTCTGTGAGGCGGGGCTGCTGCCCGGTGCGCTGCTGGTCAACGACCATCTCAAGTTCGTCTTCCGGCAGGTGAATCTGGATGTGGTGGACGCCGACACCGCGTTCACGCGCAGCTGCCCGCCACGGCTCTCGATCCCGGTCAAGCACACCACCGGCCGCTACTACTCCCCGACCCCTGTGCAGGTCGTGCTCAGGTACTCCGCGGGTGAGAACCCCAACGGCTCCCAGGATGACATCGCCGGCGTGATCAACGCGGAGGGCAACGTCTTCGGGATGATGCCCCACCCTGAGCACGCGGTGGACCCGCTGACCGGCTCCAGCGACGGGCTGCGCATGTTCGAGTCGATCCGCGCGAGCGTCGAGGCGCGCGTGGGAGCGGGCGCATGAGTGCCGCCGCGCAACCCCGCCACCGGGAGCTGGGGCTCACCGACCGGGAGTATGAGCTGATCCTCGCCGGGCTCGGGCGCGAGCCCAGCGACGTGGAGCTGGCGATGCTCTCACTGATGTGGTCCGAGCACTGCGCCTACAAGCACTCCAAGAAGCTGCTGCGCCGGCTGCCGACCGAGGGTCCGCACGTGCTCGTCGGCCCCGGTGAGAACGCCGGCGCCGTTGACGTCGGCGACGGCCTGGCGATCGCCTTCAAGGTGGAGTCCCACAACCATCCCAGCGCGGTTGAGCCCTTCCAGGGCGCCGCCACAGGTGTCGGCGGCATCCTGCGTGACATCTTCGCGATCGGCGCGCGCCCGATCGCGGTGCTCGACAGCCTGCGCTTCGGCGAGGTCGCCGACTCCCAGCGCTCCCGCTACCTGCTGGAGCACGCGGTCGCCGGGATCGGCCACTACGGCAACTCGATCGGGGTGCCGACGGTCGGCGGCGAGATCTACTTCGAGCCCTCCTACGAGCAGAACTGCCTGATCAACGCGATGGCGGTGGGGATGGCCCGCCACGAGCGCCTGACCTCCGCGGCCGCCGCGGGCATCGGCAACAGGCTGATCCTGTTCGGCGCGCTGACCGGGCGCGATGGCATCGGCGGCGCCTCGGTGCTGGCCTCCGCCGAGCTCGGCGAGGGCGACGCCGCCAAGCGGCCGACCGTGCAGATCGGGGACCCGTTCGCGGAGAAGAAGCTGATGGAGTGCAGCCTCGAGCTGCTGGAGCGAGAGCTGCTGGCCTCACTGCAGGACCTGGGCGCCGCGGGCCTCACCTCGGCCGCCTCCGAGATGGCCTCCAAGGGCGCTGTCGGGCTCGACCTGGACATCTCCCGGGTGCCGCTGCGCGAGGCCGACATGGAGCCCTTCGAGATCATGGTCTCCGAATCCCAGGAGCGCATGCTTTGCGTTGTGGAGCCCGACAGGGTGGAGGCGGTGCTGGCGGTCTGCGAGCACTGGGACATCCTCGCCACCGTGATTGGCGAGGTGACCGCCCAGCCGGTCTTCCGGATCCTGCGCGGCGAGCAGCTGCTCGGTGAGCTGCCGGTGGCGCTGCTGGTCGACGACTGCCCGCTCTACGACCTCGAGCCGCAGGCGCCGAGCGCCCCGCTCTACCGCGGTGGCGATCAGCGGATCGCCACCGACGCCACCCCCGCGCAGGCGCTCCTGGGGTTGCTCGCCAGCGCCAACATCAGCTCCCGGCGGGCGGTCTTCGAGCAGTACGACCCGGTGGTTCAATCACGCACCGTGCGCCGGCCCGAGCAGGCCGACGCCGCGGTCCTGGCGCTGCCGGTGCTGGACGCGCGCAGCGCCGCCGGCTCGCAGCCGATCCCGGCGATCGCGATCTCAATCGACGGCAACGGCCGCCGGGTGGCGGTCGACCCCCGCGCCGGCGCCGCCGAGGCGGTCTACGAGTGCGCCGCGAACCTCGCCTGCACGGGCGCCCAGCCGCTGGGGCTGACCAACTGCCTGAACTTCGGCAACCCCGAGAAGCCGCACGTCGCCTGGCAGCTGTCGGAGGCGATCGACGGGCTCGCCGCGGCCTGCCGTGAGCTCGACGTGCCGGTGGTCGGCGGCAACGTCTCGCTCTACAACGAGTCCCCCGACGGCCCGATCCTGCCCACCCCGGTGGTGGGGATGGTCGGCCGGCTGCCCGACGCCCGCCACGCCGGCCGACTCGGGTTTGCGGCCGCCGGCGACAGGATCGCGCTGGTCGGGCACTTCAACCCGCGCCGCGACGGCTCGGAGCTCGCCAAGCTGCAGGGCAGCGCGCCCGCTGGCGCACTGCCCGCCAAGGACGTCGCGGCGCTGCGCGAGACCCACCGGCTGGTGCGCGAGGGCGTGCGCAGCGGTGTGCTGCACTCCGCGCACGACATCGCTGAGGGAGGGATCGCGGTTGCGCTCGCGGAGTGCGCGATCGCCGGCGGGATCGGTGCGCGCGTGCGTCTGCCCGACGGGCTTGACCTGTTCGGGGAGGACCTCGGCACCGCGTTCATCGTGACCGGCAGTGAGCAGGCGCTCGCGGGGATGACGCTGATCGGTGAGGTCGGCGGTGAGGCGCTGGAGCTCGAGGGCGTGCTGAACGTCCCACTTTCCGAGCTTGCCGCCGCTCACGACAGCGGCCTTCCGGCGCTGCTCCGCTAGGCTTCACAAAGGGCTTTCACCGATGGCTACGCTCGACGATCATCGCGACGGGCCGCGCGACGAGTGCGGCGTCTTCGGCATCTATGCGCCCGGTCGCGAGGACCTCTCGCGCCTGGCCTACTTCGCGCTGTACGCGCTGCAGCATCGCGGTCAGGAGTCGGCGGGGATCGCGACCGCGCAGCTGGGCGGCTCGGTGCTGGCGATCCGCGACCAGGGACTGGTCTCGCAGGTCTTCAACGAGCACATGCTGCGCTCGCTGGTCGGTGACCTGGCAATCGGGCATGTGCGCTACTCCACGACCGGCTCCTCGGAGTGGGAGAACGCGCAGCCGATCGTGCGCGATGACAGCCGCACGATCGCGCTGGCCCACAACGGCAACCTGATCAACGCCGTGGAGCTGCACACGGAGATGCGTGAGCGGGGGGTGCCGTTCCGCTCAACCTCGGACTCGGAGATCATTGCGGCGCTGCTCTCCACCCATCCCGCGGATGACGTCGAGGACGCCGTGGCGGACGTGCTGACGCGGATGCGCGGTGCGTTCTCGACGGTGATCATGACGGAGGACCGGGTGATCGCCTTCCGCGACCCGCAGGGCCTGCGGCCGCTGGCGCTGGGCAAGATCCCCGGGGAGCACGGCGCCCCGGACGTGTACTGCGTGGCAAGTGAGTCGTGCGCCTTTGACCTGATCGGGGCGCGCTACGAGCGTGAGGTGGCGCCCGGTGAGCTGATCACGCTCGACGCCGAAGGCATGCGCTCGCGGCTGGTGGCGCCGGCGCAGCGCCACGCCTTCTGCGTGTTCGAGTACATCTACTTTGCGCGTCCGGACTCGATCATGGGCGCCCAGCGCCTGCAGGTGGCGCGGGCGCGCATGGGTGAGATCCTCTGGAGCGAGAGGCCGGTTGAGGCGGACCTCGTGATCCCGGTCCCGGACTCCGGCAACGCCGCCGCCCGCGGCCTGGCGCGCGCCGCCGGGCTGCCGCAGGACGACGGTTTCATCAAGAACCGCTACGTCGCACGGACCTTCATCCAGCCCGGTCAGGCGCTGCGCAAACACGGCCTGCGCCTGAAGTTCAACCCGCTGCCGGAGGTTGTCGGCGGCAAGCGGCTGATCGTCGTCGACGACTCGATCGTGCGTGGCAACACGACCCGCCAGATAGTGCAGATGCTGCGCGACGCCGGGGCCGCGGAGGTGCATCTGCGGATCTCGTCGCCGCCGATCAAGCACCCCTGCTTCTACGGGATCGACATGTCCACGCGTGAGGAGATGATCGCCCACGGGCGCAGCGTCGAGGAGGTCGCGGCGGAGGTCGGCGCGGACTCCCTGCACTACCTCTCGCTCGAGGGCGTCTACAAGGCGGTGCGGGGCGAGCGCTCAGCTCACTGCGACGCATGTTTCAGCGGCGAGTACCCGCTGGCCGGTACCGAGGATTCCGGTGGCAAGTTCGCGCTGGAGCGCGTCGAGCTGCCACTGGCCGCGCGACGATGACCGACCCGGTTGTTCTGAAGGTGGCGGTGCTGGCCTCCGGCACCGGCACGAACCTGCAGGCCCTGATCGATCAGGTGCACGGCCGCGACGGGGTGCGGATCGTCGCTGTCGGATCCGACAAGCCTGAGGCGCTGGCGCTCGAGCGCGCGCAGGCGGCCGGGATCGAGACGGCGCTCTTCCCGGTCTCTGACTTCAACGGCAACCGTGCCGCGCGTGACGGCGCGATGGCCGACTGGCTGCGCGCGCGTGGCGTGCAGCTGGTGGTGCTGGCCGGTTACATGCAGATCCTCGGCCCGGCCTTCCTGGACCGTTTCGCTGACCAGGTGATCAACCTCCACCCGGCGCTGCTGCCGGCCTTCCCGGGGCTGGACGCGGTCAACCAGGCGCTGGCCTACGGCGCCAAGGTCTTCGGCGTGACCGTGCACTTCGTGGATGAGGGCGTGGACAGCGGGCCGGTGATCATGCAGCGGGCAGTCGAGCTGCCTGACGCGCGCGTGCTCGACGACGTGCTGCCCCACGTGCACGCGCTCGAGCATCAGATGCTGCCGGAGGTGGTGCGGCTGTTCGCGCGCGGCGCCGTGCGGATCGCCTCCACGCACCCGCGGCGGGTGCTCGTCGGGCCGCTCGCGGTCCTGCCGGAGCGGTAGAGTCGCGTCCTATGAGCAGCGGCACCAAGGCCGAGCAGTCGTTGCAGCCCTCTGAGCCCGGTGAGGTCAGGGTCGGGCGCGCGCTGCTGTCGGTCTCAGACAAGGCTGGGATCGTTGAGTTCGCCCGTGGTCTGGCGGAGTTGGGGATCGAGATCATCTCCACCGGCGGCACCGCCGCCGCGCTGAGTGAGGCGGGCGTCGCGGTGCGCACGATCACCGACCTCACCGGCTTTCCGGAGATCATGGACGGGCGTGTGAAGACGCTGCACCCCAGGCTCTACGCGGGCCTGCTGGCGGTGCGCAGCGACGACGCCCATGTGGCCGCCGCCCATGAGCATGAGATCGAGCCCGTCGACCTGGTCTGCGTGAACCTCTACCCGTTCGAGCGGACCGCCGCCCGGCGCGGCGTCGCCGACGCCGAGGTGATCGAGAACATCGACATCGGCGGGCCGACGATGATCCGCGCCGCGGCCAAGAACTTCGCGTACGCGGCGCCCGTGGTCTCCCCCGAGAGCTATGACGCGGTGCTGGATGAGCTGCGTGAGTCAGACCGCCGGCTCTCACTGCAGACGCGTGAGAGCCTGGCGGCCGAGGCGTTCGCCTACACGGCGCGTTACGACACCGCGATCACCCGCTGGTTTCAGGAGAAGAACGAGGACTTCCCGCCGCTGCTGGTGCGCGCCTTTGAGCGCCAGCTGGAGCTGCCCTACGGCGAGAATCCGCATCAGCGGGCGGCCTTCTACACGCAGATCGGCGCCCGCGCCCACGTGCTCTCGCAGGTCGCGCAGCTGGGCGGCAAGCAGCTCTCCTTCAACAACCTGCTGGACCTGGACGCCGCCAGGCAGCTGCTCTCGGAGTTCGTGGTCCCGGCCTGCGTGATCGTCAAGCACAACAACCCCTGCGGGGTCGCTGTCGGCACCACCACGCTGGAGGCCTACCAGCGCGCCTTTGCCTGTGACCCGCAGTCCGCGTTCGGCGGCGTGATCGTGCTCAACCGGCGCGTGGACAGGCTGACGGCGCAGGCGCTGCTCGGGCAGTTCGTGGAGGTGGTCCTGGCCCGCGGCTATGACGACGACGCCCTGGAGCTGCTGGCGACCAAGCCCAACATGCGGGTGCTGGACGATCGTGAGCGCCGCCTCGACATCAAGCTCGACCCCGCCTTCCGGCAGGTGATCGGCGGCCTGCTGGTGCAGGACCGCGACACCTCCAACGAGGAGCGCGAGGACATGCAGGTGGTCTCCGCGCGGCGCCCCACCGAGGATGAGTGGTCGGAGCTGCTGTTCGCCTGGCGGATCTGCAAGCACGTCAAGTCAAACGCGATAGTGCTGGCCAAGGACGGGGCGACGATCGGGCTCGGTGCCGGCCAGATGAGCCGTGTGGACTCGGTGCGGATCGCGCTGGAGAAGTCCCAGGTCGACCCGGCCGGCGCGGTGATGGCCTCGGATGCGTTCTTCCCGTTCTCAGACGGCCCTGAGATCGCGCTCGAGCGCGGGGTCACGGCGATCATCCAGCCGGGCGGCTCGATCCGTGATCCGGAGGTGGTGGCGGCGGTCGACGCGGCCGGCGCCACGATGGTCTTCACCAGCCGCCGTCACTTCCGCCACTGAGCGGGGCCGGGGTTCGGGGCGGGCCGTGAGGTGATGGCTTGAGCACAGACCCCGACACTCCACGCCCCGTCGGTCAGGATGCGCCGGCGGGTCCCGGCTCGATCACCCGCCTGGGCGGCGACCCCCCGTCCCCGTATGAGGAGATGTTCGGCTACAGCCGGTTGCTCAGCGCCGGGCCGTTCGTGCTGATCGGCGGCACCACCTCAATCGAGCCCGGCGGGTATGTGGTGGGCGTGACGCCCTATGAGCAGGCTGTCGAGATCTGCCGCAGGCTGCTGCATGAGCTGGGCCGCGTCGGCCTGGGCGCCGGTGACGTGATCCAGACGCGCGTGTACGTCACCGACATCTCCCGTGCGGAGGAGGTCGGTCGTGCCCACGGTGAGGTGTTTGCCGCGGTCCGCCCGCTGATGACGATGGTTGAGGTCGCGGCGCTGATCGATCCGCGGATGCTGGTTGAGATCGAGCTGGTGGCCTACCGGGGGTAGTGGCCGGGGGCCGGGCCGGTGGTGGGTCGGGGGTTGCCGGGGGTTGCCGGGGGTTGTCTGAGGCGGGCCCGGGTCGGGCCGCGGGTTGCCGGTTGCGGCCGGGAGCGGCGTGGCGGCCTGTGGTCTGCTGGGGCTGTTTGCCGGCGGCCGGCCCGCGCGGCCGGTTGCGGCCACCGTGGCCTCCGCACGGTTCGAATCAGCCCAAAGCGCTCGGTGATGTTCGCCCATCGGGCGCTTTCGCTGTGCCCGGCCCCCTGCCATCATCAGGGTGCGTGCCGTCGTAGCTCAGCTGGTAGAGCAGCGGACTTTTAATCCGAAGCGCGTGGGTTCGAGCCCCACCGACGGCACTGGTTTGGGTGGCACCAAGCGCACAGCGGAGGCTTGGCTGCAGGATGTGCTGATCCGGGCCCGTCACGGCACGCTGCCCGGTATGCCGTCTGGTGGTGTGAGCTTCGCCGAAGCGGCTCAGGAATGGCTGCGCCTGATCACACAAGATCGCGAGCGCAAACCCTCGACTGTGCGGGACTACCGCTCCGCGTTGAATGCGCATCTGCTTCCGGCCTTCGGCGATCGTCAGCTGGAGTCGATCACAGTCGAGGAGATCGAGGCCTGGCGTGGCACGCTCGACGGCCTCTCGAACCGCACCAAGAACAAGCTGCTGATCCAGCTCCACGGGATCTTCCGGCGGGCCCAGCGTGTCTACGGACTGGATGCGAACCCCGTGGCCCAGCTCGAGAAGCACCCGCAGCGTTCGAGCGGGGACATCGAGGTGCTCGCTCCAGAGGAGGTGTGGGCGCTGGTGCGCAATGCCGGTTCGGAGCTTGACGGGGCGATCTTTTTGGCCGCCGCCTTCACCGGTCTGCGGATGGGCGAGCTGCTGGCGCTGCGCTGGCGTGACGTTGACTTCGCGGGCTCCGTGATCCGTGTCCGTTCAAGCTGGGCGGGCGGGCAGCTCACGACGCCGAAGTCGGGCAAAGTTCGATCGGTGCCGCTGGCGCCAGATGTTGCGGCGGCGCTCGCGAAACTGCTCGTCCGGGATAACTGGACCGGAGACGACGACCTGGTGTTCGCCAGCGAGACCGGCACCTACCTGGCCGATTCGGCGCTGCGCATCCGCTACAAGGCTGCGCTTCAGCGCGCCGGTCTGCGCAACCTGCGCTTCCACGATCTGCGCCACACGTTCGGCACGCGCATGATCGCCAAGGCCGACGTCAGGTGTGTCCAGGAGTGGATGGGCCACGCTGACGTCCAGACCACGATGAAGTACCTCCATTACGCGCCGCGAGCTGAGGACGCTCGGCTCGTGGCAGAGGCTTTCTCGGTGTCCACTGTCGGGACGTCTGGGGACGAGTTGGGACGACTTGGGACGTCTTCGAGCATCTCGACCACGGGGGCTTGAGCATGCCGCGCCTCTGCGAGTTCTACGGGATCGTCATCTACATGTACCGGCCCGATCATCCTCCGGCGCACTTCCACGCCAAGTACGGGGAGCACTGGGCCCAGGTGTCGATCGACGGCTCATCGATCATCGAGGGTCAGTTGCCCGCCCGCGCGTTCCGTCTCGTCCAGGAGTGGGCACGACTGCATCAGGCCGAGCTGGCCGCGGATTGGGAGCGAGCCCAGCGCCTCGAGCCGCTGGTGCCGATCGACCCGCTGCCCTAGCATGAGAGCCATGGTCGGCGTGATCAAGGCAGCCCCGTTGGAGGGTCATGTCCTGCGGATCGAGTTCAGTGACGGCTCCGCCGGCGACGTCGACTGCTCCTTCCTGTTGGCCGGCGGGCTGGGCGAGGAGCTCCGTGATCCCGCCTACTTCCGTCAAGTAACGGTGGATCCGGACCTGCGGACGGTCGTATGGCCTAATGGCCTCGATCCGGCGCCGGAGCTTCTGCACCGACGCCTGAGTAGTGCCGCCGGCTCTGTCTCATCTGCGGCGTAGCGGCACTCCAAAAGAGCCGGCTGGGTGTGCCGATACTCGGGGACGCTTGGGGACGTAAGCGCGCTGTGCGTACAGTGTGGCCCCCTGTTGGGCCCGGTGACCGTGTGGTGGGAACGAGGCTCCAGGCCCCGTCCTGGTCGCCCGCCAGGACCTCCGCGTCAACCTGCTCGAGCGTCAGCGAGATCCCCAGCGGGAGCGAAGCGGTCTCGGCGCGCGACCGGCTGGTCCGCTTGCTTGATCGACGCTCTTCGTTGCCACGCGCAGGGCGTTGCAGCCCCCAGCCACCCCCGTCGGAGTCGTTGTGCAATTGGCGAAATCCAGGCGTCGTCCGCAGTTCGGCCCTGGTCTCGCTTTTGTCGCTCGACGGGTTTCGAGGCTGTCGACGGTTGGCGCCCACCGTCCGAAGGCGGCGACAGGATGCGAGGATGCCGCGCATCAGCGAGTTCTTCGGCATCGTGATCGCGATGTACTGGGACGAGGGCAGCCACCAGGAGCCGCATTTCCACGCCGAACACGGTGATTGCGCGGCATCGGTGGCGCTCGACGGTTCGGTGGTTGCGGGTTCGCTGTCAGCCCGTGACGCGCGGTTGGTGCGCCAGTGGGCTTTGCTGCATCAAGCGGAGCTGTCCCGTAATTGGGAGCTTGCTCGCGCAGCCAAGCCGCTGGAGAGCATCGAGCCTCTGGCCTAAGATCTTTGGTGATGACGGGAAAGCGTCCGGTGTGGATCATCCGTGGGGTCGTGGTGGTTGGAGACCACGAGCTTCGGCTGCTGTTCGAGGATGGCACGGTCGGGGATGTCTCCTTCCGTGACCGCACATGGCCCGGTGTGCTTGCCCCGTTGCAGGACCCCGACTATTTCGCCGAGGTTGAGATCGTCGGCGGAACCGTCCATTGGCGACGCCACGACTTGGATCTTGCGCCGGAGCCGCTGTATGAGGCCGCCAAGGCTAATGGCCTAATCCGGCCGCTTGCGGCCGCCGCCGCCTGATCGTTGCCAACGAGCGGTGGGACGTTCAGGCCCGAGCGAGTCTGGCTGCGGCCTCGCGGGAGCGCGAGGCCGCAGGCGATAGACGTCGCACTCGCATCCGTGCTGGTCGAGGCACATTGAGCCACAAGTCGAGACGCTCGCGTCACGCGGCAAGCTCAATTGTGAGGTCCACATGGCGGAGCGGTGCCACCGGTTCTACGTTGGTGTCGTGTTCGGGGGCTGCTAGCGCCTGACGGTGAGTTCGCTGCGAGGACCAGGACCGAACGGGCCGTGTGGGACGACCAGGAGCTTCAGGGTCCCTTGGATGCGGACGTCTGCCGGAAGCTTGATTTCCCACACGCCCTTTGGAAACAACTCCAGAAGGTTCTTCTGCACTGGGTAGTGGACTGGAAGGCGGTTCAGGAGCGTCGCGTGCGTGCATGGTCCGGTCGGGCCGTTTGGCTGCATCGCGGTGTTGAGGTTGGCCGGTGGGTGGAAGCAGACAAGGACGCTCGAGGCGTTCCAGACGTTGAACAGCACCGTGCCGTGATACGGCCCGCCGAAGATGTCACCGACCAACGGAGGCGCGGCGATCCCGTCGGAGCCTGGCCCGTTGGACTTCTCCTTGGAGTCAGGGAAGGAGACCCCTCCCGTGGCAACGCAGCTTGTTGCGAGCGGGTGTGCGCGGCCCTTCGGCCCGGTTGATTGACCGCCTCCGCAGGACGGGCTGTGGGTTACAAGGCTCGGCAGCGCGACCCGGTGAGAACCCGTGGTCGTGGTGACGGTCGCGTAGGTCGCGCGTGCGCTAGCAGGCCACCATGCGAGGTACCAGCCTCCATGGATGCTCGCGACGACGTTGACGTGGTTGCTGCGATGGATCACGACGGAGCGCACAGCTCTCCCGAGCCGGCCGGTGAGGACCGTGAAACCCTGGCCGCTGCTACCGGCGCCGGTGATCACAGCCATGCCGATCTGGCCGGGCTTGAACCGGTTATCGGGTGCTCGCACCCCGCCGACAGTGCTCTCCTCAGTGGACATCCCGGGCCCGATCACGCACGCGGTGCCGCCGTAGCGCGATGCGAATATCGCTGCTGTGTATGGCCCGCGCGACTCCGCCAACACTGGGCCGGTCAAGTGGCAGGCGCGCGTCGCACGGGTGATCTGCTGATCCGACGCCAACCCCGGTCTGGCGGTCCAGCCAGCAAACGCCGGGGCAGCGGCAGAGCTTGAGAGGACCGCGACGATCGCGGCAGCCGCGACGGCGGCGAGCCCGGCGCCACCAAAGGCAAGCCGCGGGCGCAAACCTGTTCCGCCCGGCCGACGGGCGCTCCAGGGCTTAGGGTCACGATGCTGCGAAATGATCAGCTCGAACAGATCGCGCGCATGCGGCGACCCCGCGGCGGTGGTATCGACAGTCACCGGATTAGCGCGGCGCAACAGCGCCAGCGAGCGAGGCTCGCTCGTCATGTCGCCTCCTTGGTCGCGGGGATGGCTGGCGCGGCGGTCTTTCGGAGGTGGCGCTCAAGCCGACGCCGCGCACGGTGAAGCCGGACAGAGCAGACCGGTGCAGGCACGCCCAACACCCTCGCCGCGTCACGCACCGACAACTCCTCCCAGACAATCAACGAGAGCACCTCACGGTCGCTGTCGCCGAGCTGTCCCCACGCGCGCCACAGCGCGTCATGCTCGGAGTCATCCTCAAGAACGGGCCCGAACCTTTCCCGGGACATCAAGTCCCGCGCCATCGTCTGCTTCGCCGCTGCCGACAGCTGACGCTGGATCACATTGCGCGCAACTCCGTACAGCCACGGCAGCGGCTCCGACGGCATGGCATCCAAACGCTGCCACGCCACCAGAAATGTCTCCGCCGTCACCTCCTCCGCAAGATCGCCGCCGACACGCCGCGCCGCAAACGCTCGCACCTGCGCGAAGTAGGCCTCAAACAACCCCGAGAACCGCTCCCGATCCCCTGCCACGGACTGCCGCATACCACCTAATCATCACCAACCCCGAGAATCTTTCACCGAGGCGGAGATTCTTCGTGCGTCCTGCTTCCGCTTCCCGGCGAGCATCTCGCGAGCCGCAACGAGTCACCTGCTTGGCGCGGGCAGGGGAACCGAGTTACGGCGGGTGAGCTGAGCTCGGAGGGCCGGGCTCAGGCTCGGTACGAGATGAACTCCAACAGGCTCCCGTCGGGATCGCGGAAGTAGACGCTGGTTCCCCGGCCGCGCGCGCCGTTGCGCTCAACGGGACCGAGCTCGACCTCGATGTGACAGCGGTTGAGGTGTGCGATGGCCTCTGTGATTGGGCCGTTCCACTCGAAGCAGAGGTCGCTGTTGCCGGGGGCTACCGGAACTCGGGCGACAGGATCGGCGGCGACTCCAGGTCCGTGGACGTTTAGCTGCTCGGACCCGAAACGGTATGCCCAGATGCCATGACCACGGTCGACGAGCTCGGCGCCGAGCACGTCCCGGTAAAACGGATTGGATGCGTCCCAGTCCGACACGTGGATGACGTAATGGTCGAGCTTTGCGATCTGCGTAGACATCGACCGAACACACTACCGCCGCAGGCGCCGGCCGCCGGCATCTACCCATCCGAGCGGTATTCACGATTTCCGCTGGGGCCTCAAGACCCGCTTTGCCGTCGCTACACGCCTTGTCACAGCCACCGCATAGCGCCCCGCAACGCGCGGACCGGAGGGAGGATGCGGCTATGACAGCACAGTCTGACGGATAGGATCGGCTCCGTGCCCGCGGCAACTCGTCTGTTGGATCGTGAACTGAGGCCGGTCGAGCATCGTGCGCGATGGCTTGCGTGGGGGCTCGCGCTGCAGGCCGTCGGTGTTGGGATTCCACTAACCACCGCGTTTAGCCGTGCGAACAAGGACGGCGTCGGAGGAACCCTCACGCACTACACGGTCCGGCTGGTCTGGCATGAGATGTTGCGCAACCGCGCTGACATTGCGTTGATCGCGCTCGGGGTCGCACTGTTCGCCTCTGGCGGCATCGTCCTGGCCCGGCCGTTCGTCAGGCGGCCGATCGCGCTGTTCGTCGTTACGCCACTGGCAGCAAGCCTCGGTTTCGCTGTGCTCGGCGTGATCGCCCTGGCATGCGCCGCACTGATCGCCCTGGCCGAGTCTCCCGGAGATTCCAACTGGAGAGATCTACTGAACAGCATCAGTTGGCCGGGCGACACCGGTCGTCGCAACCGTCGCAAGTAGCGGGTCTCGCTTTCCTCGAACTACGCGCATCGCATCCTGCACGGCCACCGTCCCCCTATGCGCGGCCAGCAGGGCGTTGGGCTATCAGCCAAACGTGCGGCGGAGGTCTTTGATGAGGACCATGAGGTGCAGCGCGTCGGTGGGTGAGCGAGTGAATCCGAGGCGCTCGTAGAAGCCGGCGGCTTGTTCGTCTCGTGCGTGGACGAGCATCGCGCGTGCGCCGACGAGATCGGCGGCCTGGAGCGTGCGGATGGAGGCGTCGGCCATCAGTGCACGTCCGTATCCCTGTCCCTGCAGGGACCTGTCGACCGCAAGGCGTGCGAGCAGGATCACACCGATCGGATGGGCGGGCATGCCTTTGGCGTGCCGTTCGGGAAGTTCCTCTCGGCTAACCCCTGCAGGCGTCAGCGCGTAATAGCCAAGCACCCGGTTGCCGCTGGTTAGAACGTAGGTCTTGGCGGTGCCAGCGCCGTCGGCGATCCGGGCGAACCGGTGCAACCAACGATCGAGCTCGTCGGCGCCACTGTCGAACGCATCGAGTAGGTGAACGCGCTCGAGTGGACCGATCCGAAGTTCGCTCAAGGCGTGATCAGGCGATCACGAAGCTCACGACCGCGCCGCAGCTCTGGCAGATCCTTCGCCGGGCGATCCAGCTCTGCAACGAAGCGATCCCAGTCCATGGAATCAAGAACGAACTCACGTCGATCAGCCAGCACCATGTCGGCGGCCACAGACGCCGCACGCTCCACGAACGCACTCGTGCTCACGCCAGAAACGGCGGCCGCACGCCGGATCCGGTCATCCGCCTCTTCAGCGAGCCGCAGGTTCATCCGCGCAGTCCTCATAGCGACACACATTGTATGTCATCAGGCGGCAGAGCGCACCCACCGACGATCCCCTCTCGGCGCCAGCGACCCGCATTGCCCTCGAGACGTGCATCCTGACGGTCGTGCCAAAGCACCTGGAATGCGCGGCTTGCGCGACGGGAAGCGTGGCGGACAGGACTTGTACAAGTTGCTTGCTTTGTTGTACGCTTTCCGCATGAGCAGCATCGATGTCAGCGAAGCGCGGCAACAGCTCTCCGCCGTCATCGACCGTGCCGAGACCGAAGCGGTGACGCTGGTCCGATACGGCCGACCGGCTGCGGTTGTCCTCAGCCCTGCCCGCTATGAGGAGCTGCTCGCGGCCTCCGAGGATGCCGAGGACGTCGCCGCATTCGACGAGGCTATGGCTGAGGAAGGCCCGAACATTCCCTGGGATCAGGTCAAGGCTGATCTCGGCTGGGTCTGATCGGTGCCGTACCGGATCGAGGTGAGGCCGGCTGCCGCCAGGCAGCTGCGCAAACTCGATCCACCGACTGCTCGTCGCATCCAGGGTGTCATCGCGCTGTTGGCCGATGACCCAAGGCCGCCGGCCTCACGGCCGCTGACCGGACGGCCGGCCTGGCGGGTCAGAGTCGGCGACTATCGAGTGATCTACACGATCGAGGACGACCGTCTGGTTGTCGTCGTGATCACGATCGGGCACCGACGCGACGTGTATCGCTAACGGGCGTTAGCCAACCGGCGGCAGCAGGGGGATGGGCGCCGTCGCACCCTCATAACTCACCTCACAGGCATCTCGGCTGGCAGCCTGGCTCACCTCCCTTGCGCGGAAGGTGCGCAGCGGCGGCTTGGGGCATGTGTTTAGCGTTGCCGGTACAGGTCGCGTCGATGGCCGATCGCGATCACGCGGACGACGTGTTGAGGTTCGTCAAGTTCGTAAATGATCCGATATGGGCCGCGCCTGGCTGAGAAACGTCCCTGGTGTTCGAACATCAGCGGCTTGCCTAACCGTCGCGGGGTTTCGGCGATCGCGTCGAGCGTTTCCAGGACTGCGGCTGCGACCGAGATCGGGAGCCTGTCGAACTCGCGGCGGGCTGGCGGCATCACAACGATCCGCCAGACCTGCTCGCTCACTGATCGGCGGCGCGACGCGCCTGCAAATCAGCCCGGAGATCGTTAAGTCCGACCCCGGTGTCGCCTGCGGCCGCTGCCGACAGGCTCTCCTGGATCTGGGCGACCAGGCCGGCATCCGACATAACGGCGAGCGTTTCCTCGAGACTCTCGAGGTCGTCCAGGCTGATCACGACCGCGGCTGGCTTGCCGTTGCGCGTGACGATCACGCGATCCTGTTGGCGCTCCACGCGATCGACCAACTCGGAGAACTTGGCCTTCGCGCTCGCAAGAGACATCGTCTCGGTCATGACCAGAATTATAGTCAGGACACTAGGCGACTTCAACCTGTCGCGTGCCCGGTCCGTGGGTCTCGCTTTCCTTGGCTGGCGAGTCTCGCGGATGCGAGACCAAGTTCCCCGCATTGCGCGGCATACGGCAGCGTGGCGTTGCGCTCGTCCTGCCGTTCGCGCTCACAACGGTGATGACCGGAGAGGCAAATGGCATTTGGGTATCCGTTCTGCGTACTGGAATGCCATTTCGCATACCGCATGAGATGGTTTCGGCCCGCCAACCGCACTGCTGGTCTGCCACGCTTCCGTAACTCTGCGGAGTCGTGCTTTCGATCGCCGGCGGGCATCTCACGAGATCGCTCGAGGGACGTGCTTGGCGCGGAACGTGCGCACCATTGGGCTGCTCGCGGCGCGCTCCTGCGCCTGTCGCCCGACGCGCGTCGTTTGTCGTCACCCGCAATGAAGGACGCTTGAGTTGTGCCTCTTAGCTGCCGCGCGAGGGTGACCGCTGCGCTCCCGCTGAGGATGTCGCTAACGCTCGATCAGGTTGACGGTCGTGGCCGTCGCTCTGCGTGGGCGTGTTGGGCCTGTCCTTGGCCCCGGGGTTGACCGACCCCAGGACAGCCCCAGACAGCCCCAGACTATAGGCACACCGTGCTTGCGTCCTGAGACGTCCCAAGTCGTCCCCACGCTCCAAGGGGCCTCCGCCAGCGGCTGGCTGGCTACGGTCGTCGGCGCAGACCATCCGCGTGTCCCGAAATATGTCCCCAACTCAGCAATTCTGACCTCACCGAGTTGCCGACTTGTTGATCGAACTGCTTGTAGTTGCTGCAATTGTCGTGCAAACAAGCATCTTTTAATCCGAAGCGCGTGGGTTCGAGCCCCACCGACGGCACTGGCGGTCCGCGGGGGAAGCGACTCGCGCTGACGGCGCTCCGTCACTCCGGGTCGCGGACCGCGCCTCACAGATCCGTCCTCCCCGCCTTCCCGCCTTCCCCGTTCCCCGGCTTCTTGTCGCTGTCCGCCGTGTCCCGCTCCCCCGCTCGTTCCCCGGCTTCTTCTCGCTGCCCGTCTTCGCCCTCTTCCCCGCCGTGGCGGCCGGCCGGGCTCGCCCGCGGCGCCGGCCAGCCGCACCCCCAGGCAACACCCCTGAGACGCGTTCGCGATGGTTCCGGTGCGGTGTGATCTCCGCGACCGCGCGGGCCCTGCCGGGGTTCTGCACAACGCTGGGGGAGAAAGCAGGCGTGGCGAGGGGTTTCTCCCCCAGGGTGGTGCGCGGAGCGTGCGGTCACCCGTGGGCCGCGCGCTCCGCAGGCCGTCCCAGGCCGTCGGAGATGTCCCGGGCTTCTCGGCTCTGGCCGCTTGGACGGCTCGGCCCGCTCGGACGGCTCGAGTCGCTTGGACGGCTCGGACCGCCCGTGCGGCTCGGACAGCTCGGACGGCTCGAGTCGCTTGGACGGCTCGGAGCGCCCGTGCGGCTCGGACCGCTGGGAGCCGTGCGTTCAGGTCACGGCCCGTGGGGTCATGCGGCCCGTCGCAGGCGCATGTCGCCGCTCACGGTGCTCACGCGGATCACGACCACCGGCGCGTCGGTGTGCTCCGGTTGGGCGCCGGTGAGCGGGATCTCCGAGCTCAGCTCCCCGGAGGCGCTGCCTGCGTCGACGTCGACGCAGCTGCCCGCGGCGATCCCGATCAGCGCGTTGCCGGAGACGCTGTGGATGTCCACCTTGCCAGCGCGGACCGACGCGACCTGCAGGTCGCCCGAGACCGACTTGACGGAGACCGAACCGTCGACAGCCCCGACCTTCACGTCGCCGGACACCGACTTCACCCGCAGGTTGCCGGCCACCCGTGGCATCTGCACGTCGCCGTTGGCGGTCTTCACGTCAACGTCTCCGGTGATCTCGCCCACGGCCTCCAGGTCGCCGGACGCAGACGTCATCGACGCTCCCGCAAAGGTGCCGTCCAGATGCACGTCCGCCGCCGCCGTGGTCGCGTCGACATGGCTGCCGTGGGGAACCTCGAGGCGCGCGCGCAGCGGCTCGCCGATGCCGGCGAAGATCCCCATCAGGCCCTTGCGCGCCTCGCTGACGATCAGGCGCTCGCCGATCAGCTCAACGTGCATCTCCTGAACGGCCCTGGCGGGGCCCTCCAGCGTCACGACGGACTCTCCCCCGTCGACGCTGACAACCCGGACGTCACCGGCAGCCAGCTTGAGCTCGAGGCGGACAGGGTTGGGTGTGTCAAATCGATGTTCTGACATCTCTTCCTCTCAGGCGGTGCCGTAGCCGGTCAGTCGGTGGCGGTTGCTCGGGCGCGGCGGCGGCTCAACCGCCTGGCTCAGGGTGCGCCCCACCCAGGTGTTGAGCGACACGCCGCTGCGAGCAGCGGCGTCCTCGATCCGTGACTTCAGGCTCTCGGAGAGCCGCAGCGTGACCCTGGCGCTGAGCGCCTCCTCCGTGGTGTCGGTCGGCGGGGTCGCGGCGCCGTCGGACACGAACACCAGTTCCGGGTCGCCGCCCGCCACGCGGACCTCCACATGGCCGTCGGGAAGCTGGCCGGAGAGGTCGAGTGCCGCCTCGCTCAGCGCCTCCTGCAGCCGCCTGCCAAGGGCGGGCTCGAGTGCGCCGGCCAGCAGCTCACCGACGCGAGCCGTGCCCTCATCCCCGATCGCCGCGATCCGCGCCAGGTCCTGGCGGACCGCCTGTACGTAGGCTTCGATGTTCATGACATCACTATGACATCACAAATGCTGTCGTGTCAAGTCGATCTGACATCAGTTTCGACGCAGGCGGCCACGACCGGCTCGCGCGCGGCGACCGCGGGCCGGTCTATGCCGTGGCGGTGGCAATCGAGTACCGCTCAGCCGGTACATCCCTGTTCCGCCTGCGCGGTACAGTGGCTAGCGATGCCCGGCGCCCTGAACCCCTTCGTATGGGACCGCCCCGTCGATGATCCCTCGAAGATCGTCGGCATGGAGGCGTTCGCCAATCAGGTTGCGCTGATCCTGAAGGGCCAGACCAACGTGGCGCTGTTCGGCCCGCGGGACACCGGCAAGACGACGTTCATCAATCAGCTCGCGCTGGAGCTGGCCAGGGCCCATGGAGACGACGCGCCGCCATTTGACGTGGTCAAGGTCAACCTGCAGCGGGTGGTCAGCCTGCCCGGGTTCATCGGCTGTGTGCACGACGCGATGGTCGGACACCCTGAGAAGCGGATGCGCAGAGCGGCGCAGCGCCAGATCGGGGCGCTCGAGAAGGAGATCGGGTTCGACATCAGGGTGATCAAGGGCACGGTGCGCAGCGCAGCCGCCGCCCCGGCCCAGGACGCCGAGACGCTCCATGCCCAGCTCATGGCGCTGCGCTCGCTGTCCGCGCATCTGGTGGTTGTGTTTGACGAGTTTCAGCGGCTTCGCCATTGCCCCGGGGATCCGCTCGCGATCATCCGCTCGGCGCTGATGAGCTCAGGAGCCAACCACGTGTCCCTGCTCTTCACGGGCTCGATCCGCAACGCGCTGCAGATGATGCTCGAGCGTTCCGATGAGCCGATCTTCGGCGAGGCCGCACAGCTGCAGCTTCCCGAGATCAGCCGCGTTGACTTCCTGGAGTACCTCGAGTTCCAGTTCCAGGCGACCGGCCGGCCCGCCGATGAGGACGCGCTGGAGTATCTGCTGAGCGCGACCGGCGCCCATCCGCGCAGCACGCAGCAGCTCGCCTGGGAGTGCTGGCAGACCACGGCCGTCGGCGCACGCGTGACCCTTGGGAGCGTGATCGCCGCCCACGAGCGGCTCGTGCAATCGATCGAGCGCTCCGAGTTCGCCGCCGTGCTGAACGTCCTGATGGGAGGTGATGAGAGCGAGATCAACGAGGTGCGAGCCCTCCAGCTCGTCGCCGACCGCGGCGGGGCCACCGTCACCAGCCGCGCGGTCGCCACGCTCTACGGCTTCTCGAGCCACTCGCGCGTACCGGCGGCGCTCGAGCGCCTGCGGCGCCGCGGGCTAGTCGACCGTCGCGAGCGGACCTGGTACATCGTCGATCCGCTCTTTGCGGAATGGCTTCGCCGCGCATCGCCGCTGGTCGACAGACCCGTCAGCGTTGCGGACCCTGACTGACCCGCGTACCGTCATGCCGGTACGCACCTGGACCGCTCAGGCGGTACGGGTCTCGCGCCCAGTGACGCGATCGCGGCGCCGGCGGACCGCGGCGCGCCGGCGGCGGTCGCCACGGGAGCTTAAATAGAGAGCGCCCCGTACGGCAGGATATGGGGCCGGTACGGAGCGCGCTCTGAGGGAGGAGAGGGTGCTGCGCTGCAAATAGTCGCTCTCTTCTGGCCAGATGTCCAAGACGATAACTTACACATATCTATAGGTGAAGCCTATAGATAGTGCGGGGCCGGGCCGATCCGCTGAACACCGGTGCGGGGCCTGCCTGCACACCGGTGCGGGGCCTGGCTGAACACCGGTGCGGGGCCTGGCGATGCACGGATCATGCACGCGAGCCGAGCTCGAACCTGGCGTGCCCGCTGAGCACGAGGTGGAGCTCCTCACCGGAGTGGGGCTCTGCCTCCTCGTGCTCATTGATCAGCCGCTCAGCGTCCGCGCGGGCGGAGATCGCGTTGACGCCGAAGGTCCGTATGCCGAAGTGATGGCGCACCGCCCTGAACGGGACAGGCCGTCATCGACCTCCTCCAGTCCGGCAATCATGAACCCCGCCATGGCAGTCATCCCCTCGCGCGCTGGTGTCGCGGGCACCCCAAAGCGCACAGGCGCTCAGGGCTGGATGTTCTCCAGGTCCTCGAGCAGGCTCGGGTGGCGCGGCTCCCAGCCGAGCACCGCGCGGGTGTGTGCGCTCGATGAGGGCTGGTCGACGGCGAAGATCTGGCCGAGCGGTCCGTAGGTCTCCAGCGGGACCGGCTGGACCGGCAGGCTCAGCTGCCGGCCAATCACCTCGGCGATCTCACGGACGCGGTCACCCTCGTCCGCCACCGCGTGCCAGGAGGTTCCCGCTTCGGCGCGCTCGAGCGCCAGCCGGAAGAGCACGGCGGCATCCCGCGCGTGCACGGCGGGCCAGCGCTGCTCGCCGTCACCCGGATAGCCGGAAACCCCGGACTGGCGCGCGATCGCGGTCAGGGCCCCGGCGAACCCGCCGTTGCCGTTGTTGTGGACGGTGCGGGGCAGCCGCACGGCGCTGCTGCGCACCCCCTGCGAGGCCAGCGCCAGCACCGCCATCACCGAGCGCCCGCGTCCACCGACCGGCCCCTCGGTGATCACGGTGTCGGCCTCTGTGGAGACTCGGCCGGGGATCGCCGGGGTGCCTGAGCAGGTGACCAGGGGGCGGTCACTGCCGATCAGGGCCCCGCCCAGGGCGCTCAGCGCGGCGCTCTCCTCGGAGACCGCGCTGGTGATTGCCTCGGCGCTTGAGAAGTCGTGGTTGAACGCCAGGTGGATCACGCCGTCGGCGCGCTGCGCGCCCGCGCGCAGCGCGTCCAGATCGGCCAGGCCGCCTCTGATCGCCTCTGCGCCGGCGGCCTGCAGCGACTGTGCGGAGGCGTCGCTGCGGGCCAGTCCAAGGACGGTGTGGCCGCTGTTGATCAGCTCAGCGGTGACGGCGGAACCGATCAGCCCGGTGGCGCCGGTGATGAAGACGTGCATGGGGTCTCCTGGGGGAAGTGATGGGACCAGTGTCGCATCACGCTAGCAGACTGATGGCACCAAAGTCTCATCACTACCATTGGCGTATGGCCAGGTGGCAACCCGGAGCGCGCGAGAGACTTGTGGTGGCGGCAGTTGACCTCTTTGTTGAGCAGGGGTACGACGCCACCACCGTCGCGCAGATTGCGCAGCGTGCCGGCGTCACCCGGAGCACCCTGTTCCGCTACTTCCCGGACAAGCGTGAGATCCTGGTGGCCGGGCAGCAGGCGCTCAGTGACCTGCTGGTCCAGGGGATCGCCGAGGCCCCGGCCGACGCCGGCCCCCTGCAGGCGGTCGCCGCCGGGCTGGTGCGCGTCTCGGATGCGATGGGGCAGCTGAACCGCGACCTGGGCCCGAAGCTGAAGGCGGCGATTGCGGCCAGCGCCGAGCTCCAGGAGCGCGACGCGCTCAAGAGCGTCGGGCTCGCCGCGGCGATGACCGCGGCGCTGGCCGCCCGCGGTGTCGCGGATCCGGTGGCCCAGCTGGCGGCTGAGCTGGGTGTGCTGGCATTCAGGCGCGGCTACACGCGCTGGTCAGTCGAGGATCGCGAGGCTGAGCAGGACCTCGCGCACTACGCGCTGGCGGCGCTGGCGGAGCTGCGGGCGGCGAGCGCCGCCCTGTAGTGAGCGCCGCACCCGCGCACCGCCCCGTCGCCTCCGCGTCGCCGTCCCGTCACCGCTCGCCGTCGCTCGCCGTCCCGTCGCGCTCGTCGTCGCGCGT
>JAJZDA010000208.1 GCA_021851525.1 Actinomycetes bacterium | reverse complement strand
GCCACGGGCCCGACCGGCGCCGTGCCTGCGGCCGGCGCCGCGGGCACGGCCGGCGCCGGGGAGGCGCCGGGCGCCGGCTCGCCATCTTCATAGAGCAGGCAGCGCACCTGCGCGCCGTCCACCTGCCGCAGCTGCGGCCGCGTGGTGGCGCACGAGTCCATCGCCACCGGGCAGCGTGCGGTGAAGCGGCAGCCGCTCAATGGCCGCGAGAGGTCCGGCGGGGAGCCGGGGATTCCGACCAGCTCCCGGCGCGGCCCCGTGACCGTCGGGAAGGCGTCGATCAGGCCGCGGCTGTAGGGGTGCTTGGCGTGCTCAAAGATCTGCTCGGTGGCCGCCGCCTCAACCACCTGGCCGGCATACATCACCAGCACCGTGTCGGAGTAGCGGCTGACCACGTGCATGTCGTGGGTGACGAAGATCACCGCGAAGCCCAGCTGCTGCTGGAGCTCACGGATCTTGGTCATCAGCGAGCGCTGCGCCACCACGTCCAGTGCCGAGGTCGGCTCATCCATCATCACCAGCTGTGGCGTGAACAGCAGCGCCATGGCGATCATCGCGCGCTGTCGCATCCCGCCGCTGAGCTGATGCGGGTAGCTGCGCAGGTGGGCGGGATCGATCCCGACCAGCGTCAGCACCTGCGCCGAGCGCTCCCGGACCTGGGCGGCGGACATCCGCTCATGGGCCAGCAGCGTGTCCTTGAACTGCGCGCCGATGCTCTTCATCGGGTTGAGCGCGTTCATCGCGCTCTGCATCACCACGGAGTAGTCACGCCAGCGCATGTGGCGCAGCTCCCCGGCGCTCAGCCGCACCATGTCAGTGCCCTTGAAGTTCACGCGGCCCGCGACAACCTCGCCGGGCGGCGAGAGCAGCTGGGCGACGCCGAACAGCATCGTCGATTTGCCGCAGCCCGACTCACCGACGATGCTCGTGAACTCGCCGGCCTGCACGGCGAAGCTGACGTCCTCCACGGCGCGCACGTCAGCGGCGTCGGTCAGGTAGTCGATCGTGAGCCCGTCGACCTCAAGCAGCGCTTCGGCCACGTCGCCTCCTTCTGCTCGGGCGCAGCGCCGGGTTGCCGATCTCGTCAAAGGCGTAGTTGAGCAGCGCGAACCCGGCACCCAGGAACGCCACAGCGGCTCCGGGGGCGATCGCCCACAGCGCGTTGCCGGACTCCAGCGCGGCGGCCTGCTGGGAGTTGTAGAGCATCGTCCCCCACATCAGCTGGCCGCTGTTGCCCAGCCCGAGGAACTGCAGGCTGGCGGCGAAGCCCACGACGTACACCGCCAGCGCCAGGAATGACGCGGCCAGCAGCGAGGTCATGGTCGGCACTATCTCGACGAGGATGATGTACAGCGGGCGCTCCCCGCGCACGCGCGCCGAGACCAGGAAGTCACGGTTGCGCAGCGACAGCCCCTGGGAGCGCAGCTGCCGTGCCTGGAAGGCCCAGCTGGTGATGCACAGCACGATCGTCAGCGAGGTGACCCCCGGCGGCAGGTAGGCGGCCAGCAGGATCAGCAGCGGCAGCACCGGCAGGATCAGGAAGACGTCGATGATGATCGTCAGGATGCGGTCGGTGAGGCCGCCCAGGTAGGCGGCGCTGACCCCGACGATCATCGACAGCGAGGTGGCGATGAAGCTCACGATCAGCGTCACGATCAGCGTCTGCCGGGTGCTCCAGATCAGCTGCGAGAAGACGTCCTGGCCAAGCTGCGTGGTCCCCAGCAGGTGCGCTGCGGAGGCGCCCAGGTTCGGCGCGTAGGCTGACGCGGACGGGCTGTCGGGGGCGATCAGCCCGGGGAACGCGGCCACGAACGCGATCAGCGCCAGGATCACGGTACCGGCCGTGGCCTTGCGGTTGGAGAGGATCGCCCGCGCCAGCCGCAGCGCGGCGCCGCGCACGCCGTCGCGGTGCGCCGCGCGCGGCGGCAGCTCGAGCTCCGGGGTGGGGCCGGCAGGCGACATCTCAGGCCTCCCGGGTGCGGGGATCGAGGATCGCGGTGGCGATGTCGGCCAGCAGCACGCAGACCAGCACGGCCAGCGTGTAGAAGAGGAAGAGGCCCTGCATCAGCGGCAGGTCGTGGTCGGTCGTGGCGGTGTAGAACTGGTAGCCGAGACCGGGGTAGGAGAAGAGGTACTCGATCACGATCGCGCCGCCGAGCACGTAGCCCAGCTGCATCGCGAAGCCCGTCAGGTTCGGGAGCACGGCGTTGCGCGCGGCGTAGTCGAACATGATCCGCGTGCTGGAGAGCCCCTTGGCCCGCGCCATCTTCACGTAGTCCTCGGCGATCGTCGTGACCATGTTGTTGCGCATCGAGTAGACCCACAGGCCGGAGGTCACCACCACCAGGCTCAGCCCGGGCAGCAGCGCGTGCTTGAGCACATCCCAGATGAACGACGCGGAGAAGTTGGCGGTCGCCCCGGTGTCGTAGTTGCCGCCCAGCGGCAGCCAGTTGAGCTTGATCGCGAACAGGTAGATCAGCAGCAGCCCGATGAAGAACATCGGCACCGTCGAGACGATGAACAGCAGCGGCGGCAGCAGCGCGTCCAGGCGGCCGCCGCGCCACCAGGCGCTGAGGATCCCGACGACCGTGCCGATCACGAACGCGATCACCGTGGTGACGCCCACCAGCCCGATCGTCCAGGGCATCGTCGAGACGATCTGATGTCCGACCGAGACGCCCTGGGCGGTGGTCCCGAACTGGCCGGTCAGGCAGTGGCCGAGGTACTGCACGTAGCTGGTCAGCAGGGCCTGGTGGACGTTCAGGCCGAACTCCAGCTCGAGCGCGTGCGCGGCCGCCGGATTGACCCCGCGGAAGGTGGCCAGCACCGCCTGGGCTTCGCTGCCGGGCATCAGCCGCGGGATTGCGAAGTTGACGGTCAGTGCTGCCCACAAGGTGATCAGGAAGAGTCCGCCTCTTCTAGCGAAATACCTCATCTGGTCAAACCGCTGGGTCGATCCGGGGCCGCGCCGTGGCTCACTTGGTCGGCGTCAGGTGCGTCAGCACAACACCCATGTCCGGGCTCTGGTAGGGCGACGGCTGCGCGTATGGATTCGCTGCCGTCGGCCAGCCGCTGAACATCTTGCTGTTGTACTGGAACCAGTCAACGCCCTCCGTCACCGGAATCAGCGGGACCTGGTTGTTCATCACCTGCTCCACCTTGTGGATCACGTTCAGCTGCTGCGCCGGCGTGTCGCCCGGGTACTGGTTGAACAGTGCGTCGGTCGCCTTGGAGTTGAAGCGCGAGTAGTCAGTGGAGCCGATGTTGCCGCTGTAGAGCAGGCCTCGCAGCTCGTAGTAGGGCGTCGGGCCGGGGCTCGGCGCGGGACCACCGCTGCCGGCGTAGGCGAGCTGGAAGTGCCCGGACTGCAGGTCCGACGTGTACGGGCCCGAGTTCTCATCCTGGACGCTGACCGCGATCCCGATCTGCTTGAGCTGCTGCGTGATCAGCTGCAGCGATGCGTCCCAGTCGGAGAAGCCGCTGATCGTCTTGATCTGGAAGGACAGCTGCTGCCCGCTCTTGCTCGTGAAGATGCCGCCGGAGCCGCGCTTGAAGCCGGCCGCCTCGAGGATCTTGATCGCCTTGGACGGGTTGTAGCTGAACTTGTTGGCGGACTTGTCGTACCACGCTGAGTAGGTCGGCGTGATCACGCCGGTCTGGTTGGCGGCCTGCTGGTACCCGGACTCACCGATCAGCGCCACCTTCGCGCGGTCGATCCCGTAGGCCAGCGCCTGGCGCACAGCCAGGTTGCCCAGCAGCGGGTTGGAGAGGTTCGGGATCAGCGAGACGTTCTCCACCGGCGGGAACCAGTAGTGGTTGGCCGCCGGGTCCTTGGCGACGTAGAACGACTGGATGTTGGGCACGTACTGGCCGCCCCACTGCGCCTGGCCCTGGGAGAGCTGCAGGTTCGCCTGGGTGTTGGAGAGGAACGACGGGTAGTCGACCTCCTTGATCGCCGGGATCACGTGGCCCGGCTTGCTCTGCCAGTAGCCGCTGTTGGCCATGTACTTGATGTTCTGCCCGCTGCAGGAGCCGACCTTGTAGGGGCCGGTGCCCACCGGGTTTGAGTCGGCAAAGGAGCTGAGCTTGCTCTGGTTGAGCTTCGACCAGATGTGCTTGGGCAGGATCGGCGTCTGATCCGCCACGTAGTAGAAGTACGGCTGCGAGGCCGACTTGAACTGGAAGACGACGCTCGAGCCCTTCTGCGTGACGCTGCTCAGCGGGCCGCCGGCGTTGGTCCACAGCGCGTTGAGGTCGATCGCCTTGTTGGCCTTCATCGCGTTGAACGTGTAGACCACGTCCGCCGCGCTGAACGGCTGCCCGTCGCTCCACTTCACGCCCTTGCGGATCGTGAAGCTCAGCGTCTTGAAGCCGTTGGACCACTTCGACGCGGTCGCCAGCCAGGGCGTGGTCTGTGAGCTCGGTGACTTCGCGAGGATGTCCACGAACTCAAGCGGCTCGTACACGAACCCGAACGACGTCAGCGTGACCGCCGGGTTGTACGGGTTGAACTGGCAGGTCCAGGTGGCCCCGCTCTCGTTGTCGATCACGAGCTTGCCGCTGGCCTGGCTGGCCGCGGCGGCGCTCGACGCCGCGACGGCGCTGACTGACAGCGCTGCCAACAGGCTGATGATGGTCGGCAGGCCGACCCTGAATATGCGTTTCATCGCCACTCCTCCGTTCCCCTTCCCGACGGTAGCTGCTCCCAGCTGCACCGGCGGCCTCGTCCTGTACCTCTCAGCAGTCGGGCGGCGCACCCAGCCGGGACGCGGATTATTTGGAAAAGACCTAAACAAAATCAATGTATCGCTCCGACAGGTGGAGTGCAAGAGCGCCTTGAGATTGGCGACTCTCTTTCCCAAATCGCCCCCGGGGTTGATCCGTGATCGGCCCGGGGGTTGGCCGGGGCCGGTCGGGGGTCAGCCGGTCGGCGGCCCGGGGGTTGGCCGGCGCCGGCCCGGGGGTTGGCGGCGG
>JAJZDA010000207.1 GCA_021851525.1 Actinomycetes bacterium | reverse complement strand
GGGGCCGTGTGGGGCGCGTCTGCGGGAGCTGGTCCTGGCGCCGTGTGGGGCGCATCTGCGGGAGCTGGTCCTGGGGCCGTGCACCGCGCCTGTCGCGGAAGCGGTTCCGGGCGAGGGCCCGGAGCCGGGAGCGGAGCGTGTGCGGGGCTGGTCCAACACGGTGCATGACCGAAGCCTATCAAGAATGAGTCTGATTCTCATTCTCAGAGTCGTATCCCGCGAGCTAGACTGGCGCCATGGACAGGCATTGGTCTGAGGAGGCACGGGCGATCGTGCGCCGCGCCGGCCACAACCGCGGCGCCGCGCGCGACGCGCTGATTGAGCTGCTCTCCGATCAGGACTGTGCGCTCTCCGTCGCGGAGATCGAGACCCGGCTCGGAGCGCAACGGCCCGTCGCCCGCGCGAGCGTCTACCGCGCGGTGGAGCTGCTGCACAGCCTGCACCTGATCACGCGCGTGGACATCGGCGACGGCGTGGCCCGCTATGAGCGCGCCGCCTACGACCACTCCCACCACCATCACCTGGTCTGCGACAGCTGCGGCGTGCTGATCCCCTTCGAGGATCCGGGGCTCGAACAGGCCATCGATCGTGTCGGCGCCCAGCTGGGCTTCGCCACCACAGAGCACGAGGTCACGCTGCACGGCACCTGCGTGCGCTGCAACTGACTCCCGAGACCCGCGCCGCGGCCTCAACCTGCCCGCCTCGGCCCGCCGCCTCGACCCGCCCCCCTCAACCCCCGCGCCGGCGCCCGCAGCCGGCCGCCGGCCCGCGAGCCCAGGGTCGGCTCAGGCCATATGCTCTGACCAGCATCAGTCGGGAGATCTGAGGAGATGGTCGTGCGTCTACGTGTGCTTGTCGGGACGGTGCTCGCCAGCCTGGGTCTCGCGCTGGCGCCAGCGGGCGCAGGCGCGGCCACATACCGCAGCCAGCTGCTGCACTTCGTGGTGCACGTCGGGCCCGGGCGGCGCACCGCCTGCCGGGTGGTCGGTGAGCTCGTGCGCCCGACCTCGGCCACGGCAGCGCACCCGGTGCCCGCGGTGCTCACGACCAACGGGTTCGGCGGCAGCTACACGGGGCAGCTGGCGCTCGCACGGAGCCTCGCCGGCGCCGGGTACGCCGTGCTCAGCTACTCGGGCCTCGGCTTCGGCGGCTCCAGCTGCCGGATCACGATGGACAGCCCGCAGTGGGACGGTCAGGCGGCCAGCCAGCTGATCACCTTCCTGGGCGGCGGCTCGGCGGCCACCAACGGCACGCGCGTGGACTACGTGATCCACGACCGCACCGCGCACAACGGGCGCCACTACCGCTATGACCCGCGTGTGGCGATGATCGGCGCCTCCTACGGGGGCGAGGCACAGTTCGCCGCGGCGGCCATCGACCCGCGACTCGACGCGATAGTCCCGATCATCACCTGGAACAACCTCCAGTACTCGCTGGCGCCCAACGACGCGAACCTGATCGGCAACACGCTGGACTCCGCCACGCCGGGGATCACCAAGCAGCAGTGGCTGGGGGACTTCGTGCTGGTCGGGGAGAACGGCCCCCGCGCCAACCCCTCAGGCGGCCCCAGCAGCTGCCCCAACTTCGCACAGGCCAACTGCGCGGTGATCTCACAGCTGATCAGCCAGGGATACCCCGACGCCGCCACCGCGCAGCTGGCCAACAGCTACTCCGTCAGCTCCTACGTGCACCGCATCCGGATCCCGGTGATGCTCATGCAGGGCGAGGACGACACGCTCTTCAACCTGAATGAGTCGGTGGCGACCTATGACGCGCTGCGTGCCCAGCGCACACCGGTGAAACTGGTCTGGCAGTCATGGGGCCACTCGAATCTCACCTGGGCCAGGGGCGAGCTGGGGCCCGGGCTATCGCTTCGCAACCCGGGCGGCAGCCTCTCGGTTGAGGGACGGATGATCAAGCTCTGGTTTGACCACTACCTCAAGCGCAGTGGCCCAGCGCCCGCACTCAACTTCAGCTTCTTCCGTCCCTGGGTCGGCTACAGCGGGTATGACGCCGCCGCCGCCTACGCCAGCGCCCCCCGCTACCCGCTGGGCACGACCACCTCCATGTATCTCTCCGGCACCTCGGCAGCCGGCAACGGGATACCCGCAGGTGCGGCCTCGCTGGCGCTCAGCGCCGCCGGCGCCAGCGCGGCGCAGCTGAGCTTCACAACACCGGCTGCGGGCGCGGCGCAGTCGGTGACAGAGCAGTCGGGGATCAACCAGAGCATGCCGCTCAGCGACCCCGCCGGAAGCTTTGCGGAGTTCGTCAGCGCGCCGCTGGCGGTGACCACCGACGTGGTCGGCATACCGAGCGTGACATTCACCGTCACACCCCCGCCGACGCAGCTCGCAAGCCCCTTCCTGCCCGGTGATGTGGGCCTCTTCGTGAAGCTCGAGGACATCTCCCCGGGCGGTTCCGTGACCCTGCCCGACCGTCTGCTAGCGCCGGCGCGCTTCCCCGACAACGGCGCGCCGGTGACCGTCACGCTGCCGGGGATCGTCCACCGTTTCGCGGCCGGCGACCGGATCGCGCTGGTGATCGCCGGCAGCGACCAGGCGTACTTCCAACCCTATGACTCGCTGCCGGTGACGATCAGCAGCCCCGCCGGCTCACCCGGGGTGCTGAGCCTGCCGGTCGCGGGCCGCGGCTCATACACCCCGGTCCGCTACACGCAGAGGTAGCTGAGGCCCGTGACCGACGTGCTGAGCGCGGATCCCGGGCCCGCGGGGCCGCAGTTGAGCGGCGGCGCCGAGGAGCTCGTGCTCGTGACCGGCGGCTCAGGGTTCATCGCGGCCCACTGCATCGCGCAGCTGTGCGCGGCCGGCTACCGGGTGCGCACGACGGTCCGCTCGCTGAGCCGTGAGCAGCTGGTGCGGGCGATGCTCGCTCAGGGTGGCTGCCAGCCGGGCGCGGCACTGCAGTTCGTGGCGGCCGACCTCACCGCCGACGCCGGGTGGGAGCAGGCGCTGGCAGGAGCCGACCATGTGCTGCACGTCGCCTCGCCGTTCCCGGCCGCAGTGCCCAGGCATGAGGATGAGCTGATCATCCCCGCGCGCGAGGGCGCGCTGCGTGTGCTGCGGGCCGCTCACGCGGCCGGCGTGCGCAGGGTGGTCCTCACCTCCTCCTTCGCGGCCATCGGCTACGGCCCGCTGAGCGTCGGCAAGATCTTCACCGAGCAGGATTGGACCGACCCGGAGGCCCCCGGGGTGAGCGCCTACGTGAAGTCAAAGACGCTGGCGGAGCGCGCCGCCTGGGATTACGTCGCCGGTGAGGGCCGTGGCATGGAGCTGGCCGTGGTCAACCCCGTGGGTGTGCTCGGCCCGGTGCTCTGCGCTGACTTCTCAACCTCCATCCAGCTGGTCTCGCGGATGCTCGACGGCTCGGTGCCGGGGTTGCCGCAGCTCTCCTTCGGGCTGGTGGACGTGCGTGACGTCGCTGACCTGCACCTGCGCGCGATGACGTCCCCCGCGGCCGCCGGCGAGCGTTTCCTGGCTGTCAGTGGCGCGCCGGTCACGATGGTGGAGATGGCGCGGCTGCTGCGTGAGCGCCTCGGCGAGCAGGCGCGCCGCGCGCCCACGCGCGAGCTGCCCAACTGGCTGGTGCGGCTCGCCGCCCGGTTCGACGCTTCGCTGCGGATCGTCGTGCCGGAGCTGGGGGAGGTGCGACCGGCCAGCAACGCAAAGGCGCGGGCGCTGCTCGGCTGGGAGCCGCGCTCGGCGCAGGAGGCGATCCTCGCCACGGCCGAGAGCCTGATCCTGCTGGGGCTTGTCGGAGCCGGGCGGTGAAGCTCGCGGCGACCCGCCTCACCGGGCTCGGGACCACGATCTTCACGGAGATGACGCTGCTGGCCCAGCGCACCGGGGCGATCAACCTCGGTCAGGGCTTCCCTGACCAGGACGGTCCGCCGGAGGTTGTTGAGGCGGCCGCCGCCGCGCTGCGCGCCGGCCACAACCAGTACGCGCCGCTCGCCGGCGTGCCGGAGCTGCGCGCCGCCGTGCTCGAGCATCAGCGCCGTCATTACGGCCTGGAGCCTGAGGACGTGCTGGTCACGTTCGGCGCCACCGAGGCGATCGCCGCCGCGCTGCTCGCGCTCTGTGAGCCTGGTGATGAGGTGATCGTGATCGAGCCCTACTACGACTCATACGCCGCCTGCATCGCCTTCGCCGGCGCCCGCCGGCGGCCGGTGACGCTGCGCGCCCCCGGGTTCGCGCTTGACCCCGGGGAGCTGCGGGCCGCGGTGCGCGCGGCCGGTGGCGCCGCGCGCGTGCTGCTGCTCAACTCGCCGCACAACCCGACGGGCCGGGTCCTCACCGCGCAGGAGCTGAGCGCGGTCGCCGAGGTCTGCGTCGAGCATGATCTGGTGTGCGTCAGTGACGAGGTCTACGAGCACCTCGTGTACGAGGGGCGCCACATCCCGGTCGCGACGCTCCCCGGAATGGCTTCGCGCACGCTGACGATCTCGAGTGTCGGCAAGTCCTTCTCATTCACCGGCTGGAAGGTCGGGTGGTGCAGCGGCCCGCGGGAGCTGGTGGCGGCCGCGCGGACCGTCAAGCAGTACCTCACGTTCGCCGGCGGCACGCCGCTGCAGCATGCCGCCGCCACCGCGCTGGGGCTGGGAGATGAGCACCTGCGGGCGCTGCGCGAGCAGCTGCGGGCCAACCGCGACACGCTGGCCGCGGCGATCGCCGCGGCCGGGTGGAGACCGCTGGCGGCGGCGGGTACCTACTTCATCAACGCCGATGTCGGGGAGGACGCCGCCGGCTTCTGCGCGGCGCTGCCGCAGCGCTGTGGTGTGGTGGCGATCCCGACCAGTGCCTTCTACGACGACCGTGAGGCCGGCCGCTCGCTGGTGCGCTTCGCCTTCTGCAAGCGCCCCGAGGTGATCGCCGAGGCGGCGTCGCGGCTGGCCGGCGGCTGAGCGCGGGTCGCGCCGAGGCGGCGTCGCGGCCGGCCGGCGGCTGAGCGCGGGTCGGTCCACGGCGGCCTTGCGCGTGATCGAACCCGTTCCCGGGGACATGACACCACAGACGC
>JAJZDA010000016.1 GCA_021851525.1 Actinomycetes bacterium | reverse complement strand
GCGAGCGGCAGCAGACCGACCGGCAGCGGCGCGAGCGGCAGCACCCCGACCGGCAACGGCGCGAGCGTGCACCGCCTGGGGCTCAGCCGCGCGCATCTTCACCGAACCTGCGCGTGAGCGCGTCGACCACCCGCGCGCCGGCGCTGCCGTCGCCGTAGAGCGCCGGGCGCTGGGCCGGCAGCGGCCTGGAGAGCGCCGCGCCGAGACGTTCGAAGTCGAGGTCAACCAGTGTGTTCCAGCCCGCCTCGACGGTCTCGACCCACTCGGTGCTGGGGCGCAGCGTGAGGCAGGGGACCCCCGCGAGGTAGGCCTCCTTCTGCAGCCCGCCGGAGTCCGTCAGCACCGCGCGGGCGTTGACCAACAGGGCACTCAGCTCGAGATATCCGAGCGGCTCGGTGAGCTGCAGGCCGGGCGCGTGCGCCAGGCGCTCCCAGAGCCCGAACTCAACCAGCCGCGCGCGCGTGCGCGGGTGCAGCGGCAGCACCACCTCAGCGTCCACCCGCTCCAGCAGCTCAACCAGCGCTCCCAGCCGCTGCGGGTCATCGACGTTGCCGGCGCGGTGGGCGGTGGCCAGCAGGTAGGCGCCGGGCGTGAGCCCGCGCGAGCGCACCAGGTCGGTGCGCTCGCGCGCCGCCGGCGCGACCAGCGCCGCCACGTCGACCATCACGTCACCGACCAGCTCCACCGCCGCGCTGATGCCCTCGCGGCGCAGGTTGTCCACCGGCACCTGGGAGGAGCAGAGCAGCAGCGCGCTGATGTGATCGGTGAGCACGCGGTTGACCTCCTCCGGCATGGTCCGGTCGAAGGAGCGCATGCCGGCCTCCACGTGCGCCACCGGGACCCCGAGCGTGACCGCCGCCAGCGCGCCCGCGAGCGTCGAGTTGGTGTCGCCGTAGACCAGCACGCAATCTGGATCGGCATCGCGGATCGCCGGCTCCAGCGCCGCCAGCATGCGCGCCGTCTGGGAGGCGTTGCTGCCACCTGAGATCCGCAGCTCCAGCTCCGGTTGCGGGATCCCGAGCTCAGCGAAGAAGACAGTCGAGAGCTCATCGTCGTGATGCTGGCCGGTGTGCACCAGCAGCTCCTGCGCGCGCCTGCGCAGGAGCGGTGAGACCGCCGCCGCCTTGATGAACTGCGGCCGGTTGCCGATCACGGTCAGGACCTTCAAGGCTTCAGCCGCCCCGAGGCTCAGGCTCGAGCCCAGACTTCCGCAAGGCGCACGATCGTCGCCGCAGCCGCCGCCATGTCCTGCAACGAGGCCCACTCCCTGACCGAGTGGTACTCATAGCCGCCGTCGAAGATGTTCGGGGTCGGCAGGCCGCGCTCGGAGAGGCGCGAGCCGTCGGTCCCGCCGCGGATCGGCGAGCGCAGCGGCTCGATCCCCTCCAGCGCCATCGCCTCCTCGACGGCGCTGACCACCTCCGGGTCACGCGCGATGAACTCACGCATGTTGCGGTACTGCACGCGCGTCTGGAACTCGAGCGCCGCTCCCGGGTGGCGTGCCACGGTGTCCTGCGCGGTCCGCTGCAGCAGCGCCACGTGCGACTCCAGCTCGCGCTCATCAAAGTCCCGCACGATCACCCTGATCTCGGCCAGCTCCGCCGTGCCGCTGAGGCTGACCGGGTGCAGGAAACCCTCGCGGTCGCTGCTCGTCTCCGGGGTCAGCCTGTCGCTGGGCAGCGCCGCCACCAGCTCAGCCGCGACCCGCAGGGCGCTGACCATCTTGCCTGTCGCCTGTCCGGGGTGCACCGCGATCCCGTCGATCCGGATCCTCGCCTCCAGCGCGCTGAAGGACTCGTCCTGAAGCTCCCCCAGGTCCGAGCCGTCGAGCGTGTAGGCGCAGCGCGCCCCGAAGCGCTCGATGTCAAACAGCGTCGCACCCTCGCCGATCTCCTCATCCGGGGTGAAGCAGACACGCAGCGTCGGGCGCGGGCGCTGCGGGTGCTCGCGCAGATACCGCAGCGCAGCCATGATCGCGGCGACACCGGCCTTGTCATCTGCGCCCAGCAGCGTGTCGCCGCTGGAGCTGATCAGGTCGTGGCCGCGCTTGAGGGAGAGCTCCGGCATCTGGGCCGGGTCAAGGCGCGTGCCGCGCAGCGGCAGCTCGATCACGCCGCCGTCGTAATCACGGTGCACGAGCGGCTTGACGCCCTCCCCGGGCGCGTCGGGGCTGGTGTCCATGTGCGCGATCAGGCCGATCACCGGCGCCTGCGCGACGGTCGCCTCGAGCGTCGCGTAGACGTAGCCGTGCTGATCCAGCTGCGCGTCCTGGAGCCCCAGCTCCAGCAGCTCGCTGACCAGCTGGCGGCCGAGCTCCAGCTGCCCGGGCGTGCTGGGGGAGCGCTCGCGGTCAGGGCGCGACTGGGTGTCGAACTGCACGTAGCGCAGGAAGCGCTCGAGCAGGTCCTCCGCCATCGCGCCGGCGACATCTGAGGTGTGGGGAGCGGGCATCTGCGCGCAGTATGACGGTGAGGCGTTCGGTCACGCCACGGGCGTGACCGAACGCCTCACCGTGGTCGTGACTCCGGCCGCATCGGTCACGCGCAGCACGAGCCGCACGGGACGTTTGCTGGGGGCGGCCAGCGGGCCGCTGAAACGCAGCGCACGCGCGCTGAAGCTGACACGGTCGGGCGAGTGGGCCCGGCGCAGCGTGATCACGAGCTCACCGTGGACGATCGCGAGCCGGTGCGGGACGTTGCGTCCCGCCAGCCCGGTGACCGTGATCCCGCGCAGCGGGCGACGCAGGCTGACTCCCGCCGGGAGCCTCACGGTCACGGTCTTGAGCGGCGACTCGTGACGCCCGGCGCTGACGGTGAAGGCCAGCACCGGGCGGCCGACGCCGGAGCGCACCAGGCTCAGCTTCGAGGCCAGCGGCTGATCGGCGACCGTCCAGACGTAGGTGCGCCCGCCGCTGACGCCGCTCGTGGCGGTGGCGCTGAAGACGGTGTTGTAGACCCCGGTGCGTGTCGTGCGGCCGGTGATCAGGCCGGTGTTGGGGTCGAGCCGCAGTCCGGTCGGCAGGCCGCTGGCGTGATAACTGACCGGGCCGCTCTGCCCGGCCGGGAGCGTCGCGCTGAGCCTCACCGAGACACCGGCCCCCCTGACGCTCTCGCGCAGCCCGGCGGTTGAGAGCACCAGCGCCTGATGGCATAGCGCGGGCGCGAGGTTGCCCGCGTTGGGACTGCCCAGGCCGGTGGCCATGTCGTAGCCGGCTCCCGCCGTGTACAGCCCGGAGGCGTTGCCGCTGGTCGAGAGGTCGTTGTTGTTGCCGGCGGCGTTGATCGCGTTGGCGGTGATGTCGTTGAAGTAGCTGGCGTAGTTGGCCGGCGAGGAGGACGCGAGCGCGTAGAGGCTGGGGTTCACGAAGCCGAGCAGGTTCCCCTGGCAGGAGCTGGAGGCCTCCGTCAGCGCGATCAGCGCGGCCCACAGGGGCGCCGCGGCACTGGTCCCGCCGACGCTCTGCCAGCCGCTGACCGCGCTGCCACCGGCGCTGCCACTGCCGTTCCAGTAGGTCATGTAGCCGTCCATCGGGTCCGCGTCGGCGGACACGTCGGGTACCTGGCGGCAGTAGCTCCCCGGCGCCCCGCCACAGGTGCTGCCCGAGGATTGCGGGCTGAGGACGTTGAGCCAGGGGGCGGCCGCGGCGGCGCTCGACTGGTAGGCGGGCATCGGCCAGAACATCGAGATCCCGCCCCCGCCAGACCCGGGAGTGATCCCGAAGGTGCCCTGGTACTGAACGTAGGGGTAGCTGTTGTTCCAGACGGTCTCCGGCGGGTTGGGAGTCGTGTAGACCGTGTTCCCGTCGCCACCGAGGTTGAACGGCCCGAGCTGCAGTGAGGTTCCGCCGACGCCGGTGACGAACGGCTGGCTGGCGGGGTCATCGACCTGCAGGCTGTTGTCGCTGTTGCCGCCGGGGCCGGGGATGAAGCAGTCACTGGAGCCGGAGTCTCCGGCGGCGGAGATCAGCGTCTGCCCCTGCACCGCCATCTGCTCAAAGACGGTGTTCTCAGCACGCGCCTGGGAGACCGTCTCCTGCGGCTCGCAGTTGCCCCACGAGGTCGAGACCACGGAGGCCCGGTTCTGGTTGGCGATCGCCGCATAGGTGTCGTAGGGGCCGGCACCGCTGTTGGAGTTGGGGCCCTGGTAGACCAGCAGCTTCACCTTCGGGGCGAAGCCGATGATCTGGTCGATGTCGAGGGTCGCCTCGCCGCTGCCGGAGCCGGTGCCGGCGCCCTGGTCGACCTTCACGTAGCTGATCTTCGTGTTGGTGCCGTAGCACTGCTGGTAGGCGGCGATGTCGGCCGGTGAGTTGGGCTCGAGCTCATACAGCGCGACGGTCACCCCCTGGCCCTTGTCGCCCGCCTGGTAGAGCGGCGGGAAGTTGTAGTAGGAGGCGACCTGGTCCGCTGTGTAGCCGCCCGAGCCGGGCGCGTCGGAGACCGCGCGGGAGCACGGCTGCGGTCCGCCCGTCTGCACGTGCGCCAGCGCGCGCGTTGAGAGCGCGCCGCGCGCGGGCGCGCCGGCGGGGCTGTGCAGCAGCTGCGAGCGCGCCGGGTAGAGCGTGCTGAGCCCCATCACCGCCTGGATGTCGTGGGCGATGCCGGCATCAAACGCGGGCGCCTGCACGTTGTAGTACGCGTCGCGCCCGGAGCGCAGGCGCACGCGTGAGAAGCGCAGGCGCATCGCGTGCTCGATCGTGCCGCCGGCGGCGGTCACGCTGAGCGCCAGGCCGCTGGCGTCGACCGCTCCCGGATGCAGGCCGTGCGCCTCCAGCGAGCGGCGCACCGCGGCGACCGTCGCGGCGCTCGGAGCGAAGCGCCGCCGGAACTGCGCGGTGCTCAAAAAGCGGTGGAAGAAGATCGAACTGGGCGAGCTCACGCCGGAGGCGTAGGCCGCCAGCGCCGCGGGGTTCCGGGGCGCCAGCGCGATCGTCAGCTTGACCGACCCCACAGCGGCGTCGGAGGCCACCAGCGTCGCTCCCACCGGGAACGGCGGGACGCTGCCGACGCGCAGCTCCCTGGCCGCGGCGCCACCCGGCAGCGCGAGCGCCGCGAGCATCACGGCGGCGGCCAGCGGGCCGCCGCGTGCGGTGCGGTGATGGCGCTTGAGCATCTGCCTAACAGTGTCGGCTATGAACCTAAGAAACGTTAAGCCTCGGTAGCGTTTCTGCAACGGGCCCCGGCATCCCGAGGTGATATCCCTGCCCGTAGTCGACCCCGAGCTCACGCAGCAGCGAGACCGTCGCATCATCGCCCACGAACTCAGCGACTGTCTCGCTGCCCAGGCCACGGGCGATGTCCACCACCGCTCGCACCACGAGCCTGTCGACCTCGGTGCTCACCAGCCGGGTGATGAACTCGCCATCGATCTTCAGGTAGTCGAACTCCAGGTGCTTGAGGTAGTAGAACGAGGCGAAGCCGGCACCGAAGTCATCGAGCGCGAAGCGGCAGCCGAGCCGGCGCAGCTGCTGGGCGAGCTCGCGCGCACGGTCGATGTTGACGATCGCCGCCGTCTCGGTGACCTCGACCACGAGACTGCCGGCGGGCACCGGGTGGCTCTCCATCAGAGCCGCCAGGTCATCTGCCAGGCTGAGGTCGTTCATCGTGTGGCCGGAGAGGTTCACGCAGATGCTCAGCCGCTGGCCGGCCAGCTGATGGCGGTGGAGGATCTGCACCGCCTGCCCGAGCACCCAGCGGTCGATCTCCCCCACCAGCTCAAAGCGCTCCGCGTCGAACATGAACGCGCCCGGCGGGACCAGCTCGCCACCGTCGTCACGCAGCCGCAGAAGCAGCTCGTAATGCAGGCGCCCGCCGCCGCTGATCGGGACTATCGGCTGCGCGAACAGCTCCAGGCGGCGATCGTCGATCGCGCGGCGCAGCCGTGAGAACCAGGAGTCACGCGCCACCAGCTCCGGGCGCAGACGACCGTCCGGCGCGTACACGCTGAACCCGTTGCGGCCGTCCGCCTTGGCCTCATACATGGCGATGTCCGCCGCCACCGCCAGCTCCGCACCGGATGCCGGTGACCCGGGGTCGAGCAGCGCCACGCCGATCGAGGTGGTGACGCGCGCGGTGGCGCCCTGCGCGGCGACCAGTCCGCGCTGGCGGATCGCATCGAGCAGCTTCTCCGCCACCTGCACCGCGTCGTGGCGGTGACAGTCACGCAGGATGATCGCGAACTCATCGCCGCCGATGCGCGCGATGAAATCCTGCTCACGCACGGCGCGGCGCAGCACCCCGCCCACCTGGGCCACCAGCTCGTCCCCCACGGTGTGCCCGAAACGGTCGTTGACTACCTTGAAGCCGTCGAGGTCGAGCGCCAGCAGCGCGAGCCCGCGCCCGCCGGCGCGGGCCTCCTCCACGCGCCGTTCCAACTCCGCCTCGAACGCGCGGCGGTTGTGCAGGCCGGTGAGCGGATCGTGGTCGGCCAGGTAGTGCAGCTGCGCCTCGAAGCGGCGGCGCTCAGAGATGTCAACCACCTGCACGACGCAGATCTCGGGCGGGCCGCCGTCGGGTCGCGGCACCGGGGTGGCCGTGACCAGCGCCCAGAACGGGGTGCCGTCGGCACGCAGGTAGCGCTTCTCCGCCTGCACCGCCTCCTCCCGCACGCCACTGAGCAGCTCCTCGGTGATCGTGCGGTCGTCCGGATAGCCGATCACGTCGATCGGCAGCCCGTCGAGCTCCCCCGGCTCGCGGCCGACCATCCGCGCCAGCACCGGGTTGGTGTGGATGAAGCGCCCACGGTTCTCGCCGCTGATGCCGGTGATCGCGAGTCCGATCGGGGCGTGCTCGTAGGCGATCCGGAAGCGCTCCTCGGCGCGCCTGCGGGCGATCTCCGCGGCACGCACCTCGGTCACGTCGCGCAGCAACCCGACGAAGCCCTCGAACAGACCCGCCGCGTCGTGGGCGGCGCGCAGGCTGATCGCCACCCTGATCCAGGTCCCGTCACGGCGCCTGAACCCCCAGTCGGGAACCTCGAGCGTCTGCGCCGCGACCGCCTGAAAGAGCTCGAAGTTGCTGGCCGCGCCGATCCTGCGGCGGTGCATCTCCACCTCATCGCTGTCATGGAAGAGATAGGGCGTGCGCAGCCCGACAACCTCCTGCGCGGCGTAGCCGAGCATCCGCTCGGCGCCGCGGTTGAAGGCCCGGATCACGCCCGCCGCGTCGGTCACGATCATCGCGACGATGTCAGTCTGCTCGAGCAGCCTGGCGGCGCCGTTGTGCAGGCGCGCGTGCGCCTGCTCACCGCCGACCTCGCGCAGGCTGCCGATGAAACCGGCGATCTCACCGTCCGCCTGGCGTTGGGGGGCGACGGCCAGCGCCACCTGGAGCAGGCTGCCGTCGGCCCGCCGGACAGCGCCCTCCAGCCGCAGCTGCTCGCCGTCACGGATGCGGCTGACGACGCTACCGAGCTCCTGCGCCTGCGGGTCGGGCACCAGCAGCGACACGTCCTGGCCCAGCAGCTCCGGCCCGCACCCCAGGAGCGCCAGCGCCGCCGGGTTCGCGTAGCTGATCTGCCCGCCCCGCGTCGTGCAGATCACAGCGTCGGCAAGACCCTCGAGCAGCGCCAGCGGGTCGAAGCCCGGCGATCTCTGCGGCTGGTCCATGTGCTCACTCAATCGACGCAGGAACCCCGACCTTGAGCACCGGCGGCCTCAGAGCACGGCGGCCCGCCCGGGCAGCAGCGGGAAGGAGCGCTGCGCCCGAGAGGGGAGGATGTAGTTGGCTCGGCGCAGCACGAAGATGAACTCGTTGATGCCGTTGTTGACGGTCTCCGTGACCGCCGGGTTGATCAGCTGCGCGCCGCTCTGGTTCATCGCGGTGCGGGTCTTGATGAAATCCTCGATGGTCCGCTGCAGGGAGACGAAGTGCAGCCCCGCGAGGCCGCCGTCGACGGTGTCGAAGTCGCGGCGCAGGATGATCGGCCTGCCGTTGACCCGCGCTCGCGCGGACGCCTGCGAGTGACCGACGACGCCGTAATGGCTGATCGCCTGGTTGATCTGGCCGGGGTTGGAGCGCGCATCGGTGGTGAAGCGCGAGACGTCCGCCGGCGTGGTCTGCGGTGAGTACATGCGTGCCACCCGCTGCGCGTAGCTGAGATCCTGATACCAGCTCTGCAGGCGCAGATGCATGTAGCTGACGGTCATCGTCGTGCCCTGGGCGAACTGTCCGTCGGGGATCGTCACCGCCTGCTCTGTTGCCTGGTTCTTCTTCAGCGCCGACTTGAAGCCCATGAACAGCGGCGAGTCCCTGGGCACGGGGTCACCGGCGGGGATGCCGCCGACGTGCTGGTGCGCGGCCGGCAGGCCGGCCCCGGCAAAGCCGGTGCGCGTCTCGCGCCGGCGCAGCGCGGGCGCGAGGCTCGCCACCAGCAGGCGCTCAGCCGCCTCCAGGCGCACCGGGTCGTCGCAGGCCAGGTGGATGCAGAGGTGATAGTCGTCGATCGTCGGCAGCTCAAAGTCCGACAGCGCCTTGGCCTGCGGCACCGGCGAGCTGACCCCCAGCACCTGCTTGAAGTAGGCGTGGCTCCAGCCGACCGTGAACAGCAGCCCCGCGGGGCCCCACGCGTAGGTGCGCTCGAGCCGGCGCAGGGTCGACTCGAGCAGCCGCGCGTAGGCGGGTGTGGGGCGTCCGCGCACGTCGAACATGATCAGCCTGTCGTAGCTGGGTCCGATCGCGTTGCCGAACTGATCGCGCGCCATCGTCTGCTCCCAGGCGTGCTGGCTGACCGGCAGGCCGGCGGGCTGTTGCCCGAGCGCCACCATCCGCACCCCGGCTTGGGCGCTGGCACGGGCGTCAAGCGCGGCACCGGCGGCGGCGATCCCGGCGAGCGTGACCCCGCCCGCGCCGAGCAGGAAGCGGCGGCGGTTCAGCAGCCGTTCGTCGGACATGCGCGCGCCCGCTGACGCGGGCCTCTGATCGTTGGCGTGCTGCTCACAGGGTGCCCAATCGTAGTGGTCCGCGCGTGGACGGTCGGTCCGCCCAGACGGTCGCCGACGCAGCCGGCGCGCGGCGCTCAGAGACCTGCCGGGTGCAGCACCGTGTCAAACGTCGCCAGGTAGGCCTGCGAGGGGGTCGCGATCTGCTCCACGCCGCCGCCCCCGCCCCAGCTCCCGCGCTCACCGCCGGACTCATAGAACTGGCCGTTGATGTCGATGATCACGTGCCCTGCCTGTCCCGGCTGGGACCGGTCGTAGACGGTCACGTAGTTGCCGGGACCGGGCTGCATGCCAGCTGCCGTGGGCAGCGTGGTGGTGTCCTGCGGGCTGGAGAGATAGCCCCCGGCGTGCAGCACGGCGGAGACGAACCCGGAGCAGTCGTAGCCGCTCGACGGGCCCCAGCCGAGGTGCCCGCCCCCCCATACGTAGGGCTTGCCGACCAGCGCGTTGGCCTCCTCGGTCATGGCCTGCACCCGCGGATCCGCGGGGCTCGTGGCCACGCCTCCGGCCGGGCCCGCCTCGCCGCTGATCAGCGACTGCGCCGGGGTGGCGGCTGAAGCCGCGTACGGTTGCGCCGGCGCGCCTGGCAGCTGCGCGGCGGGGGCGCTCGAGTAAGGCGCTGAGACCGTTCCCGACTGCTGTTGCTGCTGTGCGGCGGCGCTCTGCATGGCGGCCAGCAGTGCGCTGTCGGCGGCCGAGCCGGCCGTGGAGCCGGTGGAGCCGAGCGTCGAGCCGGTGGAGCCGAACGTTGAGCCCGTGCCCAGCAGCGACCCGGTCCCCAGCGAGGCGCCGAGCCCGGCGCTCGATCCGCCTCCCAGCGCCGATCCGGTGCCCAGCGCCGCCAGCGCGCTCTGATAGGGGCTCGCGGCGTTCGCGGACGCGGCGCCGCTGGCGCCTGCGGAGCCCCCGACCAGCGATCCGAGGGCACTCATCAGCTGCGGATCCCCGGCACCCAGCAGCGAACCGGACGCGGCGGCGGTCGTGGCCGACGGGGATGCGGCGGAGCCCCCGAGCACGGCGGTGGAGGCGGACTGGGTGCTGGCCTGCGCCGCCGCCAGGGTGCTGGCGAAGGAGGCGGCCGAGGCCGCAGCGGAGCCGCCGGTGCCCGGCGCCACCGCGCCCGTGGCAGCGCCCGCGGTGGCGGCCTGGGTGGCGGCGGTCTGTGGCGCAGCGGTCGCCCCGGGCACGCCCTCCAGCTGCTGCTCCAGCTGGACGATCTGGTCGATCTGCCCGATCGCGGCGACGATGCTCATGCGCCAATCATCCTGCCTGGACCGGCGGGAACCGCGACGCGCCGATCCGCGGCCACGCGCTCGGGCCGCTCGCGCCGCTCGCGCATCTCGCGCCGCGCAGCTCGCGCCGCTCGCGGCGCGCATCTCACGCCGCGCATGAGAGAACTCTCACCCGTGGCCTCCGGGCGGTGGGTTACCATCGGCTCACATTTCGTCGGCGCGCGCGAACCGGGTCGCGATATCCGCGGCGCACGATGATCGCCAGAAAGCGCAGCGCAGATGCATCAGTTCGCCGACCGGCGTTTGAGCTTCGGCTCGATCGCCGAGCAGTACGACGCAGTCCGCCCCGACTACCCGCAGCCCGTGATCAACACGGTGCTGGACTTTGCGGGCACCGGCCCCGGGGGGCGCGTGCTGGAGATCGGAGCCGGAACCGGGCAGGCGACCGCGCAGCTGGCGGCCGCTGGGCTCAACGTGCTGGCCGTCGAGCCCAGCGCAGAGATGGCCGAGGTGATGCGCCAGCGCTTCAGCGAGCCGTTGAGCGGCGGCGCGGTTGAGGTGCAGGTCAGCGACTTTGAGACGGCACAGTTCCCGGACGGGGAGTTTGACCTGGTCTTTGCCGCGACGGTCTGGCACTGGCTGACTGAGCGCGTGCGCTGGGAGCTGACGCTGCGGGCGCTGAAGCCGGGGGCGACAGTCGCCGCCATCTGGCACTGGCCGCTGTGGCGACGCAGCAGCCTGCGCCCGGAGCTCGACGCCGTCTACCTGCAGAGCGGCGCGGACCTCTCCCAGATGGGCGCGCTGCTGGAGGTGGAGCCGACGATCCAGGCACTCGGCGGGGAGTGGCTGGTGGACGCACCGTCTCCCGACGCGGTGACGGATGCCTGCGGGCTGGAGCAGCTCTGGAGCGACAGCTACAGCGCGGCTGAGTACGTCGCGCTGATCAACACCTACGCCGACCACATCGCGCTGACACCGGAGATCCGTGAGCGCCTGGACAACGCCGTGGGCGAGGTGATCGAGCGCGGCGGGGGGACGATCACGCTCCCCTACAAGACGCTAGTGGTGATGGCGCGAAAGCGCTGACCGGAGGGGCTCAGCGCCCGGCCTGCGCCAGCGCCTCCAGCGCGCGGTCGACCTCGCCGGTGGTGTTGTAGTGCACGAAGCCGATCCGCACCGCGCAGTCTGCGTATCCGAGGCGGCGGTAGAGCTCCATCGAATACCAGGTGTCACCGGCCCAGACGCCGATGCCGCGCTGCGCCATCGAAGCCGCCAGCGCCTGCGCCTCGACGCCCTCCACGTTCACCAGGAAGGTCGGCACGCGGCCGCTCATCGTCGGCAGGCCGTAGAGCACCACGGACTCCGGCAGGCCGTCCAGGAAGCGCTGGCCGAGCATCCGCTCATAGGGGACGATCGCGTCGAAGCCACCGATCGAGTCCAGGTAGGCGACCGTCGCGTTGAAGCCGGCGAGCGTCTCAAACGGGAAGGTTCCGGTCGTGAAGCGGCGCCCCAGCGGCTCCATCGGCGTGGGCCTTGCCTTGTAGGGTCGCCAGCCCTCGCCCACCTGCGCGCGCACGTACGCGACCCCCATGTGCGGGCCGCAGAACTTGTAGGGCGAGCAGAGCAGCACGTCGGCGTCGATCGCGCGCACGTCGATCGGCTCGTGCGCGGCGTAGTGCACCGCGTCGATCCACGCCAGGGCACCCGCCTCGTGCGCGATCCCGCAGACCGCCTTCGCGTCGGTCACGGTGCCGATCGCGTTGGATGCCCAGGCGAAGGCCACCACCCGCGTGCGCTCGGTGATCAGGCTGCGCAGGTGGTCGAGGTCGAGCGTGGTGTCGGGCCGCAGCTCAGCGTGCTTGACCACGATCCCGACGTCGTGCGCGAGCTCCAGCCAGGGAGCCACCCCGGCATCGTGATCGAGGGCCGTGGTGATCACCTCGTCCCCGGCGCGCATGGCGCGCGCCGCGGTGCGCGTCAGCATGAAGTTCAGCGAGGTCATGTTCTGCCCGAAGGTGACCTCGTGCGGCTCACACCCGAGCAGCCGTGCGGCGTTGAGCTCGGCCTGCGCGAGCGTCTCCGTGGCCCGGCGGCTGGTCTCATATCCGGCCCCGAGGTTCGCGCTCGCCTCGCGCATCGCCCGGGCGATCGCGTCCCCCACCTGATCTGGCACCTGCGATCCGCCCGGCGCGTCCAGGAACGCGAACTCTCCCTGCAGCGCGGAGAAGCGCGCACGGACCGCGGAGGGGACCAGCGCACCGCTCGCCTCAGACACCGATGTACCTCCCTGTAGTGATTGCGCCAACGGGATCACCGGGCCTCAGACAACCTGCGGCTCGGGGGTCAGATCGGACACCGCGAAGCGCTCGAGACTGAGCTCGCCCAGCGGCTCGCCGAGGGTGCCGGAGCTGATCGCCTCCGCCACCAGCCGGCCGATTGCCGGCGCCATCATCAGCCCGCGCCCATTGAGACCCGCAGCCAGCCAGAGGCCGTCATGGCCGGTGACCGGACCGACGATCGGCTGGCGGTCCGGCGTGACGTCGTAGAAGCCCTCGACCATCACCGGGAACGAGACCAGGTCGAGCACCGGCAGGCGCTCGCGGATCGACTCCTTGATGTGCTTGTACCACTCGCTGCGCAGCGCCTCCGGATCGCCGTCGGCGGTCAGGTCGCTGGCCAGCACCGATCCGTCAGCCAGCTGCTTGGCGGCGAAGTGCCGGTCGACGAACACAACCAGCGGCTCCAGCAGTCGCTGGTTGATCGGATTGGAGTAGAAGAGGTAGCGCGGCTCCTTGGTGATCGGCACCTCGACGCCCAGACCGCTGAGCAGCCTCGGCGTCTCATAGGAGGTGGCGAGCACGACCGTGCCGGCGCTGATCTGCTCAGCGCCGGAGAGCTTCAGGGTCCACTGCGAGCCGTTGTGCTGGAGTGCCTCGAGGTCGCGGTCCAGATAGGTGACCCCGCGCGCCAGCGCCGCCTGGTGAAAGCCGCCGATCACCGCCAGCGGGCGATCGAAGTACCCGTCACGGGCGTGCCAGGCGGCACCCGCGATGCCTTCGGAGCTGAGCCCGGGGACCAGTTCCGCGGCCTCCTCGGCATCGACCAGGCGCGAGCCGATGCCCTCCGCGTTCTGAAGCGCGACGTTGCGCTGCAGCTGCTGGAAGCCGGTTGCCGCCTCCGCCACGAACAGGTAGCCGCACTCGTTGAGGCTCGGCGAGACGGACGGCTCGAGCCGCTCATCGAACTGCTGGTAGAAACGAAACGACTCCACCGCCAGGCGGCAGGACATCTCAGTCCCCCACTGCTGGCGCACGCCGCCCGGCTGGATCGAGCTGGCGCCGGCGCCAACGCCGGTGCCGTCCAGCAGCACGATCGAGCGGCCGCTCTCCTGCGCAAGATGCCAGGCGATCGAGAGCCCGGTCACACCGGCCCCGACCACCGCCACGTCATAACCCATCACTGTTTCCCGACTTTCCACATGGTCATCGCACCCGACCGGATCACAGATTCGGCGGTGAGTCGACGCAGATGACCTTCAGTACCGCCTCGTCGCTGGCGTTTGCGAATAGATGCATACGGTCTCCCGGGTAGTACGCGCTGTCTCCGGCCTCGAGCGTCCGCGGCTCGCTGCCCATCAGCGTGAGCTCGAGCGTGCCCTCCATCACGTGGATGAACTCCTCACCGGGATGCCGTCCGTACTCCGCGAGCTTCGCTCCCGGCTCAAACACGAGCAGCATCGGCATCATCGTGCGATGCGTGTCGACCCCGAGCATGTAAACGTCGATCCCCTCCGCCGGGGAGTGGATCAGGCGCCGCTCCGCGGCGCGCACCACGTCGGCCTCGGCCGCCTCCGGACTGGGCAGGATGTCGTTGATCGAGATCTCGAAGAACTCCACCAGCCGCGTGAGCCGACCGATCGTGATGTCGCTGCGGCCGTTCTCCACCAGTGAGAGGAAGGACGGCGAGATCCCGGCTCCGGCGGCCACGTCGTTGAGTGACAGGCGCCGCCCCTGGCGGATCCGGCGCAGCGTCTCGCCAAGCAGGCCGTTGGCGCCGTCGGACCCGCCCTCGGGGCGCTGCGCGGGTTGCTCTGAAACGTCTGTCATGGTCAGTGGCTATCTCCGGCCGCGTCTTTCAGCGGGCTGGGTTGGGGGGCTTGCTCGGGGTCGTGCAGCCAGCATGCGGCGGCGTGATCCCGGTCGAGCGATATCAGATCCGGGACGGCGGCGGAGCACTTGCCAAAGGCACGCTCGCAGCGCGGATGGAAGCGGCATCCCGCCGGTGGCTCGGCGGGGTCCGGGACCTCGCCGCGCAGCGCCCTGGGCTTCACGCCGAGGCCGTCGGCGTGCGGGATCGCCCCGATCAGCGCCTCCGTGTAGGGGTGCTTGGGATCTGTCCAGAGCTGCTCGGTCGGGCCGCTCTCGACCACCACGCCCAGGTACATCACGGAGATCCGGTCGGCGATCTGACGCACGATCGCGAGGTCATGGGAGATCAGCAGCATCGCGATGCCCAGCTCGCGGCAGAGGTTGACCAGCAGGTTGGCGACCTGGGCCTGCGCCGAGGCGTCCAGCGCCGAGAGCGGCTCGTCCAGCACCAGCACCTCCGGCTGGGCTGCCAGCGCCCTGGAGATCGCCAGGCGCTGGCGCTGCCCGCCGCTGAACTGATGCGGGTAGGAGTCGATCGCGTCGGTCGGCAGCCCGACCTGCTCGAGCAGCTCGATCACCCGCGCGCGCTGCAGCTCGGGCGCCATCAGCTTGTTGATGCGCAGCGCGTCGGCCAGCTGCGAGCCGATCCGGCGGCGCGGGTTCAGCGAGGAGTACGGGTCCTGGAAGACCATCTGCAGCTTGACCTCGCGCGCGGGCCGCGCGCGGCGGCTGAGCGCGGCGATCGGCTGGCCGTGCAGCAGCACCCGCCCGCTGCTGGGAGCCAGCAGGCCGGCGGCGGCCCGGGCCAGGGTCGACTTCCCGCAGCCGCTCTCACCGACCAGGCCAACGATCTCCCCGGGGCCGATCGTGAGGCTCGCACCGGCCACGGCACGCACCGGCGCGCGGCCGCGGCGCTGGTAGGTGACCTCCACGTCCTGCAGCTCGAGCAGGCTCATACCTTCACCGCCAATGGGTCAACTGGACAGGCAAGCCGCCGCGCGTCGACCTCGACCAGCTGCGGCACCTGCGTGCGGCAGGAGTCGACGGCGTAGGTGCAGCGGGGGTGGAAGCGGCAGCCCGGGGGCGGGTCGGTCGGCGCCGGTGGGCTCCCGGGAATCGCCACCAGCGGGCGCTCGTCGCCCGCCTCCGGGTGCGGGAGCGCCGACAGCAGGCCCTCGGTGTAGGGGTGGCGCGGGCGCTGCATCATCTCCGCGGTGGCGCCCGACTCCACGATCCTGCCCGCGTACATCACAGAGACGCGGTCCGCGATCGAGGACATCACGCCCAGGTCATGGGTGATCAGCAGCACCGAGAGGCCGTTCTCCTGGCGCAGGCGGTCCAGCAGCCCCAGGATCCCGGCCTGCACGGTCACGTCCAGGGCGGTGGTGGGCTCATCCGCGATCACGATGCTGGGGTTGCAGATCAGCGCCACCGCGATTGCGATGCGCTGACGCATGCCACCGGAGAAGTGGTGCGGGTAGGAGCGCAGGCTGCCCTCCGGGTCGGGGATCCGCACCTCCTCGAGCAGCTCGACAGCGCGGCGCTGGGCGTCGGCCCGTGAGAGCTTCAGATGCTGGCGCAGGTGCTCACTGAGGGCGCGCCCGACGGTCAGCATCGGATGCAGCGAGGTCATCGGGTCCTGGAAGATCATCGCGATCTCACGGCCCCGCACCGAGCGCATCTCACGCTCGCGCAGCGCGACCAGGTCGCGGCCCCTGTAGATGATCCGGCCCTCCACCTGGGCGCGGCGCGGGAGCAGTCCGAGCACCGCCAGCGCGGACATCGTCTTGCCGCTCCCGCTCTCACCGGCCAGGCCGAAGACCTGGCCCTCCTCGACCGCGAAGTCAACGCCGTCCACGACCGTCACCGGCCCGGAGGCGCCGGGCAGGTGCACGCGCAGGTTCTCAACCTCCAGCAGGCTCATCGCCGCCCTCCGCGCGTGGTCCAGGAGCCGTGGGGGTCGAGCGCGTCACGCAGGCTGTCACCCAGGAAGTTGAGCGCCAGCACGCTGCTGAAGATCGCCAGGCCCGGGAACGTGCTCATCCACCAGTCCTGGAAGTACTGGGTGCCGTAGGAGACCATCGCTCCCCACTCCGCGGTCGGCGGCTGTGCCCCCAGCCCCAGGAATGACAGTCCGGAGAGCAGCAGGATGGCGTTGCCGAAGTCAAGCGTGGCGAGCACCACGACCGGCCCAATCACGTTGGGCAGGATGTCGCGCAGCAGCGTCTGGCGCGCCGACGCGCCCAGTAGTCGCGACGCCTGAACGTACTCGCGCTGGCTGGCAGACATCACCAGTCCGCGCACGACCCGCGCGTAGGTCGGCCAGGAGACGACGACCAGGGCCAGGACCGCGTTCTGGAGGCTGGGGCCGAGCACCGCCGTCACCACCAGCGCGAGGATGATCGCGGGGAACGCAAAGACGAGGTCGACGATCCGCATGATGACGCCGTCAACGACACCGCCGAAGTAACCGGCCAGGCTCCCGACGGTGCTGCCGATGGTGAGCGACATCAACACCAGCAGGGCGGAGATGGGCAGTGAGATGCGGGCTCCGTAGAGCACGCGGCTGAAGACGTCGCGGCCGAGCTGATCGGTCCCGAAGATGTGGGCGGAGGACGGTGCCGCGGACAGTGAGTTGCCCAGCACGTCAGGCCCGTAGGGGGCGATCAGCGGGGCGAAGATCGCCACCAGCACCCAGATCGCCAGGATCGCCGCGCCGGTGACCGCCAGCGGCCGCCTGAGCGCCGGGTGCACGCGCGGCAGCCGCCTGTAGCGGGCCGGCAGCTCAATTGCCTCAGAAGCCGTGCTCATTCGACACGCACCCTTGGGTCGAGCACTCCGTAGAGCACGTCGACCACGAAGTTGACAACGACATACACCACTGCGATGAAGAGGCTCACGCCGGCGATTGCCGGCAGGTCGAGCGTCGTCGAGGACTGGTAGCCGTACTGGCCGATCCCCGGCCAGGAGAAGATGTTCTCGACCAGCACCGCGCCCGTCATCACGTTGGCGAACGCCAGGCCGATGACGGTCACGATCGAGGGCAGCGCGGCGCGCAGGATGTGGCCGAAGACGACCGTCCGCCGCGAGAGCCCCTTGGCCTTTGCGGCGCGGATGTAATCGTGCTCCATGACCTCGAGCACCGCCGAACGCGTGTAGCGCGTGAGCAGCCCCATGTTGGCCGCGGCGAGGATCATCGCCGGCATCAGCAGGTGGTGCAGCGCATCCCAGAAGGTCGACCAGCGCCCGGCCAGCAGCGCGTCGACCGTGTACATGCCGGTGACATGCGGCGGCGCCGTGTCGGTCGGGGAGAGCCGTGAGCCGCCCGGGAAGATCCCGAGCTTGAAGAAGAGCAGGTAGAGCGCGATCAGCGCCAGCCAGAAGGTCGGCACCGAAACACCGACCAGCGACAGGATGCGCAGCACGAAGTCAGTGACGCCGTCCCGGCGCAGCGCCGCCACCAGGCCGAAGCCGACCCCGAAGATCAGCGCGATCACAATCGAGGTGATGGCCAGCTCGGCGGTCGCGGGGATCGCCATGGAGAGGTCGTGGGCAACCGGGTCGCCGGTCTGCTGGGAGGTGCCGAGGTTGCCCTGCAGCAGGTGCACGAAGTACAGCCCGAGCTGCACCGGCAGCGGCTTGTCGAGGCCGTTGCGCTGGTCGAAGACGCGGATCTCCGAGGGTGTGGGGTTCTGCCCGAGGTTCGCCAGCGCCGGGTTGCCCGGGACCATGTGCGTGAGCACGAACGACACCACCACGATGCCGATCGACAGCGCCACGAGCGCGACCAGGCGTCGCCCGATGAGCCGGCGGAAGGCTCGGGATGGCAGCAGACGCTGCCATCCCGAGCGGGAAACCGAACTGTGACTACTTGGTGCCAACTTCGGCCACGCTCAACAGCCAGCTCGGGTTCAGCGCGACCCCTGTCAGGTTCGAGCTCCCGACGATCGCCTGTGCAGGCTGAATCAGCGGGAAGAACGGGCTTGACTGGTCGAGCTTCTCCTGGATCTGCTTGAAGAGCCCCGCGCGCAGAGCGTTGTTGGAGGTTGAACCGGCACGCTTGCCCAGCGCGACCAGCGCCGGGTTCGCAGAGGCCGGCCAATCCATCCGCGAAGACACGCTGCCGCCGGGAAGGAACACCAGGTAGTCGTTCGGGTCCGCATAGTCAGGACCCCAGTAGGACTGCACCAGCTGGTACTTGTCGGCGCTGTAAGCCGTGAGGAACGGCGCCACTGGGACGGCCTGGACCTTGATCGTGATACCGATCCGGCCGAGGTCATACTGGACTCGCTGAGCGAGGGTTGCGAACGACAGGCCGTTGACGGAGATGTCGCTCGGGTAAGACAGCGTCACCGTCGGGTTCTTGAGCCCTGACTGCGCGACGAGCTTCTTGGCCTTGGCGATGTTCTGCTTGACCGCGTAGGACGTGGGCAGCCCGCCAAGGAACTGCACGGGGATCAGCCCGGCCGCCTGGATCGCGCCGGTTCCGGCGGTGGCGACCATGCCCCTGTAGTCGATGCCGTAGCGAATCGCCTGCTGGATGTCGTGGTTTGCCAGCACCGGCGAGACCTTCGGGTTCGACGTCGCCTGCAGGAAGAACAGGTTCGGTGAGGCGCTGGTGTGCGCCTGCAGCGAGGAGTTGTTCTTCAGCGAGTCGGCCTGCTGTGAGGAGAGGTCGAGCGCGATCTGGTTGGAACCGCGCTGCACGTTGAGCAGCTGCGAGGCCGCGGTCATGTCACGCAGCACGACCTTCGCGAACTTCGGCTTGGGTCCCCAGTAGTTGGGGTTGGCCGTCAGCGTGATCTGGTTGTTGGTGGAGTACTGCGTCAGCGTGTAGGGCCCGCTGCCCTCGGAGGTCTGATCCAGGAACTGACCGGCGTGGTCGGTCTTTGAGGCGTTGGCCGCATCACTGCCGCCGTGTGCCATGACCGCCTTGGCGTTGACGATGCCCAGCGCCGGAGCCGTGACGATCTGCGGGATCGCCGGGTTCGGCGTGGCCGACTTGATCACGACGGTGTAGGGGCCCTTGGCGGTGATCTTCAGGCCGGCCAGCAGGTAGGCCGGAGCCGACTTCAGGTTGATCACCCGGTTCAGCGAGAACACGACGTCCGCCGAGGTGACCGGCGTACCGTCGGAGAACTTCACCCCGTGGCGCAGCTGGAAGGTGTAGGTGGTGGCGTTGGGCGAGGCCTTGAACGACGTCGCCAGGTCGGGTTGGACCTTTGTGCTCGACCCGTGCTCGGTCAGCAGCGTGTCGTAGAGGGCGTGGTCGACGATGTACCCGGTGGGATCGAGATCCCGGGCCGGATCGGCCGACGAAATGATGAATGACGTGTCGACTACGAGCGTTCCCGCACTGCTGCTGCGGGCCGCGCCGTGCGCGCTAGAGCTCCCCGTGTACGCGGTGAGCGCGATCGCTAGCGCGGCCACGGCGGAGAGCGCGATGCGCCGCCTCAAGAAAACTGCCGAGATCCCGGACACGGGCTCCTCCTACTTGCGTTGTTCCTCTTTCTCCCCAGCGCGACCGGTCCTCGGAACCCCCGATCTACTGGTACCGAGCAACTCAGAGGATCACGTTCCGGTGGCCGCGGAAGCGCTTGCCGTCTCCAGTATGCTCGGCGGCGATGAAGATACTGAACACCTCCGCCGGTGTCCAGTGCCAAGTTCAGAGAGGTCGTGCGACGGCCGGCGACGGGTTCCTGTAAGCGCCGTGACGGGGGGAGCAGATGAGTCAGTTGGGTTTGGACGCCAAGCTGGACGCCTGGGTGCAGGAGCACGCGCCGCGCCTCATCGATGAGTGGCGCTCGTGCTGCGCCGTGCCGTCGGTCTCAGCCGACGGCGCCGACGCGGTGCGTGAGATGGCGCGCTGGCTGACCGAGCGCGCCGCACCAAGCTTCGACAGCTTCACGGCGCTGAGCACCGAGCACGGTGCGCCGGTGCTGCTGGGAACGCTGACCGGCGGCGCGCGGGGACGGCTGCTGCTCTACAGCCACTATGACGTGGTGCCGGCCGGCGACGGCTGGACCAGGCCGCCGTTCGGCGCACAGCTCGACGAGGGCGCGCTCTACGCACGCGGCGCCGGCGACGACAAGGCCGACGTGATGGCCCGCCTGCACGCGCTCGAGGCATGGCACGCGGTCAACGGCCAGCTGCCGTTCACCGTGCTCTGGCTGAGCGAGGGGATGGAGGAGGTCGGCAGCCCCGGCCTGGCGAGGGTGATCGAGGAGAACCTAGAGCTGCTGCGCGCCGATGCGTGCCTCTGGGAGAGCTACTACCGCTCAATCGACGGGCGGACCCCGACGATCGGCTTCGGCTCGCGCGGGGTGCTCAACATCGAGCTCACCGCAGACCTGCTGGACAGCGACACGCACTCCGCGATGGCCGGCATCTACCGCTCCGCCGCGCTGCTGGTGACGCACGCCGTCACGACACTGATCGGTCCCGACGGGCGCGCACGGATCCCCGGCTTCTATGAGGCGCTGACGCCGTTCACCGACACGGACGCGGAGGTCGTGAGGCGCACCCCGCTGCCGCCGCTGGCCCCCGGCGCGCAGGCCGGGGGCGCGCTCTGGGCCAGCGAGCCCGAGGAGATCAAACGCCGTTGGCTCTACGAACCGACCCTCAACCTCGCAGCGATTCACGCCGGACCGAGCTCCGAGAGCTCCGACGCGACCGTGCTGCCCGCCGGCGCCGGCGCCCGCCTCGATCTGCGGCTGATGCCCGACCAGGAGCCGCAGACGGTGCTGGATGCGATCCGTGCGCGGCTTGACGAGCACGGGCTGCAGGCGGTCAAGCTGCGCGTGCACAACGCGATCCGGCCGGCGCGCAGCCCGCTGGACTCGCCGCTGGCGCTGGCCGTCCGGCAGGCCTCCCAGGAGCTCTTTGAGAGCGCCGAGCCGCTGCTTCACCCGGTGGTGCCGGGATCCGGGCCGCTGCACCTGTTCACCCACGCGATGCCGCTCACCGCGGTCATGCCGCCGGGCACGATCCGCCCGGACAGCGGCATGCACGGACCGGATGAGAACGCGCGGGTGGCGCACTACATCGACGAGGTAAAGCTGACGCTGAGGATCTTCGAGCTGCTCGCGGACTCATCGGCATTCGGAAAGGAGAGGGTTGGATCATGAGGCGCCTGTTGCGCAGCGGCGGCGGATTTGAGGACGCCGCCGCGTACTCACGGGCAGTGCGCGTCGGCCAGCGCATCGTCACCAGCGGCACGGCCGCACTGGATGAGAACGGGGTGGCACTGCACCCCGGTGACGTCTACGCCCAGACGCGGGACGCGATCTCCATGGCCCTGGCCGGGATCACCGGCCTGGGCGGGACGGTGGCCGACGTCACCCGCTCACGCATCTACCTGACCGCCGGCGCCGACTGGCGCGGCATGGTGGTCGCCCACCGGGAGGCCTTCGCGCAGGTCAACCCGGCGAACACGACCGTCTACGTGCACTCGCTGATCCCCCAGGGCGCGCTGGTGGAGGTCGAGCTCGAGGCAGAGATCGACGCCGAGGCCCACGACCAGCCCGCCCCGGCCGGGGGTGGAGCATGAGCACGCAGAGCGCCGATACGGATCGGATCGCGGTGGTCACGCTGGGGGATTCGATCTCTGCCGGGAACCCCGGCTGGGACCCCGATCCGGCGCTGCGAGAGCGCGAGGGCGACAACCCGCAGAGCCAGTACCAGCATTGGGCGGCGCTGCGCGACCCGCGCCTGGAGTTCCGCAACTGCGGCGTCGGCGGAGAGGTCGTGGAGGAGATCGCCGCGCGCTTTGACCGCGCGGTGCCCGGCACCGACGTGCTGGTCGTGCAGGGCGGGATCAACGACATTGTCCAGGGGCGCTCGCTGGAGGCCGCGGCACAGGGCCTGGCGCGGATCGTGGAGCGCGGGCTCGAGCTGGGGCTCGGCGTGGTGATAGCCGACGTGCTGCCCTGGAACCGCGGCTGGCCACAGGCGGAGCCGCGCATCCGCGAGCTCAACGAGCGGATCACCGCGCTGGCCGTGTACGCGGAGATCGAGGTGCTCCAGTTCCACGACACGCTCGAGGACCCCGAGCTCCCGGGGCGGATGAAACCCGAATGGACGGCCGACGGAAACCACCCATCGGTCGAGGGGCACCGGCGCCTCGGCGAGATCGCATTCCACCTACCGCGCGACTGGGAGGCGCAGAGATGAGTTCCATGACAACCCTGATGTACGGCGACACGGTGCGCTCACCGGACATCCGCCATCTGATCCCGCACGCGGTGGCGGATCCGTTCCTGCTGATCGAGCACGGCGGCGAGCGCCATGTCGTTGTGCGCTCACTGGAGGTTGAGCGGATGAACGGCGTGCCGGGTCTGCACGCGCACCCCGACGAGGAGTTCGGGCGCGACCAGCTCCAGGCACAGGGGCTGGCGGCCCACGAGATTCAGCACCAGGTGGCGCTCAACGCCTGTCGTGCGCTGCGCGTCGACGGTGCCACGGTCCCGCCGGAGTTCCCGGTCGGCCTGGCGGACTTCCTGCGCGCCAACGGGATCGCGCTGAGCGTCGACGAGCTGCTGTTCACCAACCGCCGTCGCGTCAAGAGCGCCACCCAGCTGGAGGGGATCCGGCGCGCGCAGCGCGGTGCGGAGGCCGCCGTCGACGCCATCACGGGACTGCTCGCACGCGCGGAGGTGGCCGGTGAGGCCGTGCTGCTCGACGGTGAGCCGCTGAGCTGCGAGCGGCTCAAGGCCGCCGCCCGCGAGGCGTTCGCGGCCAGCGGCGTGAGCGCCGATGAGTTCATCGTCGCCCACGGCTACCAGACCTGTGTGGGACACCACATGGGCTCCGGTGCGATCCTCGCCGGAGAGCCGATCACCGTAGACCTGTGGCCGCGCGACGAGGAGACCGGGTGCTACACCGACATGACCCGCACCTACGTGGTCGGCGAGGCGCCGCAGGAGCTGCTCACCTACCACCGCCTCTGCAAGGAGGCGCTGGACAGGGCGCTGGCGGCGATCCGCCCGGGTGCCAGCGCACGTGAGGTGCACGGCGCCGCATGCGAGGTGTTCGAGGCCGCCGGCTACCCGACGCAGCGCACCAAGCAGCCTGGAGAGGTGCTGCTGGACGGCTTCTTCCACAGCCTCGGCCACGGCGTCGGCCTGGAGGTGCACGAGGCGCCCGGCCTCGGCCAGAACGATGAGCTGCTGGTCGAGGGTGACGTGCTGGCGGTGGAGCCCGGGTGCTACCGGCAGGGCTTCGGCGGGGCACGCCTGGAGGACCTGGTGGTGGTGAGGGCCGACGGGCCGGAGGTGATCACCAGCTACCGCTATGACCTCGACCCACGGGCCGTGGCCGGCGCGTGAGGCAGCGCGCCTGAGCAACGGCGCCGGGAACGCGGGTCGCATCTGACCCGTGCGGCGGCTGCGCCAGCGGGCGCTGCCGCCGCGGCGCCGCTCATCTGCAGGGCGGCTACGCCCGGCGTGCAGCCAGGAACTCCGCCTCGAGCTCACCCTGCTCGGTGGCCGGCGGCTCGCCGTGCAGGTACTCGCCGGCGATCGCGCCCCAGTCAGCACCGGCCCTGAGGCTCTGCATCACCGCCGCAACCACGCCATGCATGCGGCGGATCAGGACAGCTTCGGCCGGCACCGTGAACTGATTGACCTGCTCGCGCACGCGCGCCCGTCGCGCCTCCTGCTGCTGGGCGTCGATCGCGGCCGCGGCGCCGGGTCCTTCCCGCTGCGGCGGCGCGTGCTCGGCAGCGGCCGCGTGCGTGGCCGCGGGTGGCTCGTCCTCCGCCAGCACGGCGTGAGGGTCGCCGCCATGCTCTCCCTCGGCAAAGCGGTGCCGGCCGGCGATCGCATACCAGCTGGTCGCGCGGCGCATGAGCCGCAGCGCAAGCTCGGCGTCGACGGCCGCGGCGCGCGCGGGCGGCAGGTAGCCACCGGCGGTCAGCGCCTGCTTGAGCTCGTCCGCGTCGCCGGTGCGCACCGCCATCGCGATCCGCGCCTCCGCAGCCACGCGCGCACCGCTGACCTCGCGCAGCAGCCCGAAGTCAAGGAACGACACGCGCCCGTCGGCACGGCGCAGGTAGTTGCCGGGATGCGGATCCCCGAGCGCGATGCGGTCGCGGTAGAGCAACCCGAAGAAGAAGCGGAAGACCGTCTCCGCGTAGCGGTCGCGCTGCTGCTCGCCCAGCAGGCGCACGGCCTCGAAACGCTCCCCGTCCACGTACTCGGAGACCAGCACGCGCCTGGTCGAGAGCTCGGTGTAGACGTGCGGGACGTGGATCAGCGGGTGCCCGCGCATCAGCCGCTCGATGCGCCGCTGGTTCTGCGCCTCCAGCTCATAGTCGAGCTCCTCCGTGATGCGCTCGCGCAGCTCGGACGCAAGGGCTCTGCCGTCAAGCCCCGGCGCCAGGCGCCGCAGCAGCGGGACCAGCAGCATCGCGTTGCGCAGGTCCGTGTCAACCGCCTCCGCGATCCCCGGGTACTGGACCTTGACCACGACGTCATGGCCGTCGAGCGTGGTGGCACGATGCACCTGGCCGATCGAGGCCGCGGCGAAGGCCTGCTCGTCAAACTCCGCGAAGCTGCGCGCCAGCGGCCCACCGAGCTCCTCCCGCAGCAACTTCTGCAGCTTTGAGAACGGCACCGGCGGGACACCGTCGCGCAGCGTCGCCAGCCGCTCGCGCAGCTCCCGCTCCTGCTCCTCGGGGAGGCCGTCGAACTCCACCATCGAGATCATCTGCCCAACCTTCATCGCGGCCCCGCGCATGCGGCCCAGCTGATCCACCAGCTCATTGACCAGCGCCGTGGTGCGTTCGCGCTCGGCCGCGGCCGCGCGCTCCGGTGAACGCACACGGTTGGCTGCGCGGGTTGACGCCCATCGCACTCCCTGGCCCGTGACCAGTCCGCCGACCCTCGCGGTGCGCGCCAGGCGCCCGGTGGGAAGCTGCTTCGCCTCCCGCTGCGAGTCCTCGCTGCCAGATCCCACAGTCCGAGGCTAGCGTGCGGGCTCGCGGGGTTCGGGGGGTTCGGGGGGTTCGGGGGGTCTGCGGGTTGTGGGGGCACCGGGGCTCTCCCGAGCAGCGGAGCCGGCCGGCAGGCGGGGCACAGGTTGACCTGAGCGGCGGGGAGACGCGAGGGCGGGCGGCCGCACGGCCACGCCCGAAGGCACTTGGTAGCTTTGCGGCCAGTGCACGTCGAAGCTGCCATCCGGGACCGGCGCACTCACAAGGCCTTCGGCTCAGAGCCGCTGCCGCGGGAGCTGCTCGATGAGCTTCTGGATCTGGCCCGCTGGGCGCCCAACCATCGTCTCACCAACCCGTGGCGTTTTCGCGTGGTCGGGCCCCAGGCGCGCGAGCTCCTGAAGCTGGCCGCCGGTCCGGAGGCGGCGTCCAAGCTCGATCGTGCCCCGACGCTGGTGGCCGCGTCGGTGGTGCTGAGCGGTGACGAGGTCCAGCAGCAGGAGGACCTCTGCGCCACCGCGTGCGCGATCTACGCCGTTCTACTGGCGGCACACGGCCGCGGGCTGGCCGGCTACTGGCGGACCCCGGAGGTCCTGCGCCGGCCGGAGGGCCTGGCCGCACTGCAGATCGGCGCGGATGAGCGTTGCCTGGCCCTGATCCACCTCGGCTGGCCCCGCCAGGAGCGCCAGCCGCCCGAGCGCCTGGCGCTCGACCAGGTCACCACCTACCTCCCCTGAGCGCCGGCCGGAGCACGCGCAACCAGCCGCGGGATGCGGCCGCCGGCTCGCAGGCCGAGAGCGTGGGCCCGCGCCTGCGCCTGCGCACAGGCCCACGCTGCGGAGCTCGCAGTTGGGTCAGCCGGCCGCCTCGGCGTTGGCGATGATCGCGTCGCGCACGTACTGGGCCAGGCCCGGCTCCCGCGCCTCGTAGCGAGCCCGGAACCGGGGGTCACCGATGTACATCTCACCGAGGTTGCGGTGCATCTCGTGTGAGCAGGGGTAGAACCAGCGGTCGATGTGCAACCGTAGCTCCTCCGCTGCCGCCCTGGCTGCCTCACCATCGGCCGGCTGTCCAGCTCGCATCAGCTCGGCGATCCGTGCCTCATTGGTTCGTGCCTGGGCGTGGATCTCACGCCACTCATCCTCGCCGTAGCGGGCTGTCCGCCGCTGCGACTCCCTGTAGGCCTCGGTGTGGCCCCAGCGCTCCTGCGCCTCCTGCTGATGGGCGTCGTGCATGCCCTTGAACATCGCTGCCTCCTTGATCACGGTGCCGGCGTCATGTGCGTTCAGCGCGTCGTCGAGCATGGCCGCGACCGCCCCCAGCCGGGCGCGCTCCGCCATGACAAGCTCAAGCTGGGCACGCAACGCGCCGATCCGGTCGTGGTTCGGCTCGCCCAGCAGTTCCCGGATCTCCGCCAGTTCAAACCCGAGCGCCCGCCAGCCCAGGATCTCCTGTAGCCGCTCGAGGTCCGCCCGCGAGTACAACCGATAGCCCGCGTCGGACCGCTCGCTCGGGCTCAGCAGCCCGAGCTCGTCGTAGTGGTGGAGCGCGCGCACGGTCACGCCCGACAGCTCACTGACCTCACCAACTGTTTTCATGACCGCCACGCTAAGGCCTCACGTAGCGGGAGAGTCAAGGCCCGACCGGCGAAACCGCAACAACCTGGTGGCGCGAGCCCGAGGGGGCGCCAGCGCGCGGGAACGCTGCTGGCCGGACTTTGGGAGCGCCCCGGTCGTCGTTCCTCTGCCCAGCAGCGCCCCGAAGGTCGCTGCAAGAATCTGAAGCGGTGAGTGATGAACGCAATCCGGGCGGCGACGCGCGCGATCTCAGCGAGCAGCATCGCCGGCTGCGGGCAGCCTTCGTCGGCGGCTGGGTGACCCCGGCCCGTGGACCGGTGACGTTCGATGAGGAGCGACTCGCTCGGATAGAGCACATCCGTGATCACGGCGGCTGGCTCAACGGAGACGAGATGGAATACCTGCAGAGGCTCCGAGCCGGAGCACGGCGTGGTGACCCCCTGCCAGCCTCCCCAGCGGTGCGGAGGCCTTACATCAGTGGGCTCAAGGACGACTTCGACGTGCGGATCGTCTGGTCCGGCGATGACGCGCATGTGGCCATCCTCTTCTCCCACGAGCTCTGGCCTGGGGTTCGCTTCGGTCATCGGTTCCCGCCTCCCGATGAGGCCGATGGCCACGAGGCCATCTGGCTCAAGGAAGAGGTCGAGACCGGCGCCCTCGCTCGCCAGATGCGCCAGCACCCGCAACCGGACGGCGACGGGATCATCTGGACGAGCTGGGGTTGGACGCCGTCCCGGTAGACGATTCTCTCGGGCGCCCCGAGGCCGTCGCGGCCGTCGGATCTGTCCGAACCACAAGACCCGGACTTCCGCAGTGTCGCCAAACCAATCGTCGTTGAGTGAGCGTTGCGGCGGCCGAAAGCGATCGCGTTGGCCTGGCTCCGAGCGGCCGCAGCCCTCTTGAGCATCAGTCGCCGGCGCAGCGGAATTGCTTACGGCCCGCCTGACGATCGAAGGTGCCGCCCGAGCATCACAGAGATCTTTGGGACATCAAGGTCGCCGCGGGCGACGGCCAGCACAAACTGCTCGGCGTCATCTACGGTGAACTGCAGGTCGCGGTTGTTGAGCAGGCAGAACGTGCGTGTGGCCGCCCACGCGAGACGCTTGTTCCCGTCTACAAGCGCGTGATTGCGCGCCAGCGAATGCATCAGCGCTCCAGCCTTCGCGGCGAACGTCGGGTACGCATCCTCGCCGAAGGCGCTTGTTTGTGGTCGGCCGGCCGCCGAGGCGAGCAACCCGTGGTCGCGGATCACGACATCTGCGATCACGCCAACAGCTATCTCGATGAGGTCCTCGACGCTGAGGTAGTCGATCTGCTCGTTGCTCACCGGCTCAGCCGGTCAAGCAGCTCAGCGTCCTCGGTACGGATTCGCTCGATCGCCGACCGCAGGCGCGCGGGCCGGTCCGACACGTATTGGGCGATCGCCGTGCGTGCGACTTCCTGCATAGAACGGCCCTCTTCCGATGCCTTCCGTCGCAGGGCCGTCGCTTCATCGTCGGTAAGCCTGAGATTCATCGCCATAGACGGCACGGTACCATGACGGTACCGCCAATCGGCATCGCGATCGCTCCTGCATTCCCGCGGACGCCAGCAACATGATCGCTCCGGCGACAGAACGCAGCTGTAACCCGGCACGGAATCCCGGAGGCGCAATGTCTCGATCTGAAACGGACTTACTGGCCAGACAATGCCGGTAGGCGGCGACGCAATTCTGCCGCGAAACCCATGAGCCGGATCTTCTCGAAGCTCTCGATGATCTGAAGTGGCGACAGCTGTGGTCTTGCGGTCGCGGCCGCTTGGCGCATCAGCGTCCATTCGACCGCCTGTGGATAGAGATCCAGCTGGTCGAGGAGAAACTCGTCCGGATGCACCGCGACGAGATCGTGATGCGTCAGTGCGTCGCCCGGGAAGTGCTTGACGTTGAAAGTTACGATCAGTTCGCAGGCTGAGTCGACGGCGGCGGCGAGCACGTGGCGATCCTTTGGGTCGTTCTCCATACCATCGACCATCCCGTCGTACCCTGTGACCATTGCTTCCGGGAAGGCGGCCTCCATCGTGCGGCGACGCTTTCGAGCCCTCTCGGCGCCGACCGCGGTGGCCAGGCCGCGCTCGAGTTCGTCCATTACGTCACGTGACCAATGTGGTCGTATGACCTCGGCTTCTCCGAGCCGCAGGAGCGTGTCAGCGAGCGACGCGGGGTAGAGCGCGTTGGCGTCCAGGAAGACCGGGAAGCGCATGCATCATCGCGTCTGCGGTGGCGGCGAATCGAGCACGCCGTACAGACCCTCGTCTTCGGCGTCGCGCGCGAGTGTGTCGAGCGACTCCGTGCGGCGAGCACGAACGGACTCGGCGTACGCAATGAGGTCATCGAGGCGTACGTACCGATGACGACCCGGCTTCGTGAACGTGATCGAACCCGACTCCAACAGCTTGACCAGCGTCGGACGCGAAATTCCAAGGTAGTCAGCCGCTTCCTGCGTCGTTAGCTGTGCGTTCAGCGGAGCGACGTGGATCGCGAGACCACGCCTCATCGCCTCATAGACCTGCAGGAGCACCTCGAACGCGTCCTGAGGCAGCGGGATCTCCTCATTGTGCGGTCCGACCAGCGCCGGTCTTTCACTCGGGGCCGTGGCAAGTGATTCGAGGAACTCGGTGAACTTCTGAATCTCGGACTCGGTCTCAGGAGAGGGCAGGTAGGTCCTAGAGTCCCCCGCCGCCCGAGGGGTCGAAGAAGACATGCCCCAATCCTAATCGAAAAAATCGAAAACTCAAAGCGCGGCCAAGGTGCCACGCTTCGCCTTAAGCGAATTCGGCGGCCTCGAGCTCATTCCGGACTCAACCGTCGGACTCAAACTACCGCGGTGCTTCAGGCCAGATAAGCCAGAAATCGGGTAGGGGCCAGGCTCTCCCTGGCCCCTCCCACACCACCCGGCGTGCGGGTCCGCACCGGGCGGTTCGCTCAGCATCCCCGGAGGCGTCGGTATGGGTCGACGAATCCGCGTAGCCCTTGGCGGCGCCAGTGGTCGTTGGTCAGAGTGCGCTGCAGAGGAGCGGATCCCGCGATCCGCCACGGACCCTTCCTGGTCGGGCAATTGTCAAATGTTGTGGATCGGCGTCTGAGGTGAGCTAGGCGGCGACCCTCTCGTCCTGCTGTCCGTCGTCTCCGTCGTCGTCGTCTGTGACCTTGATGCCGTCCTTGAACT
>JAJZDA010000015.1 GCA_021851525.1 Actinomycetes bacterium | reverse complement strand
GTCCATGACCGCTTCAAGTCACCGGTCAACGCGCTGATCAGCGGCGCGACGGTGACGCTGCTGTTCGTGCTGCTGGAGTTCCTCTCCCCCAAGCACAACATCCACATCCTGTTCTTCACCTACCCGCCCAACACCAACCTGCTGGTCTCGCTGGTCTCCTTCGGGGTCAGCGGCATCTACCTGGCGTTCCTGATGACCGTGATCGCCTCGATCATCGCCCGGGCCCGCGGCTGGGTCCCGGCGGGCGCGTTCAGGCTCGGGCGCTGGGGCTGGACGGTCTCGATCATCGCCGCGGTCTACCTCGGGCTGATGTTCATCAACGTCGTCTTCCCGAGCGGGCTGACCAGCCCGCGGGCGTACTTCAACATCGACTGGATCACGCTCGTGGTGATGTTCGTGATCACCGTTGTCGGTGCGGTGTACTTCCTGATCGGACGGCCCGACCGGGCGCTGCGCACGCACCTGCACGATGAGCTCGAGCTGACCGGCGCAGAGCGCGCGGAGACCGGTCCGGCGGGCTCCTGAGAAACGCCGACGGCGTGGCAGGCCTGATGCGGCCTGCCACGCCGTTGCCGGCGCGGCTGAGCGTCAGCGGTCGAGGCTGTCGCGCGAACGGTCCGGGCGCTGGCTGTCCTTGACGGTCGTGGCGCCGTGGCGGTCGGGGCTGCGATCGGCGGCGCGCTGCACGCGGCCGCTGCCGTCGCGGCCACGGTCCAGCGTGGCAGCGGACGCCCGACCGTGGGAGGTCGAGGCGGTGGACGCCATCGCACTGACGGGCAGCGCGGCGGCGGTTGCGAGTGCGGCGATTGAACCGGCGATGGCGAGCTTGCGGGATTTCATCTTGGCCTCCTGGTGTGGGCGGCGCGTCCACTTGGCTGGGGGCGCCGTTGTCTGATGTCATGCAGCTTCAAGAGACGCGTCAAGAGCGTGGTAAGACGCGGTTCAGAAGTGCCTTACACCCGTTGCGCGCGCCGCATCTGGGCCTACAGTGAGGTGCATGAGACTGCTGGTGATCGAGGATGAGCCGACCCTCGCAGGGTTCATCGAACAGAGTCTGCAGGCGGAGGGCTACGCGGTCTCGGTGCGCCACGACGGGCCCTCCGGCGAGGCGGCGGCGCTCACCGGGGACTACGCGCTGGTGCTCCTGGATCTGACGCTTCCCGGCCGTGACGGGCTCCAGATCCTGCGCGAGATCCGCGCGCGGCTCCCGGAGCTTGCGGTGATCGTGCTGACCGCGCGGGGCGCGATCGAGCAGCGCGTCGAGGGGCTTGACCTGGGCGCCAACGACTACATGACCAAGCCGTTCTCACTCGATGAGCTGCTGGCGCGCGTGCGCGCGCACCTGCGTGCGCCCGGCCAGCGTCAGTCGTCGGTTCTGGAGGAGGCCGGGATCCACATGGATCTGCGCACCCGGCGGGTGCAGCGCGAGGGCCAAGAGGTGGCGCTGACCGCCCGTGAGTTTGAGCTGCTGGCCTACCTGATGCGCCACCCCGACCAGGTGCTCTCACGCGAGCAGATCCTCAACGCCGTGTGGGGCTTCGACTTTGACCCGGGCACCAAGGTGCTCGAGGTGTACGTCGGATATCTGCGCCGCAAGCTGGGCGTCGAGCACGGCCAGGACCCGATCGAGACCGTGCGCAACGTCGGTTACAGGCTGCGCGTCCCGCGTGAGCGCTAGGCGGCTCCTGCCCGGCAGCCTGCGGGCGCAGCTGGCGCTCGCGATCGCGCTGGTCACGGTGCTCGCGGTGGCAGCCAGCTTCCTGGCGCTCTACAGCGGCACCAGCGGCCGCCTGCAGGCGCAGATCGACACGCAGCTGCACACCCAATTCCTGGAGTGGCGCCAGCGCACGGCGCACTCGCACCTCTCCACCGGTGCGGAGCTGACCAGCGCAGCCAGGCAGTTCATCGCCGGGCAGCGCTACCACGCTGAGTCGCTGCTGATCGTCGTGCAGGTGCGCCGTGGCGCGACCGTCAGCAACAACACGGAGCTGGTCAGGGCTGAGACCGCACTGGACCACCGCGAGCCTGAGGTGGCCGGGCTGCTGAGCGCACCCGCCGGGGTGCGCACGATCGCCGTGGCCGAGGCCGGCGACATGCGCGTGCTCAGCGCGCCGATCCGCAGCGGCGCGCGCCTGCTTGGCACGCTGCGGCTGGCCGACCCGCTGACGCCGGTGGCGCAGGCGCAGGCCAGCATGCGCCGCACCTTCCTGATCGTCGGCGCGGTTGCGCTGCTGGCCGCGATCGCCCTTGGGGTGGCGCTCGCGAGCCTGATCGCGGCGCCGCTGCGGCGGATGGCGGCGGTCGCCTCGGTGGCGGGCGCGGGCGATCTCTCGGTGCGCGCCGCCCCGGTCGTGCGCAGCGGCGAGATCGGGCGCCTGGCATCCGCCTTCGACCTGATGCTCGAGCGCCTGCAGCGCGCGTTCGCACGCCAGCGGGACTTTGTCTCCGATGCCTCACATGAGCTGCGCACGCCGCTGGCCGTGCTGCGCGCCCAGGTTGAGCTGCTGGATCGCGAGCATGATGAGCAGCGCCGCCGGGCCGCCACCACGACACTGCTGCGGCGCCTGGATGAGCTGGACCGGCTGGTCGGTGACATGCTCACGCTCGCCAGCGCGGAGGCCGGCCAACTGGTGGAGCCGCGCACGATCGAGCTCGATGAGTTCTTTGAGGACCTGCGCCGCGACCTGCCGCTCTTCGGAGAGCGGGAGTTTGAGCTGCAGGCGGTCAGCGGGACGCTGACGGCCGACCCGGACCGGCTCACCCAGGTGCTGCGCAACCTGCTGCGCAACGCGGTCACCCACACCGGCAGCGGCGACGCGGTGACGGTGCGCGCCAGCGCCGCCGGGGAGCGGCTGCTGATCACCGTCAGCGACAGCGGCCCGGGCATCCCGGCGGCGGAGCTCGAGCGGATCTTCGAGCGCTTCCACCGTGGCGGTGAGGGCCGCTCGCGGGACACCGGTGGCAGCGGCCTGGGGCTGGCCATCGCGCGGGCGATCGTGGAGGCACACGGCGGCAGCATCGCCGCGCAGTCCAGGCCCGGCGAGGGCGCTACCTTCAGCCTGTGGCTGCCGGGCTACCGGCCCCCACGCCCGCCTGAGAGCGCCTCCGGGCAGACGCGTCCCGGGACCCCGTCAGATCCGCACCCGGCAGACCCGCGCCGGGAGTGACCGCAGCAGCGACCGTCAGGAGCAACCATGCAGATAACACGCTCGAGCATCGATACCGCCAGGGGGCCGGCCGAGTGGTTCACCGGAGACGTATACCTGGACACGCTGGCCGTGGCACAGGCCGGGTCCACGATCAACGCGGCACTGGTGCACTTCACCCCGGGTGCGCGCACCGCCTGGCACACCCATCCGCACGGGCAGACGATCTTCGTCACAGAGGGGGTTGGCCTGTGCCAGCGCGAGGGCGGCCCGGTGCAGGTGATCCGGCCAGGTGACAGTGTCTTCTTCGAGCCCGGCGAGAACCATTGGCACGGCGCCAGCCCCGGGCGCCTGATGGTGCACGTCGCGATGCAGCAGAGCGACGCCCACGGCAGCGCGGTCAGCTGGGGCCAGCACGTCAGCGACGAGCAGTACGGCGCCGTACCGGAGGGCGTTGACTGAGCTCTCATGGGGCCCGGCGACGGTCGTGGCCCAGGCGCCCGGTCCTGGCCGTGGCCCGTGGTGAGCCACCGGGCGGCGCGGCGCGGCGCTCAGCGGACGGCCGGCGCAGCGTTCAGCTCACGGCAAGCGCAGCGGCCAGACGGTGACCCGCGCAGCGTTCAGCTCACGGCAAGCGCAGCGGGTGCAGGAAGCGCGAGAGCACGTTGGCACTCGCGGAGTTGTGCAGGGTGAATGACGCCGCACCCTCGGCGTAGTGATCGTCGCTGTAATCAAGCGGCACGCCGCCGGCGCTGCGCGTGACCGCACGGCGGCGCAGCACCGGATCACCGACCGCGACTCCCAGCAGCTCTGAATCCACAGCGTCCGCGCGTGTCACGTCAAGCGTGTGCACACCGTTGACGGCCACCAGCCCGGTCACGCGGCGCACCTCGGCGGTCACCGAGGGACAGTCGGGGTCGAGCGCCGCGATCGTGTCGGCCAGCCACCCCGGGTAGGTGCAGCGTTCCACGAAGATCGGGATCTGATCGAGCGTCCGCAGGCGGACCGTGTGGAGCACCTCCGCCCCCGGCTGCAGGGCCAGCGCAGCCGCCTCCGGCGCCTGCGCCACCCGGCGCACGCGACTGACGAACAGCCCGCCCGGAGCGTGGCCGGCGGCGCGAGCCCACTGGGCGAAGCTGCGCAGCTCATCGAAGGATTGCGATGCGCGGTTGCCCAGCACGACGCGCCCGGAGCCGCGGCGGGAGGCCACGAGCCCCTCCGCCTCCAGCGCGCGCAGCGCCGCCCGCACGGTGCCGCGACCGGCCCCGTGGCGCGCGGCCAGTTCCGCCTCGGTCGGCAGCTTGGCGCCCGGCGGGTGATCTCCGCGGATGATCGCGGCGCGCACCTGCGCGGCGATGCGCTCGTGCAGGGGTGCCTCCACAGCGCCGCGCGGCGCGCCCGGCGCGGCTGCGGCGGCGTCCTCGGGCGCGGCCCCTCCCGGCTGCTGCGTGTGGCCCGTTGGAAAAGATTGTTTAGACAAGTTGTGAAGGCCCTTTCGCCCACAAATATGCCGTGATTGAATCGCCCACGCCAAGTTGTTCGAACATATTCACAAGATCTGAATCGAGGGTTTCGAGTCATGGCATTTCGCCCCAAGGGAACCGCACGCGGTGGCCGCCGACAGCTCCGCACGCGGAGTCTCGCGGTCGTGGCGACGGTGCTGTTCGCGCTCGCCGCGATCCCCACCTACGCCGCGCTGGCACACAGCGCCACGCCGCGGATCACCACCACCACCTCCGCGCTCACCAGCACATCCGTGGGAACGCCGGCCCTGAGCACGGCCACCACCACGGTCACGGCCGGTAGCACCGTCACCTTCAGCTACTCCGCACCCTCAGGCCAGCTCAGCACCAGCAACTGGGTGGGCTGGTACGCCGCGGGCAACACCCCCGGCAACGAGGCCTCAACGATCTGGAAGTACACCCAGACCGGCACCACCACACTGCCCACCTCCGGCTCAACCCCGGTCGCCAGCGGCACCGTCAGCTTCAGCACCGCCGGCCTGGCCCCCGGCGAGTACACCGTCTACCTGCTCTACGACGACGGCTACACGGTGATCGGCTCACCGGTCACGATCACCGTCCAGGCCGCCGCGCTGAGCACGGCCACACCGACGGTCACGGCCGGCAGCACCGTCACGTTCAACTACTCCGCACCATCAGGCCAGCTCAGCACCAGCAACTGGGTGGGCTGGTACGCCGCGGGCAACACCCCCGGCAACGAGGCCTCAACGATCTGGAAGTACACCCAGACCGGCACCACCACACTGCCCGCCTCCGGCTCAACCCCGGTCGCCAGCGGCACCGTCAGCTTCGACACCACCGGGCTGAAGCCCGGCACCTACACGGTGTACTTCCTCTACGACGACGGCTACACGGCGATCGGCTCGCCGATCACGGTGACCGTCCAGTCGGCCACCGCGATCCCGGGAACGCTCAGCTCCACCACCGCCAGCGCAACCGCCGGAGCGCACGTCGCCTTCGACTACACGATGCCCTCCAGCGAGGCATCCCCGTCCAACAGCGTCGCCTGGTTCCCGGCCGGGGCCGATCCCAGCACGGCAAAGCCGCTGTACGCGTTCTCCCAGTCGGCCGCCTCCGCCAGCGGGACCGTCACGTTCGACACCACCGGGCTGGCCGGCGCTGACTACGGCGTCTACCTGCTCAACGCCAGTGACCAGGTGATAGCCGGGCCGGTGCAGGTGGCGATCACCAACAACGGCCCGCAGCTGCCATCCCCGGGCCAGCTGGTCGGCCGCCCCAACCTGATCGTCAACGGGGGTGCTGAGATCGGCGACGGCACGCTGGACGGCGTCGACCTCACGACCGTTCCCGGCTGGAGCACCACCGGCCTGCTCAACGAGGTCCAGTACGGGGCCGTCGGCGGCAACGGGGTGGGCGGCTTCCCGACCTACAGCACCCCGGGCTCAGCCGACCGCGGCCAGAACTTCTTCAGCGGCGGCGGCGGCGGTGTCAGCACCGGCAGCCAGACGATCGACCTCAGCAGAGCCGCGGATCAGATTGACCAGGGCAACGTGCGCTTCAACCTCGGTGGCTGGATCGGCGGCACCGGGAGCGTGCCCGACACCGCCACGGTGACCGCGACGTTCCTCAACGGCGAGGGCCGGGCGCTGGGAACGGCCACGCTCGATCCGGTCACCCCGGCGATGCGCGACAACACCACAGAGTTCCTCCCGGAGAACGCGGGCGGCACGCTGCCCAAGCAGACCCGCAGCGTCCAGATCGTCCTGACGATCACGGGCCCCACGCCCACCGACCGCAGCGGGCACGGGCAGGGATACGCCGACAACCTGTCGTTCACGATCTCATCAGACCGCGTGGCCGCGCCCCCGCCGCCGACGCCGCCGGTTGCCACGGTGCCGCGCTTTGACCATGTGTTCGTGGTGATGATGGAGAACCAGAACTACGGGGACATCATCGGCAGCCCCCAGGCGCCCTACCTCAACAGCCTGCTGCCGCAGGCCGCGAACCTCACCAACATGTACGGGCTGACGCACCCCAGCGACCCGAACTACACGGGGATGGCGTCCGGCAGCCTGTACGGCCAGACCGTCAACACCCAGAACGCGCAGATCGGCGCGCAGCAGATTGGCGATCTGGTGAGCAACGCCGGTGGGACCTGGCGCGCGTACATGCAGAGCGCCAACGGGCCGTGTGACCTCGGCTCGCAGAGCACCTACACGATCGACGACACCCCGTTCCACAACTTCCAGGACGTGGCCAACAACCAGGCCGCATGCCAGGAACACGAGCAGCCGCTCTCACAGATGGCCGTGGACCTCAAGCAGACCGCCACGACCCCGCAGTACGCGTGGTTCAGTGCCAACGACTGCTACGACATGGAGGGCTGCGGGATCAAGGCGGGCGACACCTGGCTCTCACAGACGCTGCCGACGATCTTCAATTCGCCGGCATGGACCCAGCAGCGCTCGCTGCTGATCATCACCTGGGATGAGGATGCGGCCAACGGCCAGGCAACCCCGCAGCGCATCCCGACGCTGATCCTAGGCTCCCAGGGCCTGGTCAGGGCAGGCTCCAGCTCCGCTCACCGCTACACGCTTTACAGCCTGCTGCGGACCACAGAGGCGGCACTCAACCTGCCGAGCCTGACCGCGAACGACGCGTTCGCGGACCCGATCAACGACATCTGGACCCGGCAGCAGGGCGACGGTGGCCACCGGGCCCATGGTGGCGGTGAGCATCGCCGCTGGCACTGGCACCTCGGCCATGGCCGCGGACACCGCGGCTGAGGGCCGGGCGGGCTGAGGGCCCGACCGGCCGGGGGCCCGACCGGCTGAAGCCGGACTGGCTGAGGGCCCGACCGGCCGGGGGCCCGACCGGCTGAAGCCGGACTGGCTGAGGGCCGGGACCAGAAGCGGCGCGCGTGGGCGATCCGGTGGCCGCACCGGATCGCCTACGCTGTGCCGCATGCCGGTTGCGATCTTCGACGGCCACAACGACCTGCTCACCCGCGCTGACCACGGGAGCTTCAGCAGGGGCCGTCCAGACGGGCATCTGGACCTTCCGGCGATGCGGGCCGGAGGGCTGCGCGGAGGCATCTTCGCCGTCTGCGTGCCGTCGGAGGGCAGCGGCATAGGAGACCAGCTCGCGCCCCCCGTCAGCCGGGAGTTCGCGGCGGCCTACTGCACCGTCGCGGCGGGGCGCCTGCACGCCCTGGAGCGCGACGGCGCGCTGCGGATCGCGCGACGGATAGAGGACCTCGACGCCGCCCTGACCGACGACGGGCCACCGGCGGCGGTGCTGCACCTCGAGGGCGCCGAGGCGATCGACCCGGAGCTTGAGTCGCTCGAGCTCTGGCACGCCGCCGGGCTGCGCTCACTCGGTCCGGTGTGGAGCCGTGCCAACGCGTTTGCCACCGGCGCCCCGATCCCCGGACCGCGAGCCCCGGACAATGGGCCCGGGCTGACCGGCGCCGGCGCGAGGCTGGTGCGCGCCTGCGCACACCTCGGGATCGCCGTCGACCTCAGCCACATCAACGAGACGGGCTTCTGGGACGTTGCGCGGCTGCAGGCGGGGCCTCTGGTGGTGAGCCACGCCGGCGTCTACGCTCTCTCCCCCACCGCCCGCAACCTCACCGACGCGCAGCTTGACGAGGTCGGCGCGAGCGGCGGCCTGATCGGGATCGTGTTCGGCCCGCGCTTCCTGCGAGCGGATTGCCAGCCCGACCCTGACACCAGCCTCAGCCTGATCGCCGCCCACGCGCGCCACGTGGCCGACCGGATCGGGGTGGCGCACGTCGCGCTCGGCTCGGACTTTGACGGCACCACGATCCCCGCCGCACTGGGCGGCGCGGCCGGTCTGCCGGCCCTGCTTGACGAGCTTGAGGCTGCCGGCTTCAGCTCCGCCGAGATCGGGATGATCGCCGCGCAGAACTGGCGGCGCGTGCTGGCCGCCTGGTGGCAGCCGGGCGCCTGAGCGCCCACACAGCGCCTCGCCGCACACGCCTCAACGACATCCAGCGGCCGGGCTCCACCTGACCAGGGCCCCTGCATCTGACCAGGGCCCCTGCATCAAACCCGCGAGACGGGTCGCAGCTTGCGCGGATAGCAGACGGGCCGCGCGTCCCTAGGGTGAGCGTCATGGCCACCGGAGCGCAGGCAATCGCGCTTGAGGCGCACGACCTTGTGAAGCTGTACGGCGAGGGTTCCGTTCAGGTACAGGCGCTGGCGGGCGTGGACCTGCAGGTGGCACGCGGTGAGTTCGTGGCGATCATGGGCCCCTCCGGCTCCGGGAAGAGCACGCTGCTGCACATCCTCGGGGCGCTTGACCGGCCCACCAGGGGTACCGTCGCGATCCACGGCCGCCGCTACGACACGCTTGATGACCGCGCACTCACAAGGCTGCGTGGCGAGGTCTTTGGCTTCATCTTCCAGTTCTTCAACCTGCTGCCGACGCTGACCGCGGCAGAGAACGTCCTGCTTCCCGCACTGGTCTCCGGAGCGGCAACCGCGGACTACGCGCAGCGCACCGATGAACTGCTCGCGCTGGTCGGGCTCAGCGACCGTGCCGGGCACCTGCCCGCAGCGATGTCAGGCGGCGAGCAGCAGCGGGTCGCAATCGCGCGAGCGCTGCTGCGCAGCCCCGAGCTGCTGCTCGCGGACGAGCCCACGGGTAACCTCGACTCAGCCAGCGGCGCCACCGTGCTGGGCCTGCTGCGGAGGCTGGTCGACGACGGCCAGACGGTGGTGATGGTCACGCATGACGGCGGCGCGGCGGCCCTCGCGGACCGCATCATCTTCCTGCGTGACGGCCTTGTCGTGAGTGAGCTGGCAGGCGGCGACGACGGTCGCGTGGCCGCGGAGCTGCGCTCGGTCACCGCCAGTCTCCCGCCCGGCGCGGAGGAGGAGACGCGATGAGTCCGCGCCGGCGACCGGCCGGCGCGACGGTCACCTCGCTGAGCGGGATGGGACTGCGCTCGCTGCGAGCGCGGCCGCTGCGCTCACTGCTGACCGCCGGCGCCGTGATGCTCGGGGTCGGCATGATGTTCGGGGTGCTGCTGCTGGTCGGCACGATCCACAGCACCTTCACGCAGCTCTACGACTCGATCTACGGCAGGACCGACGTGGTCATCTCCGGAGCCCAATCCCAGGGCGCGCTGCCCGTGTCGATGATCGAACGGGTGCGCGCGGTCAGCGGGGTGCGCGCGGCGTCCGGTGACATCGGCTCGATCTTTCGCACCGTCAACCCTGACGGGACCGTGAACCGCGCGCAGACCGCCCAGGTCTACGTGGTGGGCGTCGACTACGCCCAACCGGACATGACCACTGCCCGGCGCGTGGCCGGGCACGACCCGATCGACGGTCGCAACCAGATCCAGCTCGACCGTGACTGGGCGGCAAGGCACGGGCTCAAGGTCGGCGATCGGGTGCGGCTCTCCACCCCCAGCGGGCTTGTGACACTCACCGTCTCAGGGCTTTACACCTTCCCGGGCGGGCTCAACCTCGGCGGCTACGGGACGGCTTCGATGGCGCTCGGCGACGCCAGGCGGATCATGGACAAGCCCGCGACGTGGGACGAGATCTCGGTGCTCGCGCAGCCCGGCGTGAGCGTCACCGGCCTGCGCGCGACGCTCGCCGCCAGGCTCGGACCGGGTGTGGAGGTCTCGACCCCCGCGACCAAGACCAGTGAGGCGCTTGACCAGCTCTCGGCACTGGACGTGGTGCTGTACTTCTTCTCCGGAATCGCGCTGTTCGTCGGGATCTTCCTGATCCTCAACTCCTTCAACATGACGATCCTGCAGCGGATGCGCGAACTGGGCACGCTGCGCGCGCTGGGCGCCAGCGGCGGCCGGGTGGCGCAGAGCATCGTGCTGGAGGCGGCGATCGTCGCGAGCGTCGGATCGCTCGCGGGTCTCGCCCTGGGTGCCGGACTGGCGGTCCTGCTGGTGCGGGCGATGCAGAACTTCGGCATGCCGGTGTCAGGGATCGACTTCTCGCCGAGCGCCGCGGTGATCGCGGTCGGGATCGGCCTGCTCGCGACGCTCGCGGGCGCCGCACGCCCCGCGCTGCGTGCCGCACGCGTGCCGCCGGTGCGAGCGCTGGTCGGTGAGGGCGAGCCGCCGCGGCCACCGGGAGCACGCCGCGCGGTGATCGGCCTGGCGCTGTTCCTGCCGTCGATGCTCGCCGGCGGCCTGCTGTGGTTCGGCACCACCTCAACCAGCCCGCTGATCGGCATCGGGGCAGCGCTGACGACGATGCTGATGTTCGTCGGCATGGTGATGCTGGCACCGTTCGTCGTGCTGCCGCTGGTCAGCCTGCTGGCGATCCCGCTGCGCTGGCTGATGCCGGCCGAGGGGCGGCTGGCGACGGACGCGGCCAAGGCCAGCCCCGAGCGCACCGCAGCAACCGCCGCCACGCTGGTGATCGCCCTGTCGGTGGTGGTCGTCAACGCGACCGTCGCGGCCAGCTTCATCGGCTCGATCCAGAGTGAGTTCGACCGCGCCTTCTCACGCGACCTCACCGTCCAGCCGATCGGCTACCAGGAGATGGGCCCGCCACAACCGGGGATCAGCACCCGGCTGCTGGCACAGATCGCGGCACTGCCGCAGACCGGGGCGGTCGCCAGCCGCCGCAACCTGTATCTGCGCAACCTGCCGGGGGGCGGATCGCAGGGCGTGCTGGTCGCGTATTCACCGTACTCCTACCGACAGGTCGACAAGGTCTCCTACAGCGGCGCGCCGCTGGCGACGGTGCTCGGCGGGATGGCCAAGGGCGGGATCGTGCCCTCCCAGGTGTACGCCGACGAGCACAACCTGCACGTCGGCGACCGCGTGCGCCTGAGCGGCCCCAGCGGCAGCCGCATGGCGACCGTCGTCGGGCTGGCGGACACCTATGAGGCGGGCGGCCAGACGGTGCAGATGTCACTGCAGACAATGGCCGCCGTGTACGGCGTGCACACCGACTCCCAGATAGTCGTCAAGGCGAGCTCACCGTCCGCGCGCGGCGCCCTGGAACGGAGCGTCAGCGCGCTGCTGGCACGCGACTACCCGGGGCTGGAGGCGCAGTCCGCCGCCGCCTTCAAGCGCAGCACCACCGATGCGATCAACCAGCAGTTCGGCTTCTTCAACGCGATCGTGGCAATCGCCGTGGTGGTTGGCGTGCTGGGGATCATCAACACGCTCAGCATGTCCGTGATCGAACGCACGCGTGAGATCGGGGTGCTGCGCGCACTTGGCGCCTCACGCTGGCGCGTACGCCGCACGATGGCCAATGAGAGCCTGCTGATCTCCCTGGCGGGCACGCTCGCCGGGATCCTCGCCGGGGTCGGGATCGCGATCGTGTGGGTGCTCAGCATGCGCTCCACCACCTTCCCGGGACTGTCGCTCAACCTCCCGCTCTCACTGCTGGGCACGATCGCCGTGCTGGGCGTGGTGATCGGCGTGATCGCCGCGATCCTGCCGGCGAGACGCGCCGCCCGGCTGGAGCCGCTCACCGCGATCCGCTACGAGTGATCCGGGTCCACACGAGCCGGCGGGACACGAGCCGGCGGGACACGAGCCGGCGGGACACGAGCCGGCAGGACACGAGCCGGCAGGACGCGAGCCGGCGGGGATGGCCGCCGCCCGCCACCCCGAGCCGGGGCGCTAGCGACCCGCTCCCGGCTCGGCGGCCGGCTGACGCTCGGCGAGCTGCTTGGCCAGCGGGCCGAGCAGCTCGATCGGCAGCGGGAAGACCACGGTCGAGTTCTGTTCCCCGCCGATCTCCAGGAGCGTCTGCAGGTAGCGCAGCTGGATGGTCACCGGGTTGCGGCTGATCACGTCGGCCGCCTCGCTCAGCTTCGCGGCAGCCTGGAACTCGCCCTCCGCGTTGATGATCTTGGCGCGCCGCTCGCGTTCGGCCTCCGCCTGGCGGGCTATCGCGTGCCGCATGTCCTCGGGGATCTCGACATCCTTGATCTCCACGGCGGTCACCTTGATACCCCACGGCTCTGTCTGGTCGTCGATGATCTTCTGCAGATCCTCGTTGAGCCGCTCCCGCTCCGCCAGCAGGGTGTCGAGCTCCGCCTTACCGAGCACCGAACGCAGTGTCGTCTGGGCGATCTGCGACGTGGCGGCCAGCACGTCCTGGACCTCGACCACCGAACGGTTCGGATCGACGACGTGGAAGTAGGTGACAGCCGTGACCCGCGCGGGCACGTTGTCACGCGTGATCACCTCCTGCGGCGGGATCTGCTGGGTGACGGTCCGCAGGCTCACGCGAACAAGGCGATCGACAAACGAGATCAGCAACACGACCCCCGGTCCGCGCTGATCGAGCAGGCGTCCGAGCCGGAAGACCACGCCGCGCTCGTACTCGCGCAGGATGCGCACCGTGGCCGCCGCCAGCACCAGTGCGATGACCGCCAGCGCGGCCACGACTATGACGAGAATCCTGATCATCGGTTCAGCTCCCACTCCTCGGCCCTGTGCACGCGCAGGGTCAGTCCGTTGACACGGTCAACAACCACCCGGTCGCCCTCCTGCAGCTCACCCGGGACGGTGAGCGGGTCCGGCTCGGCACGCCACAGCGACCCGTCCAGGAAGACCTCCACCTCAGCGCCGTGGACCGAGCGCACCACGCCGGCATGGCCGACGAGCGCCTCGCGTCCGGTGCGCGGGCGCGCACCGAGCGCGCGCGCCAGCCGTCCCCGAGCAGCCACGATCGCCGCGGAGATCAACGTGGTGGCCACCACCACGGCCGCGAGGATCAGGCCCGCTCCGGCACCCGCCGCCGCCATCAGCACCCCCACGCCGCCGACCAGGGCAAGGCCCGCGCCACCGGCGACCAGTCCGCCGGTTGAGAGATGCGCCTCGGCCACAGCCAGCGCCACCGCGACCACCAGCAATGTCACGCCCAATGCGGTCATCGCCGCACCCCCTTTAGCGCACGGCACACCATCATTCTCAGCTTAGGGCCCACGGCCGCTCTCGCCATCCGGGGCGCGACCGCGGCGCCGGTGGTGAACTACTGCGCCGGCCCCCAGGCTGTGCGCACGTGCCAGACCCGGCACGCTCATGAGTCCTGGGCGCCACCGCTGCGAGTCCGGGGCGCGAGGCGACGCGAGTCCGCGGCGCAGGCGACGCGAGTCCGGGGCGCAAGCGCCGGGATCAACGACTGAGACGCAACCCGAGGAACCCGGAGAGCAGGCTCACTTCGAGTTCAGCCGGCCACCTCGATCACATACTTGCCGACGCCTTTGCCCTCCGCCAGCAGTTGCTGCGGTTCCGCGGCCGCGTCAAGCCCGCGGACCACCGAAACCTGCGGTGAAACGGTCCCGTTGGCCAGCTGCGCAAGCACCCGGCGCAGGGCCGCTCCGATCTCAGCCGGTTGGCTCTTGGACAGCGCGGCAAGACTGAACCCGCCCACTGCCGCGTTCTTGCCGAACAGCACGCCCGCCGCAGGCAGTGGCGAGAGCTCATCGCCGCCGGCGTTGCCGAAGAGGACGATTCGCCCGCCGGGCGCGATCAGCTCGAGATCTTCGGAGAGCCACTCTGTGCCCTGCGGATCGAGAATGACGTCTGCGCCGCGTCCATCGAGATGAGATCGCACGGCGTCGGCCAACCCGTCAGTGCGCACGAAGCTCGCGTCGTAGCCTGACCGCAGCGCCGCCGCCGCGCGTTCCCGCGACCCGGTCACGCCGACCAGTGTGACCATTGCCAGTGACCGCGAGAGGGCGGCGACAGCCTCGCCCACCGCGCCGCCGGCGCTGTGCACGACGATCACGTCTCCCGCGCGGACACGCGCGAAGGTGCTCAACAGCAGCTCGGCCGTCGTCAGCACGCCCGGCGCGACCGCCGCGACGCTCAGTGGCACGCCGGCGGGGACCTTGGCCGTCAGGGCGCTGTCGGCGACAGCGAACTCAGCCAGGCCTCCGGCGTTCGTCAGAGCCGCGACGACGTCTCCGACTGAGAACCCGCTGACACCGTGACCGACGGCGCGGACGGTGCCGGCAACCTCGAGCCCCGGAACCACTGGCCAGGATGGCGCGTAGCCCGGGTCGCCTCGACGGACCATCACATCCTTGAAGTTCACCCCCGAGTAGGCAACCTCGATCAGTACCTGACCCTCGGCCGGATCGGGAACAGGCAGCTTCAGGACACGCGTTCGGGAGGTATCGGCGGCCGGTCCCTCAAACGCCAGAGCTCTCATTTCGGTCTGCGGCACAGTCACCCTCTTTCGATGTTCCTCGAATGAGCTACGGACTGTATCATGGCTCTTTCGTACGACGTCGAATGACCATTTGCCACACAACCCCCGTCCACAACTGACTCATCCGTCGTTGGATGAGTTGGAGCTCACTGCGGTTCTCCATGCGCTCTCAGATCCAACGCGCCTGGCGATCATCCGGACGCTGCACGCCGACGCCGGCGGCCGCGCCTGTGGCAGCTTCCCAGTCGACGTAGCGCCGTCAACGCTCAGCCACCATTTCAGGGTGCTGCGTGAGGCGGGGCTGATCAGGCAGGAGGACCGCAGCAACCAGCGGTGGACAACGCTCCGCCTGGCCGAGATCGACCAACGCTTCCCGAATGTGCTGCCTGCGCTGCTGGCCGTCCGATAGTCCGCCGGTGTCTGCCGGCTGCCGGGTTCGGATGCAGACCCCGCGCCACGAACAAGTCGATGATGACCATCATGGACGCTCCGGGAGTGAAGATGCCGCCGACACCAGTCGCCGCAACCCGGGAACGTCCTCCCTGGGCATCGTGCCGCCCATGGGAAGGCAACAAGGCAGACTGTCCCATGGAACGCACTTAAGCACCAAAACCCCGATAGAGGCTCGAGGTTCTGGAAGTACCGCTACCGGGATTCGAACCCGGGTTACCGCCGTGAGAGGGCGGCGTCCTAGTCCCCTAGACGATAGCGGCGCGGACTGAGTTGCCTAGGGTAGCGAACCGTTTGGAAAGTCGCGCTGAGGCGTCAGCCACACCGCCGGGAGCCGGCGTGCGGTCAGGCGCCGGGAACGGGCAGGTGGTCGTGATGACGCGATCCGAGCCCAATTGCTAACTTGGAGCGTCCACTGCGGCTGTGGTGGAATTGGTAGACACGCAGCGTTCAGGTCGCTGTGCTCGCAAGGGCGTGGGGGTTCGACTCCCTTCAGCCGCATAGGTCGCACCGAGGGCCCGGCAGACTCTGCATCCACAGCGTCTGCCGGGCCCTCGGTGTTGCCGGATGAGAGCCGTAGCGCCAGTCTCCCGCCGATCGGCACAGGTCACGCGCACCAGCATCCTGCCGACCGCCGTAGGTCACGCGCACCAGCATCCTGCCGACAGGTGCCGGCCCTGAGCTTCGGCGCGTCGAGTCTGCCTCAAATCACGGACACGAGTACCCGGCTATACGGACGCGCCGGGCGGCCGTACGGGGCTTGAATGCCTGTCATCTATCCGAAGGAGAGTCGATGGCGACCGTTCACGCACCCATCCACCCCGCTCCGGGCGAACCAGGTGGTCCTGTCACGCTCAGGGAGCGGTACGACAACTACATCGGCGGCGAATGGAGGCCGCCGCACAGCGGCGAGTACCGAGAGAACCGCACCCCCGTCACCGGCGAGCCGTTCTGCGAGGTCGCGCACTCCGACGCGGCCGATGTCGACCTCGCGCTTGACGCCGCGCACGCCGCCAAGGACGACTGGGGGGCTCGCTCCCCGGCCGAGCGCGCGGCCGTGCTCAACCGCATCGCCGACCTGATCGATGAGCACCGGGAGATGCTCGCTATCGCCGAGAGCTACGACAACGGCAAGCCCGTCAGGGAGACGCTGGCGGCCGACCTGCCGCTGGCCGCCGACCACTTCCGTTACTTCGCAGCGGCCGCGCGCGCGGCGGAGGGTCGGATCTCCGAGATCGACGAGCACACCTACGCCTATCACTTCCACGAGCCGCTTGGTGTGGTCGGCCAGATCATCCCGTTCAACTTCCCGCTGCTGATGGCCGCCTGGAAGATGGCGCCCGCACTGGCGGCTGGAAACTGCACCGTGATCAAGCCGGCCAGCCCCACCCCCTGGTCGATCCTCAAGCTGATGGAGGTGATCGGGGACAGCGTGCCGCAAGGCGTCGTGAACGTCGTAAACGGTCCCGGGGCGGAGATCGGCAAGGCGCTGGCCACGAGCAAGCGAATCGCGAAGATCGGGTTCACGGGTGAGACCGTGACCGGACGCCTGATCATGTCCTACGCGGCGCAGAACCTGATCCCCTCGACGACGGAGCTGGGTGGCAAGTCCCCGAACATCTTCTTCGATGATGTGATGGCCGCCGATGATGCCTTCCTGGACAAGGCGATCGAGGGCCTGGTGCTTTACGCGTTCAACAAGGGTGAGGTCTGCACCTGCCCCTCGCGCGCGCTGATCCAGGAATCGATCTACGACGAGTTCATGGCCCGCTGCCTGGAGCGGATCGGCGCGATCAAGCAGGGCGATCCGCTCGATCCGACGACGATGATCGGCTCCCAGGTCTCGGCGGCGCAGCGCGACAAGATCGAGCACTACGTGAAGGTCGGGCTCGAGGAGGGAGCGGACCTGCTGATCGGCGGACATCGGCCCCACCTGGGGTCGCACTTGGACGGCGGCTATTACTTTGAGCCGACCGTGCTCCGGGGCCACAACTCGATGCGCGTCTTCCAGGAGGAGATCTTCGGGCCGGTTCTGGCGGTGACCACCTTCAAGACCGAGGAGGAGGCACTGCTGATCGCCAACGACACCATGTACGGGCTCGGCGCAGGTGTGTGGACGCGCGACGGCAGCCGCGCGTTCCGCATGGGTCGAGCGATCAAGGCCGGGCGGGTTTGGACCAACTGTTACCACCAGTACCCGGCACACGCCGCGTTCGGCGGATACAAGTCCTCCGGCGTGGGGCGCGAGAACCATCAGATGATGCTCGAGCACTACACCCAGACCAAGTGCCTGCTGGTCAGCTACGACCCCAACCCGATGGGCTTCTTCTGAGCGGCGGGATGCGATGACCGCAACGGTCACAGCCACGCGGGCCGCGCTCGAGGTGATCGCACACCTCGAGGCGGCCCACGGGCCGCTCATGTTCTTCCAGTCCGGCGGTTGCTGTGAGGGCAGCGCGCCACTGTGCCTGCGCCGCGAGGAGCTGCCGATCGGCCCGCACGACCTGATGCTCGGCGAGCTTGGCGGCGCTCCGTTCTACATCGACGCCGAGCAGTACGAGCGCTGGGGACGCCCCCGCTTCCGGGTTGACGTGGCGCCCGGTGCGGCGGAGGGGTTCTCCTTGGAGAGCGTCGAGGACGTCCACTTCGTGACGCTCACCGAGTTCTCCGGACCCGGCCAGCCACGCTGCGCTTGACGGTCGCCGCGGCAGTCGCCAAGAGGCTCCCCTTGGGCGGACGCCCGCTGGCGTCCGCCCCGGATGAGGCCCTCGGGCCAGCACGGACGCGGGCGTGGTCGGCATCGCGCAGCGCGCCGGCAGAGCTCGGCGTTTGGCGTGATTCGCTGCGCGGGCGAGATTCCGAGCGTCCGCCGCTCTCAGCGGCGGTCGCCCTCGGGCTTGCGCAACATCAACAGCATCAGCCAACACCCCACAACCGTCCAGATTGCGAGCCTCAGCAGGTCCGAACCGACGAAGCCCGAGCCGCCGGTGATCGGGTTGAAGGCATGTTGCAGTCCGTCCGCTAGCGGGCGTACGGGAAAGATGTCCGCGATGGTGAGCAATCCCTGCGAGAGGTTGCCGTGGAAATAGATCCCGGAGATGAAGGTCAGCGGCAGCAGCGTCAGGTTGGCGATGACCGGGGCCGCTTCGCCGTTCTTGATGAAGCGCGTGATGCCGATCCCGAGCGTGGTGAAGGCCGCCGTGCCAAGCAGCAGGAAGACGGCCACGGCGGGCAACGTCGTGCCACGCACCTGCACGCCGTAGGCAACGACGCCGAAGCCCACTGTGAGCACCGTCATGATAAGTACGGTCACCACCGTGGACCCGATCCGCGCCAGCACGTACACCCAGCGCGGCAGCGGCGTCCCCTGCATCCGCTTGAGCACCCCGTCGTCACGCAGCAGCGCAGTGCCGATCGCCATGTTCACGTAGGTGGTTGTGATCACCCCGTAGGCGAGAATCCCTGGCACGAAGAACGTCTCATACGACATCGTCCGGTGATGCCCAAGCGGGATCGACTGGCCGCTATAGATGCTGCCAAAGATCACCAGGAACATCAGCGGGAAAATGAACGTGAAGATCCCGCGCTGGCGGTTGCGCCAGTAGGCGCGCTGCTCATACCGGATCTGCCAGAGCGCAAGCCCCAGATCCCTGCGCAGGTCACGCTGGGTCTCGCGGCGCTGATCGTCGGGGACACCAGCAGCCACCCCTTCACCGGTGAAGCTCACGTGCTCGGCTCCACTGCCGTTGCGGCGGTCAGCTCCAGGTAGATGTCCTCAAGCGACGGCTGCGCGATCGACAGGCCCTCAAGCTCATGGCCGTGCTCAAGCGCCCAGCCGGTCAGGCGATTGGCGGCGAGCACCGGCTCGGCGGTCACCAGCAGGACATGGTCGTCGCTCTGCTCGCAGCGCTGCGTCGGGATCTCAGGAAGTTCTCCGAGCGTCACACCGGGCGGCAGCAGGAAGCGGATCTCAGCCGGGCGCGCGTCACGGCCCCCGAGCTCATGCGGGCGCCCGGAGGCGATGATCTGCCCGGCGTTGACAATCGCGACCTGGTCCGCCAGTGCCTGCGCCTCATCCATGTAGTGCGTGGTCAGAAAGACCGTCTTGCCGAGGTCGCACAGCGATTGCACGGTGCTCCAGGCATGCCGCCGGGCGGCCGGGTCAAACCCGGTGGTCGGCTCGTCGAGGAAGATGAGGTCGGGGTCGCCGACCAGGGCCAGCGCAAGATCAAGCCGGCGGCGCTGGCCGCCCGAGAGGTCCTTGGCACGCGTGTCGCGCTTCTCGGTCAGCTCCACCAGTTCGATCACTTCCTGGGTGGGGCGCGAACGGCGGTAGTAGCGCCCGTACATGTCGACCAGCTCCGTGACCGTCAGGTCGTGCTGCACTCCGCACTCCTGCAGGACGATGCCGACCCGCTCCCGCAGCGCGCGCGGCGCGCTGGCCGGATCATGGCCTAGCACCGACACCGCGCCCGCTGTGCGCGTGCGGTAGCCCTCGAGGATTTCCACGATCGAGGTCTTGCCCGCACCGTTTGGCCCAAGCAGACAGAACACGTCCCCCTGCGCGACCTCAAAGGAGACACCGCGCACCGCCTCGGTCTCTCCATACGCCTTGCGTAGGTCGGTGACGGAGATGGCAGAGATGGACATGGCAAGAACTGAATCAGAGCCCGCGGCGTCCGGCGCCGCTTCTCCGGTCCCGTCAACCTCGGGAAGCCCCCAGCGCCTCGGGGTCGCAGGCGGCCCGGCACAGGGCCACAAAATCGCCGGACAGGCACGCATCCGACCACGCGGCGAAAACGGGGCCCCCAGAAGGCCACAAAATCGCCGCACCCCCACCCACCCCCACACGCGGCGAAAACGACGCCCTTCAGGGCCACAAAATCGCCGGACAGGCAGGGCGGCCCGCGCCCACTCCGGACAGGCAGGGCGGCCCGCGCCCACTCCGGCCGGGCAGGACACCCGGGCAGGCCCGCCACACCCCGCCACACCCCGCCAGGCCCAGGCCCGCCAGGCCCAGGCCCAGGCCCGCCAGGCCCGACCCCGCAGCTCAGAGCATCGTCACGTTCCAGCGGTCGATCACGCGCGTGGCGTGCTCGTGACCGAGGCGCGCGATGCCGGCCGGGGCCAGCGCGAGGCGCTCACCGCCGGCGGCGGGCAGGCCGATCCAGCGGGCGGAGAGCACGCGCAGCAGGTGGCCGTGGGCGAAGCAGATGGTGTCGGCCGCACCCTCCACCGCCACCGCGGCGGCGATCACGCGGTCCGCGCGCTCAGCCACCTGGGCAGGTTGCTCGCCGCCGGGGCAGCCGTCACGCCAGAGGCTCCAGTCGGGATCGCGCTCACGGATCTGCGGGCTGGTGAGCCCCTCGTAGTCACCGTAGTCCCACTCCCGCAGGTCCTCGACGATCTCCATGTCCGCGCCGAACCCGGCCAGCTCACAGGTCTCCCGCGCGCGCAGCAGCGGGCTGCAGAGCACCCGCCCAAAGGCCAGGCCGCCGAGGATGTCACGCAGCTGGGAGGCGCGGGCGCGGCCCTTGGGCAGCAGCGGCAGGTCAGTACGGCCGGTGTGACGGCCGTTGTCGCTCCACTCGGTGGCGCCGTGACGAACGATCACCAGCGACGGCTCGTTGGTCTCGATCGCCATCAGCCGGGCCGCCGCCGCTCAGCGGGAGCGCTCGAGCTCATCACGCGCCAGCAGGCAGGCGCCGAGCACCCCGGCGGTAGCGCCCCAACGGGCATACCGCACGCTCAAGCGCTCGCGCAGGCCCGGGTGGGTGTACCCGTAAGCGATCTCCCTGGCGGGTTCGATCAGCAGCTCCCCGGCGGCGATCGCGCCACCGCCGATCACGACCTCGTCGGGATCAAAGGTGTTGACCGCGTTGGCGATGCCGACACCGAGCGCACGTGCCCAACAGCGCACGACGCGCGCCGCCACCTGATCGCCGGCGCGCGCGGCCTGCACCGCGTCGGAGCCCAGCACGCGCTGGCCCGAGGCCGCCAGCCGGCCCAGGGCCGAGTCGGGGAACGCTGCGGCCGCCGCCGCGGCGGCCCTGTCGATCGCGTGCCCTGCGGACAGTGCCTCCAGGGAGCCGGGCTGCGGGAAGTGATCGGTGGCCGACGGGACGTCACCGTCGATCGGCAGCCCGATCAGGGTCATGCCGACCTCACCGGCGCCGCCGCTGCCGCCGCGGAAGATGTGCCCGTCGATCACGATCCCGCCGCCGATGCCGGTGCCGACGGTGATCATCACGAGGTTGCGTGAGACCAGTTGGTAGTGGTCGTCGTGCGCCTCCGCGAGCGCCGCGACGGTGGCGTCGTTGTCGACGAACACAGGCACACCGAGGCGCTCGCCGAGCTGGCGGCGCAGCGCGATCCCCTTCAACGGGATGTTGGTGGAGGCTGCGATCTCACCGGTCTCGAAGCGCACAATCGAGGGCACGCCGATCCCGACGGCGGCGTAGGGGCGTCCTGCTGCGGCCTGCCCCACCAGCTCAACGAACTGGTCCACCAGCGCCGCGGCGCTGTCGAGCCTGGTCGGCTGCTGCACGTGCTCACCGAGCCCATCCTCACCGAGCAGCGTGGCCGCGATCTTCGTGCCCCCGACGTCGAGGCCGATGACCCCCGTCATAGACGGCTTGCGGCCTCGTCGTCGAGCAGCACGATGATCTCCTCAACGTGCTCCTTGAGCAGTGACGCCGGCACCTCCGGGGTGGAGGGCGCGTCCTCTGCGAAGGCGGCGCAGATGGCGTCCGCCTTGCCCGCGCCGGTGGCCAGCACAAGCACGCGGTTGGCGCGGCTGAGCGCCGGGAAGGTGAGCGTCACGCGCGGCACGAACGGCTCCAGCCCGGCGACCGGCACCCCGACGGCCAGGCGCGAGCGCTCGTGCAGCGAATCCTGACCGGGGAACATCGAGCAGATGTGCGCGTCGGAGCCCACGCCCAGCAGCACCAAGCCGAAGCGGATCGCGCCGGGGCCGCCGCCGACATGCTCAAGCTCGCGCTCATACTCCAGCGCCCCCTCCTCCGGGCCGCGCTCGCCGAGGATCCGGCGGCAGTACTCGACCTCCACCCCGGCGGCTGTCAGCGGGTCAAGCAGCGAGCGCTTGACCATCCCGAAGTTCGAGAGCTCATGGTCGGCGGGGACGCAGCGGTCATCACTGAACCAGAGCTTCGCCCCGGCCCAGGACTGCGGTGAGTCGGTGGCCGCCAGCGCATAGGCCTGCTGCGGGCTGGAGCCGCCGGTGAGGACCAGATCCTCGCCGGTGGCGGCCGCCGCGGACAGCATCTGCGCACACACCTGCGCGGGGTTGTCAACTACCTGTATCTCAATGCTCATGGGGCGAAGCTCCTCGCTGCGCGTAGTGCAGGACCGTAGGTGCCGTCGCGCAGCAGGGCCTGCCGCACGCCGTCACCAAGGATGCCGCCCTCACCGCGTGAGGTGCCGAACATCCGCCATTGCTTGGGGCGCGCGCCGGCGCGCTGCTCGCGCGCCGCCAGCCCGCCGGGTCCCCGGTCCAGGGAGAGTGAGAAGCCCGCGTCACCGGTGACCGTCACGCCCGCGATGCCGCGGGTGGCCAGCGGCACGGGACTGAACTCGAGGCTGACGTGGGCGCCGTCGGCCCGCCGGGCGCTGCCGACGAAGGCGCCGCCGGGCGCCTGATCAAGCGTTCCGGGATCCCATCCCAGGCGCGAGGCCAGCCAGCCGACCAGCAGGATCGCGGACACAACCGACGCCGGGTTGTAACGCACGTAGATGCGCTTGAGCGTCTCCAGCGCGGGCCGCCTGCCGGGGTTCTCAAAGCAACCGGCCAGGCGCTCGCGCCAGGGCACGGTCCGCAGCCACGAGAGGTCCACCACGTAGACATCCGATTCCAGCAGCTCAGCTGCCCGTCGCAGCGCCGCCCCGGGACCGTCGAAGTTCACGGGGTCATCGGTGTCGATCAGGATCACGTCGACCATCCCGAGCAGCGCCTCAACCGCCTCGTCACGGCTGTGGGGCGACCACAGCACGGTCGGCAGCTCGTGCACGATCACCGGATCGATGATCGTGTCGATGCGGCTCATGTGCTCCTGGCCGGCCTCGATCTCGACGGTCTCCCGCAGCACCCCGACACGGCCGTCGGCGGAGCTGTCGCCGTGCACGGTGGCGGTGGCGTCGAGGCTCGTGCGCCCGGGCTCCACGGTGCAGAGGATCGTGCGCGACGGGTGGTACTCCCCGAGGCGCTCGAGCCGGTTGACGACCTCACCGCGCCACTCCCGGTCGGCGATCACGATCAGGTTCAGGACGCGCGCCGGGACCAGCGACTGGTCGGCCGCGTGGCGCTCACGCAGCAGCTCACGCAGCGCCGCCTCGATGCGCTCCGGCGAGGTGCCGCTCTCAGCCCAGCGAGCTTCGCTCACAGCCTTCGCCAGGCGCAGCCGTCGAGCAGCTCGTCTGCGGCGTTGGGACCGGCCGAGCCTGCCGCGTACTGCGGGATCGGTGAGCTCTCGTCGGCGCGCCAGGCAGCGAGGATCGGGTCGATGATCGCCCACAGCGCCTCGACCTCGTCGTTGCGGGTGAAGAGCGTCGCGTCGCCGCGCATCGCGTCCATGATCAGCCGCTCATACGCCTCCGGCGACTCCGACATGAACGAGGTGCCGTAGTGGAACTCCATGTTCACCGGGCGGATCGCCATCTTCGTGCCCGGGATCTTCGCGCCCAGCGAGACGGAGACGCCCTCATCCGGCTGAACGGTGAGCACCACCTGGTTGGGCTGCACCCCGGAGTTGCCGGTCGTGTTGAAGGCGAGGTGCGGAACCGGCCGCAGGGTCACGGCGATCTCCGTGAGCTTGCGCGCCAGCCGCTTGCCGGTGCGCAGGTAGAACGGCACCCCCGCCCAGCGCCAGTTGGAGACGTAGAGCTTCAGCGCCGCATAGGTCTCGGTGCGCGAGCGCTCCGCCACCCCCGGCTCCTCCAGGTAGCCGGCGCACTCCACCCCGGACACGACACCTGGCGCGTACTGTGCGCGGACCGCCATCGAGGCGACCTCGTCCAGGCGTGGCGGCACGATCGCCTCCAGCACCTTGACCTTCTCATCGCGCAGGCGGTTGGCCTCAAACGCGGTGGGCGGCTCCATCGTCAGCAGCGCCAGCAGCTGCAGCATGTGGTTCTGGACCAGGTCACGCAGCGCCCCCGAGCCCTCGTAGTAGCCGGCGCGGGTGCCGACGCCGATGTCCTCGGCGGCGGTGATCTGCACGTGGTCCACGAAGTTGCGGTTCCAGAACGGCTCAAACAGCGCGTTGGCGAAACGCAGCGCCATCACGTTCTGGACCGTCTCCTTGCCGAGGTAATGGTCGATGCGGAAGATCTGCGACTCATCGAAGTGGCGCAGCGCCGCCTCGTTCTGGATGCGCGCGGACGCCAGGTCGTAGCCGATCGGCTTCTCGATCACCACGCGCACGTCCGCGTCCTCGGCGACGTTCAGGCCCGCCTCGCCCAGCGCGGTGGTGATCACCGGGAAGAACTCCGGCGCCGTGGAGAGGTAGAAGACGCGGTTCACCGGACCCCCGAAGTCCGCGTCGATCGCCTCCAGCACCTCCCGCAGCCGGGAGTAGAGGTCCGGGTCGTCAAACGATCCGGAGACGTAGCGCACGTTCTCCAGCAGCCCGTCGAGCACGTCGACGTTCGGGCGCCTGCGGGAGAAGCGGTCGACCGACTCCCGCATGTGCTGGCGGAAGCGCTCATCGCTGCTCTCGCCGCGGGAGATCCCGATCAGTTCGATGCGCTCCGGCAGCGACCCCTCGTGCGCGAGGTTGTAGATCGCCGGCAGCAGCTTGCGGCTGGCGAGGTCCCCCATCGCGCCGAAGATCACCAGCACTGTCGAGCGCACCGGCAGCCGCTCGAGCCCATCGATCAGCGGGTTTTCGAGCGCCAGGCGCTCCAGGTCCACGGTGTTCAGCTCTCAGCCCTCCAGCAGTCCGGCGAGACGCTCTGTCAGCCTGCGGATCGCCTGCGCCGGCTCACCCTCGAGGATGACCCGCTCGGCCGGCAGCTCGTGCGCGCGCAGGGTCTGCAGATCACCGGCCGAGGCGGCGTCGATCAGCGTCGCGAAGTCATACGGCTCGCCGGGGATCTGCGCCTCACCGACCGGCCGGTTGACGAGCTGCAGGAAGCGGCCGTTGGGCGCACCGCCCTTGTGCTCCTGGCCGGTGGAATGCTGGAAGCGCGGGCCGTAGCCCCAGGTGGTGGCCACGCCGGTGCGCTCGATGATCAGCCGGCGCAGCTCACTGATCGCCGCGTCAATCCCGTCGCTGTGGGGCCCGTGGGTCGGCAGGTAGCCGAGGATCGCCACATAGTGCGGCGGTTTGGCGTCGCCGATCAGCGCGCGCAGCGCCGCGTCGTCGGCGGCCTGCAGCTGCGGCACGCTGCCGGAGTCCAGCACCCGCTTGGTGTTGTCCTTCGCCTCCTGCACGTTGGGCTGGTCGAAGGGGTTGATCTCCAGCACCCAGCCTGCGACCGCAACCGCGAACTCAGCGATGAAGAACAGGCGGCCGAGGTCCGTGGCGTCGTGCGTGCTGACGGTCAGGGTCGGGTGCCCGGCGGCGGTGAGCGCGTCCACCGCGGCGTCGAGCTTCGCGTCCGGTGAGTCAGTGTTGCGCAGGTAGACGAAGACGCGGTCATCCCCATAGGCCGAGGGGTCGACCAGCGGCTCATCGGCGACCGGCAGGATGCCCTTGCCCTGCTTGCCGGTCGACTCGGCCACCAGCTGCTCAACCCACAGCCCGAAGCTGTCGATCGGGCTGGAGACCAGGAAGGTGAGCTTGTCGCGTCCCTGGCGGGCCAGCTCACCGATCGTCGCTCCCAGCCACAGGCCGGAGTTCTCGTCGGCTGCGGCGAAGTGCGAGCAGGCCTCCTCACCGGCCTGCGCGGTGGCGAGCAGCGCCTGCAGCGGAACCCCGGCGAGCGCCGCCGGGACCAGCCCGAAGAACGACAGCACGGAGTAGCGCCCGCCGATGTCCGCCGGGTTCAGGAACGTGCGCCGCAGGCCGTCGTCCTTGGCCAGCTGCTCCAGCGGGCTGCCGGGGTCCGTGACGACGATGAACTGCTGTGGCCCCGCCAGCGCCCTGAAGTGGCGGTAGTGGGAGAGCGTCTCGATCGTCCCGCCTGACTTGGAGGAGACGATGAAGACCGTGTGCTCGAGGTCGAGCGCCTCACCGACGGCCAGCACGGCGTCCGGGTGCGTGGAGTCCAGCACCGTGAGCTTCAGGCCCCCGGCCTGCTGCCCGAAGGAGAGCCGGATCACCTCAGGTCCCAGCGAGGAGCCGCCCATCCCCAGCAGCAGCGCGTCTGTGTAGCCCTCGGCGATGAGCTCGGCGCGCAGCGTCTCCAGCTGCGGCAGCTGCGCGAGCATCGTCTCGCGGACGTTCAGCCAGCCGAGCCGGTCCTCAATCTCCGGTACGCCCGGCCCGCCCCACAGCGCCGGGTCGCGCTGCCAGATGCGCTGCGCCACTTTCTCCGCCACAGCGCGCCTGATGCGCTCCGTCTCGGCGGCCTCGAACGCCGCCGGCAGGCTCGCGTCGATCGCCGGCGGACGGCCGGTGAGCACCGCCTGGCGACGCTCGTCGATGCCGCTGAGCAGCGCGTCCATCGCATCGACGAACAGCTTGATGCCCTCGTCCAGCAGCTGATCCGTGACCGCGTGCATGTCGATCCCCGCAGCGGCCAGCGCCGCCAGCGCGGCACTGGGGTCCTCGCGGCCGGTGGCGCCCGGGACGGTGCCGTGATCCGCCACCGCCTGCAGCGTCGCCAGCGGCATCGTGTTGACCGTGTACGGCGCGATCAGCTGATCGACGTAGAGCGTGTCCGGATAGGCCGGGTTCTTGACGCCGGTTGAGGCCCACAGCGGCCGCTGCACGGCTGCGCCGGCGGCCGCCAGCCGCTCCCAGCGCTCGCCGCTGAAGATCTCCATGAATCGCAGGTAGGCGGCGCGCGCGTTGGCCAACGCGGCGCTTCCCGCCAGGCGCGCGGCGTCGCCTCCCAGCGCCTCCAGCTGCTTGTCCACGAGGCTGTCCACCCGGGACACGAAGAACGACGCCACCGAGTTCACCGCAAGCGACCGGCCCTCGGCGTGGCGGCGCTCGAGCCCGCGGATGTAGGCGTCCGCGACGGCGGCGTAGGCGTCGACTGAGAAGAGCAGCGTGACGTTGACGTTGATGCCCTCGTAGATCGCCTGCTCAATCGCGCTCACGCCCTCCGGCGTGCCGGGAATCTTGATCATCAGGTTGGGGCGGTCCACGGCCTTCCAGTAGCTGCGGGCGGAGGCCAGCGTGCCCTCGCCGTCTCGCGCCAGGTCAGGTGCGACCTCCAGTGAGACGAATCCGTCGCGTCCGCCGGTCTGCTCGTGCACCACCGCCAGCACGTCAGCGGCACCCTGCACGTCGGCGATCACCAGCGTGTCGTAGATCTCCTTGGCGCTGTGTCCGGCCCCGGCCAGCTCCGCGATCGCATCCTGGTAGTCACCGGTCCCGAGGATCGACTTTTCGAAGATCGAGGGGTTGGAGGTGACGCCGCGCAGGCTCTCCTGCTCGACCATCCGGCGCAGCTCGCCACCGGCCAGCAGCGAGCGGCCCAGCTGGTCAAGCCAGACGCTGACACCGGCGTCGGTGAGTGCCTTCAGTCGTGGGTTCACGTCAGCCAGGGTGCTCATCGCCTCAGTCCTTTCAGTTAGCTCTATACGGCCGCTGCGCGCTTGACCGCCGCGCGACCCGCCTCCGCGAGCCGCTGCGCGGTTAGGCCGAAGTGCTCATACAGCGCCTCAGCGGTGCCGGAGGCGCCGAAGCCCTCCATGCCGATGGCCTCACCCAGCTCCCCCACCCAGCGGTGCCAGCCCTGCGTTACCGCGGCCTCGATCGAGACCCTGGCGCGCACCGCCGGCGGCAGGATCTGGTTGCGGTACTCAGCCGACTGCGCCTCAAAGTTGTCCAGGCACGGGGCGCTGACCACGCGCGTGCTGATGCCCTCCGCCTCAAGCGCCGCCCAGGCGTCCAGCGCGATCTGCACCTCACTGCCGGTGGCGAGGATGATCAGCTGCGGTGTGGCGTCGCCAGTGGCCAGCGGGCCACTGGCGCCGGGCCCGGCCAGCACGTAGGCGCCGCGCGCCACCGCGTCGGCGGGCACGCTGTCGGGCGGCAGGATCGGCAGATCCTGGCGCGATAGCACCAGCGCCGACGGGTGGTCTGAGGCGTTTACCGCGTAACGCCAGGCCAGCACCGTCTCGTTGGCGTCGGCCGGCCTGATCACCGCGAGGTTCGGCATCGCGCGCAGCGCCGGCAGGTGCTCAACGGCCTGATGGGTCGGGCCGTCGGAGCCGAGCCCGATCGAGTCGTGGGTCCACACCCAGACCGCCGGCAGGTGCATCAGCGCCGAGAGCCGCACGGCCCCGCGCATGTAGTCGGAGAAGGTGAAGAAGGTGCCGCCGTAGCCGCGCAGCCCGTGCAGCACCAGGCCGTTGACGATCGCGCCCATCGCATGCTCGCGCACACCGAAGTGCAGGTTGCGTCCGCCGAACTCGCCGGGCTTGACGTCACCGCCGTCGATGATGTCGGTGTTGTTGGAGCTCGCCAGGTCAGCGGAGCCGCCGACCAGCTCCGGCACGCCGGCGGCGACCCACTGGATCGCCTTGCCCGACGCGGCGCGGGTGGCGAGCGGCTTGTCGCTCTCCGGATCAAAGCGGGGCGGGTTCTGATCCCAGCCCTCAGGCGCGCCGTGCATGCCGACGATCCGCTCGAGCTCTGCCGCCAGCTGCGGCTGGGCCTCGCGGTAGGCGGCGAAGCGCTGCTCCCACTCGGCCTGCGCGGCGGCGCGGCGCGCGGTCGCCTCGCGCCAGTGCGTGAGCGCCTGCTCGGGCACGTAGAAGTGCTTGCCAGGGTCCCAGCCGTAGGCCTGCTTGGTGAGCCGCACCTCATCCTCACCGAGCGGCGAGCCGTGGGCCTTGGTCGAATCCTGCTTGTTGGGGCTGCCATAGCCGATGTGCGTGCGGCAGATGATCAGCGAGGGGCGGTCGGCGACATCGCGCGCACGGTTGGCGGCCTCCTCCAGGCGGTCCGGGGAGAGGTCCTCACCAAGATCCTGCACGTGCCAGCCGTACGCCTCGTAGCGAGCCGCCACATCCTCGGAGAAGACCAGCGCCGTGGGGCTCGCCAGCTGGATCTTGTTGTCGTCGTAGAACACGATCAGCTTGCCCAGGCCGAGGTGCCCGGCCAGCGAGCAGGCCTCCGAGGTGACGCCCTCCTGGATGTCCCCGTCGGAGGCGATCACCCAGGTGTGATGGTCGACGACGTTGTGGGCGCCGACGTTGAAGCGCTGCGCCAGCAGCTGCTCGGCGAGCGCCAGGCCGACGGCCATCGAGAGTCCCTGGCCGAGCGGACCGGTGGTGGCCTCGATCCCCGGCGACTCGCCCCGCTCCGGATGCCCGGCGGTGGGCCAGCCGAGCTCCCGGAAGTGCTCGAGGTCCTCGAGCGTCATCGGGTAGCCGGCGAGGAAGAGGCTCGCGTAGAGCAGCATCGAGGCGTGACCCGCGGAGAGGATGAAGCGGTCACGGTCGATCCAGCCGGGGTCCGCCGGGTTGTGACGCATAAGCCGCGTGTAGAGCGTGTACGCGACCGGAGCGAGCCCCATCGGCGCCCCAGGATGGCCCTGGTTGGCCCTCTGCACGGCGTCGATCGAGAGCGTGCGGATTGTGTCGATGCACAGCTCGTCGATCGACAAACGGTCCTCGGTCGCAGTCAATGCACCGGCTCCTTTGCCACTGGATTTCCTATTGGTTCCCAGCATAAACTCTCCCGCCGATGAGCACGTCACGTGCGCGTGAACGGAACCGGCGCCGTGGGCGCGCGCGCGGGCTGCTGGGCGG